>JBCCPS010000047.1:0-24236 GCA_039024775.1 Pseudomonadota bacterium
CGCGATCCAGCGCGATCTGGAGCTGGTCTACAACTACTTTCCGCGATTGAAGGAGAGGCGGCGCTCTCAGGCGGGCTATACCTCCGGCGGGGAGCAGCAGATGTGCGCGGTGGGCCGCGCGCTGATGTCCAAGCCTGAGACGATCCTTCTGGATGAGCCTTCGATGGGGTTGGCGCCGCAACTGGTGGAGCAGATTTTCGAGATCGTGAAGACGATCAACGAGCAGGAGGGCGTGACCTTTCTGTTGGCGGAGCAGAACACGAACGTGGCGCTGCGCTTTGCGCATTACGGCTACATTCTGGAGTCGGGTCGCGTGGTGATGGACGGGCCTGCAGCGGACTTACGAGAGAACAAGGACGTCAAGGAATTCTACCTTGGCATGTCGGATGAGGGGCGGAAGTCTTTCCGCGATGTGCGCAGCTATCGGCGTCGCAAGCGGTGGCTGTCATGAGCCACTTCGACGCGCTGGAAACCCGCAGCGCGGATGCGCGGGTGTCAGACCAATTGGCGCAACTGAAGGCGCTGGGCGTTGAGATCAGCGACATGGCGGGCCTCGCCAAGCTGCCGGTGTTGCGCAAGGCCGATCTGGCCGCGCGGCAGAAGGCGGAGCCGCCCTTTGGCGGGCTGACGGTGGGCGCGGTGAGCCATGTGTTTCAGTCACCCGGTCCGATTTATGAGCCGGGGCGCATTGATGGGGATTGGTTTCGCATGGGCCGGTTTCTGCATGCGGCAGGCATTGGCGCGGATGACGTGGTGCAGAATTGTTTCAGCTATCACCTCACGCCTGCAGGCCACATGTTTGAAAGCGGTGCGCGGGCCGTGGGCGCGCGGGTGCTGCCTGCGGGCACGGGGCAGACGGAGTTGCAGGTGACGGCGGCGCGCGATCTGGGGGTCACGGCCTATGCGGGCACGCCGGATTATCTCAAGGTGATCCTTGAGAAGGCGGATGAGATGGGTGTGACTTTGGGCATCACCAAGGCCGCGGTAGGCGGTGGCGCGCTTTTTCCGTCTTTGCGGGACTGGTACGCGGCGCGCGGCATATCCTGCCTGCAGTGCTATGCCACCGCCGATCTGGGCGATGTGGCTTATGAGAGCGCGGCGATGGAGGGCATGATTGTCGATGAGGGCGTGATCGTGGAGATCGTGACCCCCGGTACGGGCGATCCTGTGCCTGAGGGCGAAGTAGGCGAGGTGCTCGTTACGGCGCTCAACCCTGATTATCCGCTGGTGCGCTTTGCGACGGGCGATCTGTCCGCGGTGCTGCCGGGACAGAGCCCCTGCGGGCGCACGAATATGCGCATCAAGGGCTGGATGGGGCGCGCGGACCAGACGACGAAGATCAAGGGCATGTTCGTGCGGCCCGAGCAGGTCGCGGCCTTTGTGGCGCGGCACGCGGAGGTGACGCGCGCCCGCGTGATCGCCGCCCGCGCGGGTGAGCAAGATGTGATGACGGTGCAGATCGAGAGCGCGGGCGGGTCCGAGGAGGCCTATGCCGCGACGGTGGCGGAGGTGCTCAAGCTGCGCGGAGCCGTGGAGGTTGTGGCGCCGGGGAGCCTGCCCAAGGACGGCGTGGTGATTGAGGATCAGCGGACGTACAAGTGACATGCCAATCGGCATGTCAACGGCGGGATGAGAGTCTTTGCGTCAGCAAAGGCGCGGTCCCGCTCCTTCGAAAATCTGGGCGCTGTTCTCATGACGTGCCTGACCTCATTGAGCGGCTGCGCCGCACACCATTTTTTCGGTCGCGCGCGTGCAAAGGTGGTTTCCAAGGACCCTTGGTTCGGTCGGGCGGAGAGCAGAGAAGCCTCCAGACGCTGGTAATTTCGGCACTCTTGGCCCAAATGGTCCCATGAATCTGAGCCTTGGCAGAACAGCCCGAAGCAGCAGGGGATTTGGCGCAGGCGCTGTGCTGATCGCCGCGCTTTGCGCCCTGCCGATGGTGGCCGTTTTTATCGCGGCCCTCGGGGGCGGGTTTGAGACGGTTTCCCAACTCGCTGAGACGGTGCTCTGGCGCTATACCTATACCACGCTCATTCTGGTGGTACTGGTTGCAGTGGGGTCCTTCATGATCGGGGTGGGTGCGGCCTGGCTGGTGACTATGACGCGGTTTCCCGGCGTGCGCCTTTTTGAGATCGCTCTGGTGCTGCCGCTGGCCTTTCCGGCTTATGTGCTGGCCTATGCCTATACCCATGTGCTGGATCATCCCGGGATCGTGCAGGCCACGCTGCGGGAGGTGATGGGCTGGGGGCCGCGCGACTATTGGTTCCCGGAGGTCCGGTCGGTGGGCGGCGCGGCATTGATGCTGGTGCTTGTGCTCTACCCTTACGTCTATCTCCTGGCGCGGGCCGCCTTTTTGCAACAGAGCGGCAGTGCCTTTCTGGCAGCGAGGGCGCTGGGCACCTCTGCCTGGGGCGCGTTTTTCCGGGTGAGCCTGCCGCTGGCGCGGCCCGCGATTGCAGGCGGGGTGCTGCTGGCGGTGATGGAGACCATCGCGGATTTCGGGACGGTGGCCTATTTCTCGGTCCAGACCTTCGCGACTGGCATCTACACAGCCTGGTTCGCGCTATTTGACCGGACGGGGGCCGCGCAGCTGGCGCTTTGCCTGCTGAGCTTCGCGCTGCTTTTGGCCATGCTGGAGCGGGCGCAGCGGGGTGAGGCGCGCTATCACGAGACCTCGCGAAAGGCGGAGCCTCTGGTGCCGATGCAGCTTACGGGCTGGCGTGGGGGCTTGGCGGTTGTGCTCTGTGCGGTGCCGGTGCTTTTGGGCGCGCTGTTGCCGGTGGTGATCCTGATCGAGATGGGGCTGCGGTCCGAGCAGGATTTGCTGAGCCCGCGCTACCTGGGCTTTATCCGCAATTCCGTCACGCTCGCCGGGACGGCGGCGGTGCTGACGGTGTTGGCGGCGGTCTGTCTGGGGTTTTACAACCGTTTGCAGCCCGGACCCATCGCGCGCGGGGCGGGATACGTGGCGCGGCTGGGCTATGCGGTGCCTGGCGGCGTGATCGCGGTGGGGCTGCTGGTGCCGTTTGCGGCCTTTGACAACGCGCTGGATGCCTGGATGCGGGCACGGTTTGACATCTCCACCGGGCTGTTGATCACGGGCTCGATCTGGCTGCTGGTGATGGCCTATATCGTTCGGTTTCTGGCGGCTGCCCTGTCGACCTACGAGGGCGGGCAGGCGATTGTGCATCCCAACATGGACGCGGTCGCGCGGTCCTTGGGGCAGACGCCCATGGTCGCGCTGCGCCGGGTGCATCTGCCGATCCTCACGCCGAGCCTGTTGACGGCGCTGCTGATCGTCTTTGTCGATGTGATGAAGGAACTGCCCGCGACGCTGATCATGCGACCCTTCAACTACGACACGCTGGCGGTGCAGGCCTACCGGTTGGCAAGTGATGAGCGCCTGACGGGGGCGGCGGTGCCGAGCCTTGTGATCGTCGCAGTGGGCGTGTTGCCGGTGATCTTGATTTGCCGTCAGGTGGGGCGGCGGTAGGCAGGGCCGAGAATAAAAGGGCGGACCGACAAGCCCGCCCTTTCCGTAAAATGCCTAGGCTCAGGATTACTCCCAGCCCGCCTCGTTCAGGATCTTGGTCGCGGTTTCGATGTTGTCCGCGATGTCCGACAGCTCAATCACGTCGGGGCGGAAGAAGCCCAGCTCTGCCACGGAGGGGGCGAGGCCCACGCCCGGCACGGAGGGGTATTCATCGTTACCGGCGGAGAAGTATTCCTGCGCCTGGGCAGACGCCAGATACTCCAGGAACTTCACCGCGTTCTCCTTGTTGGGGGCATTTGCCGCCACACCGCCGCCGGAGATGTTCATGTGCGCGCCGATGGAGTTCTGGTTCGGGAAGACCCAGCCGATGTTGGCACGTGCCTCTTCGGGCAGGCCGTCCACGTCTTTGCGGATCGCGCGGGCGAAGTAATAGGTGTTGGACATCGCGATGTCGCACTCACCCGAGGCAATGCCGCGCAGCTGGTCGGTGTCGCCACCCTGGGGCGCGCGGGCGAAGTTGCCGACGACAGCCGTTGCCCAGTCCTGGATCGCTTCTTCACCCAGGTGCGCGACGAGCGCGGCGGTAATGTTCTGGGTGTAGACGTTGGAAGACGAGCGGATGCAGATCTTGCCCGCGTACTCCGGCTTTGCCAGGTCCTGGTAGGTCATCGGCGGGTTCTCGACGTCATTCTTGTCATAGAACAGAATGCGCGCGCGTTGCGAGAAACCGAACCACTGGTTGTCGTCGTCCTGCAGGTAGGCGGGGATGGAGGCCTCAAGCACATCGCTTTCCACAGACTGGAGCAGGCCAAGGTCCTTGGCGCGGCTCAGGCGGACGGTGTCCACGGTCATGAAAACGTCCGCGGGGCTGTTGGCGCCCTCGGCTTCCATGCGGGTGATGAGCTCATCCGCCTTGCCTTCGATCCGATTGATCTTGATGCCGGTCAGTTCGGTGAAGTCCGAATAGAGGCGCTCATCGGTATCGTAGTGGCGCGAGGAGTACAGGTTCAGCTCGCCCGAGTGGCCATCGGCCAGGACTGGCATGCCAAGTGCGAACAGGGCCGCAGCGGCAGTCGTGGTTTTGAAAAAGTTCATTGAGAGGCTCCCATGTTTTATAGGCAACTTTCGCCGGGCAAAATACCTGACGAAAGTTGTAGGATACAAATGGGAGAGGTGGCCTGACTGTCAAGCAAGAACACGCGTCATAGGGCCGCTTTAAGCAGCCTTTTTCAGAGTCAATGCAAAAGAGGGTCTAGTTCAGCCGTCTTTCGCGATTTTGTCCTGCGTCTTGGTCTCAAAATCGGACGCGTCGTGGCGTTCGTGCAACTGCATGGAAAGGTCATCGCCAAAGGCGCGGTTGACCATGCGGCCCCGCGTGACGGCGGGGCGTGCGTCGATGGTCTGGGCCCATTTCATCACATGGCTGTAGGAGGCGACATCGAGAAATTCTGCTGCGGAATAGAGCCGCCCCAGCACCAGCTGCCCGTACCAGGCCCAGATCGCCATGTCGGCGATGGAGTATTCCCCGGCCATCCATTCGTTTTTCGCGAGGTGCTGATCCAGCACGTCGAGCTGGCGCTTGGTCTCCATGGCGAAGCGATTGATGGGATATTCGAATTTCTCCGGCGCGTAGGCGTAGAAGTGGCCAAAGCCGCCGCCCAGATAGGGCGCGCTGCCCATCTGCCAGAAAAGCCAAGAGAGCGCTTCCGTTCGGTCTGCGGGGTTTGTCGGCAGGAACGCCCCAAATTTCTCCGCCAGGTGCAGCATGATGGCGGCAGATTCAAAGACCCGCTGGGGGGTATCGCCTGAGCGGTCCATCAGGGCGGGGATTTTTGAGTTGGGGTTCACCTCCACAAAGCCTGAGCCGAATTGCTGGCCTTCGGAGATGTCGATGATCCAGGCGTCGTATTCTGCGCCCGTGTGGCCTGCCGCCAGCAGTTCTTCCAGCAACACAGTGACTTTCACACCGTTGGGCGTGGCCAGGGAGTAAAGCTGGAGCGGGTGCTTGCCCACGGGCAATTCATGGTCGTGCGTGGCACCCGCGATGGGGCGGTTGATGGAGGCGAACTTGCCTCCGGAGGCGGCATCCCATGTCCAGACTTTGGGGGGCGTGTAGGTGTCGGTCATAGCGGCCTCTCTTGGTTTGATTGCATGGCAGGTAGATGCGCCTTTACCCGCGCAAAGGCCAGAGCGCTCAATTGAATGTGTTTTCTCTTTCAATGTCGCGGGCGGGCGGCAGCGCGTTAATCCTTTGTTCGGATCCGCGCCGTAACCCAAGGGGATGTTGAACTGGCTTTGGCTCATCGGTTTCATGCTCGCGGGCAGCGGCTCCGCGCTCTTTGCCTTTGCGGCGCAGGACTTGGGCGAAAAGGATCCCGCTGGGCTCTACCTGATGATCACGGTGGCGACCGTTGGAGCGGACCTAACCGGCGATGCGGCTGCGGACGTGCAAGAGGTCGGACCGCTGCGTGCGCCTTTTGCACGGATGATCACCGCGGGGCCTTCAACGCATGCCGCCCTGCTTGATGCTGGCCATTGGCTGTTGCCGGCCGGCCGACTTGCCGCGTTGTGCGGCATCGACACGCTTTCTGTTGAGAGGACCGGATCATGATCCCACGCTCTGAAATATCCCCCCTTGGGCTTATCTTTGCGCTCTCTGGCGTGTTTTTTGCCGCGACCGTCGTGACGACTGTTTTGGTAGGTAACGCGCTTGCGATGGCCCCTCTGATCGGGGCTGTGTTTTTGGCGCTTGGTCTCTTGGGCGCGCGGCTGGCGCCGGGCATTGCGCCGTCCTGTGCCGCGGTCGCGCTGATGGGGCAGGCGATTGCGCTCACAGCGGCGCTGGATGGGCGCCCCTGGCAGCTTGACGCGCATATGGTGTTTTTCGCGCTCCTGGCCTGCCTCGTGGTTTTGCGCGACATCAAGGCACTGCTGGTCGCGACGGCGCTGGTTGCGGTGCATCATCTGTCGCTGGCGCTGCTGCTGCCCGCGCTGGTCTACCCCGGCGGCGGCAGCTTGGCGGGGTATCTGGGGCGGACGGTGTTTCATGCGGTCATCGTGCTCATTGAGACTGCCGCGCTTGTCTACGCGGTGATACGGCTCAACGCGATGGAGCGGGGTATGGCCGATCAGAACGCCGCGCTGGAAAGCAGCCTGGCGGAGGCGACGACGGCTAAAGCGCAGGCGCAGAAGGCGCAGCAGGATGCGGTGCGCCAAAAGGAGGCCGCGGAAGGCTCCACCGCAGAGGTGGAGAAGCTGTTGGGAGAGGCCAAGGCAGCAGCCCAGGCGCAGGAGGACGCCACCCGGGAGCGGGAGGCGATGCGCGCGGAGCAGGCCCGCCGGGAGCAGGCCAAGTCGGCGGAGAGAGAGGCCGTTGTGGACATGCTCAGCGCAGCACTTGCGGCCTTGCAGCGGGGCGATCTGACGGTGCGGGTGCCGCAGGCGGTGCCGGAAGGCTATGAGAGCATCCGCGACACCTTCAATGCTTCGCTGGCTGGATTGGAAGCGATGGTAGGGGAGGTCAGCCACCAGTCAAACGCCATTGAGGCCGAGATCCGGGGGATCGCAGCAGCCGCCGAAAGCCTCGCGAACCGGACCCAGACCCAGGCGGCGACCCTGCGGGAGGCATCGGGCGATCTTACCGGTATCACCGAGCGCACGCAGCAGTCCAACGCGGCCTTGGAAGAGGCGCGCGGGTCGGCTCATCGCGCGGAGGAGAATGCCCAGTCGAGCGGTCATGTCGTGGCAGAGGCGGCGGATGTCATGCAGGTGATGCAGGGCCGTTCAGCAGAGATCGCTAAGATCGTGGACCTCATCGACGACATTTCATTTCAGACCAACTTGCTGGCGCTCAACGCTGGTGTCGAAGCCGCGCGGGCAGGCGAGGCTGGACGCGGCTTTTCGGTGGTGGCCTCCGAGGTACGTGGCCTGGCGCAGCGGTCTTCGGAAAGTGCCAAGGGCATCCGCGCGCTCATTGAGCGGTCGGGGCAGGAGGTGCAGACAGGCACCGAAAAAATCAGCGAAACGGTCGCCGCGCTGGGTCAGGTGCGCGCGGCGGTGAGTGCGATCACCGGTCAGACAGAGGAGATATCGGTCTCCGCCCGCGCCCAGAGCGCGGACATCGAGGCGCTGAACCAGCGGCTGTCAGGTCTTGACCAGACCACGCAGGAGAATGCGGCGATGTTCGAGCAGACCTCCGCCGCTTGCAGCAGCCTGATGCAGGGCGCGGATGCGTTGCGCCGGCTGACGGATCAGTTTCAGGTCGGGGGTCAAGCCACAGCACAGGTGCCGCGCGTCGCCTGAGCAGGCCAGAAGCGCGCCCTGTCGTCAGTCGCCGCTGCCCGGCAGGGTCAGCCCGGCGTTGCGGGCATAGACCTTGGCGATGGCGGCATCGTCCTCGCCGCCCAAGCCCATGCCGACCGCGACCATGTACTGTTGCAGCGCCGCTGCTGTGATCGGCGCGCTGAAGCCCGCTGCTTTTGCTGTTTCCAGTACAATGCCGAGGTCCTTGGGCCAAATGTTGATCTGGCTGAGCGGCGCGTAATCCCCCGCCACGATATGCGGCGCGCGATTCTCCAGCATCCAGCTGGTGCCCGCGCATTTGGAGATCACCTCCACAAAGCTCTCCGGGCTGACGCCCTGGGTCATGCCAAAGGTGAGCGCTTCGGCCATGGTGGCGATGTGCACGCCCGCCAGAAGCTGGTTCACGGACTTCATGGCAGAGCCCGCGCCCGCCGCCTCGCCCAGGCGAAAAACGGTCTCTGCAGTGGCCTCCAACACGGGCTCTGCCGCCGCGAAAGCCTGCGCGGTGCCAGAGGCCATGACGGAAAGCTGCCCCGCAGCGGCCTTCGCCGCGCCGCCCGAAATGGGTGCGTCGAGATAGTGCACGCCGTGGGCCGCGCAGCGCTGTTCCATGTCCCGGGCAAAGGCTGGCGGGACGGTCGCGCAGCTGATCACAACCGCGCCCTCGGACAGTTGGGGCACAAGCGCTTCCGGGCCAAAGAGCACGGCTTCGGTCTGAGCGGCATTGAGCACCACGACCAGCACCGCCTTGAGGTGCGGCGCGATTTCCTCCAGTGTCGCGCGCTGCCCGCCTACAGCCTCAAAGCGGGCAACGGCTTCTGGATTGACGTCAAATCCGAAGGTTGGAAGCCCTGCCTGCACGCAAGAGGCCGCCATGCCCGCGCCCATGGAGCCCAACCCGAAAACGGCGGTCTGTGTCATGGGGCGCTGTCCTTCCGTGATTGCTTGAGATGGCAAAGAAAAAGGCTGCCCGGAAGGCAGCCCTTTTGCACGTTATCCGCTGATGGGATCAGCCTTGGCGGGCTTTGAAGCGGCGCTGCGTCTTGTTGATCACATAGACGCGGCCCTTGCGGCGCACGATCCGGCAGTCCCGGTGCCGGTTCTTGAGCGAGCGGAGGGAATTGCGAACTTTCATGTTCTGCTCCTGTTGTCACGGCGCGCACCAGCGCCTGGGTTTGCGGGGACCCCGGATGCCAATGAGGCGCGGGGCCGGTGAATTGCGTGGTGGGCGATACTGGGATCGAACCAGTGACCCCTTCGATGTCAACGAAGTGCTCTACCGCTGAGCTAATCACCCACTTGTGTGCGGCAAAACGTCCAGCCCCAAATAAAATGGGGCGCGAAAGTCGCGCCGTGCGGCAGGCTATAAAAGGGAACGTGGGCGGGATCAAGGGCTTTTGGCTGCGCGCGATTTTGCGCTATGTATCCCGCCAGAGGAATTGGCATGGCTGACACGGCATACGAAGTTCTGCATCCGGATCGCAACAGATCCTGCGTGGTTTTTGCCTCGCCCCATTCGGGGCGCGATTACCCTTGGTCGTTCTTGCGCACCTCGGTGCTGGACGAACACGCCATCCGGTCGTCGGAGGATGCCTTTGTCGATCAGCTTTTTGAGGCGGCGCCGGAGTACGGTGCGACGTTCATTAAAGCAGGCGCGCCGCGGGCCTATGTGGATCTCAATCGGTCGAGTGATGAGCTGGACCCCGCGTTGATCGAGGGCGTGCGCCGGCGCGGGCACAATCCGCGTGTGGCCAGCGGCCTCGGCGTGATCCCGCGGGTGGTGGCGGGCGGGCGCGCGATCTATCGCGGCAAGATGAGCCAGGCTGAGGCCAACCGGCGTATCGCGCAGTATTGGCAGCCCTATCACGATATGTTGCAGAGCCTGCTGGACGCCGCTTTTCAGCGTCACGGCCAGGCGGTGCTGCTGGATTGTCACTCGATGCCCCATGAGGCGATGGACGGTGTCGCGCGCGGCGGCATGCGGCGGCCTGATGTGGTGCTGGGTGATCGCTTCGGGGCGGCCGCTTCGGGCGAGGTGGTGGACCGCGTGGAGGCGGCGTTTGTGCACGCGGGTTTCGTGGTCACGCGCAACACGCCCTTTGCGGGCGCCTACATCACGCAGGCCTACGGGCGGCCGTCGCGCGGGCAGCATGCGGTGCAGGTCGAGATCGACCGGTCGCTTTACATGAACGAGGCGCTGATCCGGCCCAACGGAAATTTCGATGCGGTGCGCGCGTCGCTGCGCAAGGTGGTGCAGGAGATCGCGCTGATCGGTCAGGGGCGCATGCCGCTGGCGGCGGAGTAACGGTCAACCGCTTTCGTCAAGGCGCGTGATCCCGAACCCGACGAGCAGCAGCGCGAGGCCGCAGGCCGCTGTTCTGACCTGATTCCAGACCTGCCAGTCGGGAGAGTAGGCATCCCAAATTGCCTGCGCCGCTGCCTTGTCCTGTGGGACAATGAGCTGGCCGAGCGCTTCATTCATTGGGACGTTGACGGTCATCGTAAGAAAGAAGCCGAGCACAATGACGGAAAGCGCGGCAGCCGCGAAGTAGGGCAAGGCTGCACCTCTGGAGGTACGCCACAGGATCACCGTCGTGATCAGCAGGACCACAGGCGTGCCAAAGAAGGCTGGCGCGAACACCAGATTGCGAACAGAGGCGTTCATCGCTTGCATCGCGGCAATCGCTACCCGCGGGTCAGCAGCATCCAACCCCCACATCGTCGAACAGACCCAGGCATAAAAGAACCCAAAGAGCGCCCCGGTGAGTAGAAGGCTGATGAAGGCAAGAGGTTTGACGAGCTGTGACATAGGATTCTCCAGTATCGTACATCAGTGTACGTATTTACAAATCCGTATAGGCATGTACGATATTGGGCAAGCTGAAATTTTAGGGCGTTGAATGCGGGAAGACAAAAAGCAGGCACGCATGCGCGAGATCGAGGCAACGGCTTATGATCTTCTGGCGCGCAATGGATACGATGGCACTTCAATGCTTGCCGTCGCCAAGGCTGCCCGCGCGTCCAATGAGACGATGTACCGGTGGTACGGCGACAAGAACGGTCTTTTCCTGAGCATGGTGCGGCAGAACGCGCGGGCCGTGCGCGAGGCGATGGAAGCGCTTTCGCAGGCGGATGCGCCGCCCCTTGAGGCCTTGGAAGAGATTGCGAAGGTGCTGAGCGGCATGCTGCTGGGTGAGCGCGCCATAGCGCTCAACCGCGCGGCGGCGGCTGATGCCTCAGGCGCCTTGGGCGCGGCCTTACTCGCAGGCGGCCGGGCGGAGGTGCTGCCTCTGATTGAGGAGTTTCTGGCCCGTGCCGTGCGCAAGGGCGTGCTTGCCCCGCCGCAGGAAGGCAAGATGGCGCCGCTCTTCATGCATCTGGTCATTGGCGACCAACAGATCAGGCGCGCGATCGGGGGCCTGCCACCGCCAGCGGCAAAAGAGGTCCGTGCGCATGTAAAGGTGGCCATGGCCCAATTTCGCAGGCTTTGCGCGCCTGCGAAGAGCGCTGATCCAGGTTAAGGGGCGTCGCGCGGGGGGGCGACCGGCGAATCTGGATATTTTTAGCCAGAAAAAGGGGGCAGGGCGTGCCAAGGCCCTCAGCGCAGGGCGCGGCCTTTGACGATAGCGGTTTTGCCGAAGCGGTCGCGGATGCTGTCGGTGGCGCGTTCGGCGGCGCTGCGTTGGTCTGCCTGGGGGTCGAGCAGGTCGCCTTCCTTGTCCGCGCCCTCTGCCGGGCTGAGATCGGAAATGCCCACGCCGATGAGCCGGTAAGGACCGGGGCGGTTCAACTGGTCAAAAAGCGCGCGGGCGGTGCGGTAGATGCGGTCGGCCAGCTGGGTGGGGTCCGGCAGCGATGTGCGCCTGGTCAGCGTTTTGAAGTCGGAGCGTTTGAGCTTTAGCGTGACCACGCGGCCCGCGTGGCCCTTGGCCTTGGCGCGGTCCGCGACCTCAACGGAGAGCCGCCAGATGTGGCCGTCGAGGATGTCGGCGTCCGCCGTGTCATCGCCAAAGGTGGTTTCCTTGGAGATGGATTTGACCGGTTCATGGGCGGAGACGCGGCGGTAATCCTGGCCGCGCGCCAGATGCCAGAGCCGTTCTCCGGTCCCGCCAAAGCGCAGGATCAGATCGGTTTTGTCCCAGCGCAGCAGGTCCGAAAAGGTGCGGATGCCCGCCTTTTCCAGCGCCGCCCGGGTGACGGCGCCCACGCCCCAAATGAGGCTGACGGGTTTGGGGCGCAGGAAATCGACCGTTTCCGCGGCACCAATCACCGAAAAACCATGGGGTTTGTCGAGATCCGAGGCGACTTTGGCCAGAAACTTGTTGTGGCTGAGGCCGATGGAGCCTGTGAGGCCCAGCTCTGATTTCATGCGCCGCACCAGCCCCGCGAGCATCAACGCGGGCGGCGCGCCGTGCAGTCGCGCGGTGCCGGTCATGTCAAGGAAGGCCTCATCCAGCGACAGCGGCTCAATCGCGGGCGTGAGGTCTTCCATCATCGCGCGGATCGCGCGGGAGGCCTCCACGTAGGCATCCATCCGAGGTTTGACGACCACCGCTTCGGGGCAGAGCTTGAGCGCCTGGAACATCGGCATGGCCGAGCGCACGCCGCGGATGCGCGCCACGTAGCAGGCGGTGGAGACCACGCCGCGCCGCCCGCCGCCGATAATCACTGGTTTGCCTTCCAGGTCGGGGTTGTCGCGTTTTTCGACCGAGGCGTAGAAGGCGTCGCAGTCCATGTGTGCGATGGACAGGTCCATCAGTTCGGGGTGCGACAGGACGCGCGGGCTGCCGCAGTTGGTGCAGCGCGGCGCTGGGTCTAGGATGGTGAGGCAATCGCGGCAGAGGGCTTTCATGGATCGGCTCTTGGGGCTGCGTGGTGCAGTGTATCTGGAGGCTGGCGGATTGAACATGGGTGGGTTTACGGGAGCAAAGATTGCGCTCTTTATCGGGCCGCGGCTTGCGGTTATCCTGCGCGATGACCGGCCCGGGCTGATCTTCGCGGACCACTGGGATTTTCCGGGCGGCGGGCGCGAGGGCGGCGAGGGCCCGTTTGCCTGTGCGCAGCGCGAATGCCGTGAAGAGCTTGGTCTGACCGTGCCGCAAAGCGCAGTGGTCTGGCAGCGCGCCTTTGAGGAACGCGGCGAAATGCGCTGGTTCTTTGTGGCCGAGCTGGCAGAGGACGCAGCACTTGACGTCCGGTTTGGGGATGAGGGGCAGACCTGGACGCTGATGACGCCTGAGGAATACCTCTCCCATCCCAAGGGCATTCCGCCCTTTCAGGATCGTTTGCGGATGTTCTTGCGGGAAAGAAACCAAGGCCCCGATGAAAGACCCCCCGCTGCCTTAAGCGGGGGGAGGTGACGAACATCAGGAAGAACCAGTTCGTCGGGGAGTATCACCTTTATGCTAGATAGCATGAAAGGCGCAAAGCCACATAGTCAGGAAAACCTGACTAGCCGGTCAATTACTGGGATGTTGTCGAATTGCTACACTTTTTGGTTGTGGTGGCATCTCTCATGTGAGGGTTAAATTTCTGGTCCATTCCCCAAGTCTCTGCGATTTAATGAGAAATTTGACCCGGTTCATGGAGACAGATTTAGATCAACCCTCTGCCTGAATTTCAGACAAAATCGCCTGCGCGGCGGCGTTGGGGTCTTTGGCGGACCAGATGGGGCGGCCGACGACGACGTGATCAGCCCCTTCGGCGATGGCGGCAGCAGGGGTCATGACGCGTTTCTGGTCGCCTCGGTCTGCGCCTGCAGAGCGCACACCCGGGGTGACGATCAGCTTGCCCGCCGCCTGCGGGAGCGCGCGTATCACGCGGGCCTCCCGCGGAGAGGCGATCACCCCGTCCGCCCCCGCCTCAAAGGCGCGGGCCGCGCGGGTGCTGACCAGATCGGGGATGTCGCCGGGCTGGATGAGCGCTGCGTCCAGATCAGCGCGGTCGAGCGAGGTGAGCACGGTCACGGCGAGGATTTTCATGCCGGAGCCGCCCGCGCCTTCACGCGCGGCACGGACCACGTGGGGGTCGCCGTGCACGGTCAGAAAATCAAGATCAAACGCGGCGAGCCCGCGCACCGCCGCCTCGACGGTGGCACCGATGTCGAAGAGCTTCATGTCCAGAAAAATCTGTTTGCCGTGATCCTGCTTGAGCTCATTCGCGAGCGCGAGCCCGCCGCCCGTGAGCATGCCGAGCCCGATCTTGTAAAAGCTGACCGTCTCGCCCAACTGCTGGGCCAGCTCCAGACCGGCAACCGCATGGGGCACATCCAGGGCTGCGATCAAACGGTTGTCGGACATGGCGGTTCTCCCAAAGTGATGTGCTTTGGGGCGGGGTAGACGGGCGCGGGCCGGGTGTCCACCGCTGTTGGAGGTGGTACCCGATCAGCGAGGGGCTGATCGGGTACCGTGGAGCTACAGCGGACAGACGATGCTGTGGCTCCGTTCATCGCTGCACCGGGATGGGGTTGGGATGGCCGATGCAGGGATTTCGTCGGTTCAGGCTGCCGGTAAAAAGGGCTGCAGGACCCGGTCGGCGGTGCGGCGCCAAAAGCTGCGGGCGAGGGGCGGGCGGCCATAGGTATCAAACACGTCAAAGCTGGAGCGCAGGCCGTGCTTGCTGGCGTGGCGGGCGCGGGCCTGATCCCTCAATCCTTCTGAGACGGTCTTCATGTCGGCATCCATCGGCGCGGGTATCTCACAGGCATAGGCCCAGGCGCCCTTTGGTCCGAGGATGCGCACGATCCCTTCAAAGCGCCCTGAGCCGGGGTTGAATGCGATCTTGCCAAGCGTTTCCGTGTCCATGCCCTGTCCTCCCTGACATTTGTTAATGTCAGATTGCGCGCAAAGCGCCCCGCCAGTCATGGGGAGAAAACAGGTTGCGTTCCCGGTCATGACGCGCGCGTTCTTCCCCCTTTGGCGCGGATAAAAAAACCCGGATATCGCGGGGGCGACATCCGGGCCAGGTATCAGATACTGCACAGGCAGGCAGTTTTCTGAGGCAGGTGGAGCCCGCGCGGGGACAGGTGCGCCGGCGGCTCCACGACAATCCAGGGCCGGGCAGCGGCCGCTGGAAATCGGTTTAGGCGGCGCGTTGGCCGGGCAGGTTCATCAGGCTTTCCAGCCAGCGCATCGGATCAAACCTCGGACGGCCCGCGCGCTGGGATGGGGTGTGAGCGCCAAGGTGCGAATACATGCCGCGTGAATTTCTGTAGTGCCGGAGGGCTTTTGTTTTGAGCCCTTCTGCGGCGTCTTCAAAGCTCATGTCGATGGGCGCGTTGATCGCGCAGGCATAATTGCGCGCGATGTTGCCGTCATGGACGGTGACCAGCGCCTCGAAGCTTTGGGTGGCAGCGTTGTAGATGACATCGCTCAACCGAATGGAACGGGTCTGCATCAGGTGTACCTCATGGTTTATGGCCCAGTTTCATCTGCGCTTCGTTAACTATTCATGTTGCAGAAAGGTTGCACTTTTCTTCGCCTTTCTGTGGATAAGAGTATGTTTCTGTTTAAAACCAAACAAGTAGCGTAGTATAAATTTTTAGTTGACCGATCATTTTTTGCTGATAACCCCGGTGAAAAAGGTTAACGTTAACAATCACTTCCGATTCACTCTTCGTCTAATATTTCTAGGCAAGTTTTTGCCAAACCGGGGTGCATGAGGGCATTTTCCACCTCTTGAAAGCGCCTGCATCCTCCCCAATCTAGGATTGCAAGGCCTGAGTGTCTGTGTGCCGAATTCGGGCGCGGACCAGCGGGGCGCTTAACAAAAGGAGAATGCCATGGACTTGACCAAGTTCACGGAGCGGTCGCGCGGATTTATCCAGGCGGCTCAGACGATTGCGACACGGGAGAGCCACCAGCGGCTGGCACCCGAGCATCTACTCAAAGCACTATTAGATGACGACCAGGGGCTGGCGAGCAACCTCATTGCCGCCTCGGGCGGGCAGCCTGCGCAGGTCGTTGGCGCGCTTGATCTGGCGCTGGGCAAGATGCCGCGCGTGAGCGGGGATGCCGCTCAAGTCTATCTGGATGCCGCGACGACCAAGGTGCTGGCGGAGGCGGAGAGCATCGCCAAGAAGGCGGGCGACAGTTTTGTGCCGGTGGAGCGCATTCTAATGGCGCTGGCGATGGTGAAATCCGGTGCCAAGACCGCGCTAGAGGCGGGCCGCGTGACCGCGCAGGGCCTCAACGCCGCCATCAATGACATTCGTAAGGGCCGCACGGCGGATACCGCGAGTGCGGAAGATGGCTATGAAGCGCTCAAGAAATATTCAACCGATCTGACCGCGCGGGCGCAGGAGGGGCGCATCGACCCCATTATTGGCCGCGATGAGGAGATCCGTCGCGCCATGCAGGTGCTCAGCCGTCGGACCAAGAACAACCCGGTGCTGATCGGGGAACCGGGCGTGGGCAAGACCGCGATTGCGGAGGGTCTGGCCCTGCGGATTGTGAATGGCGATGTGCCTGAGTCCCTGCGCAACAAGCGGTTGCTGGCGCTCGACATGGGCGCGTTGATTGCCGGTGCGAAGTATCGCGGTGAGTTCGAAGAGCGGCTGAAAGCCGTGCTGACGGAGGTGACGGAAGCCGCGGGCGAGGTGATCCTCTTTATTGACGAGATGCACACGCTGGTCGGCGCGGGCAAGGCAGACGGGGCGATGGATGCCTCGAACCTTTTGAAGCCTGCGCTTGCGCGCGGTGAGCTGCACTGTGTCGGTGCCACGACGCTCGATGAATACCGCAAGCACGTGGAAAAGGACGCAGCGCTTGCGCGGCGGTTCCAGCCAGTGATGGTGTTGGAGCCCACGGTGGAGGATACGATTTCGATCCTGCGGGGTATTAAGGAGAAGTATGAGCTGCACCACGGCGTGCGGATCAGTGATTCGTCGCTGGTCTCCGCCGCGACGCTGAGCCATCGCTACATTACGGACCGGTTTTTGCCCGACAAGGCCATCGACCTGATGGATGAGGCCGCCTCGCGCCTGCGTATGGAAGTGGACAGCAAGCCGGAGGAGCTTGACGCGCTCGACCGGCAGATCCTGCAGTTGCAGATCGAAGAAGAGGCGCTGAAGCTGGAGGATGATCAGGCCTCCAAGGACCGGTTGGAGAGCTTGCAAAAGGACCTGGCCGATCTGCAGGAGAAGTCCGCCGAGATGACAGCGCAGTGGCAGTCCGAGCGCGACAAGCTGAGCCAGGCGCGGGAGCTGAAAGAGCAGCTCGACCGGGCGCGCGCGGAGCTTGATATCGCCAAACGGGAGGGCAACCTCGCCAAGGCGGGAGAGCTGTCCTATGGCGTGATCCCGCAGCTTGAAAAGCAGTTGGGCGAGGCGGAGAACGCCGAGAATGACGTGTTGGTCGAGGAGGCCGTGCGGCCTGAGCAGATTGCGAGCGTGGTAGAGCGTTGGACGGGTATCCCGGCGGGAAAGATGCTGGAGGGCGAGCGCGACAAGCTTTTGCGCATGGAAGACGTGCTGCACGGGCGCGTGATTGGTCAGAATGCCGCCGTGAAGGCGGTGGCCAATGCGGTCCGCCGGGCGCGCGCGGGGCTCAATGATGAAAACCGGCCCCTGGGATCCTTCCTGTTCCTCGGGCCCACGGGCGTGGGCACGACGGAGCTGACGAAGGCCGTGGCGGAGTTCCTGTTTGACGATGATAGCGCCATGGTGCGCATCGACATGTCGGAGTTCATGGAAAAGCACGCTGTGGCCCGTCTGATCGGCGCGCCTCCGGGCTATGTGGGATACGACGAGGGCGGTGTGCTGACCGAAGCGGTGCGGCGCAGGCCTTATCAAGTGGTGCTCTTTGACGAGGTCGAAAAGGCGCATCCGGATGTGTTCAACGTGCTCTTGCAGGTGCTTGATGACGGGGTGCTGACCGATGGTCAGGGCCGCACGGTGGACTTCAAGCAGACGCTCATCGTGCTGACGTCAAACCTGGGCGCGCAGGCGTTGAGCCAACTGCCCGAGGGCGGTGACATGGCGGCGGCGCGGCGGGATGTGATGGACGCGGTGCGCGCGCATTTCCGGCCTGAGTTTCTGAACCGGCTGGATGAGACGATCATCTTTGACCGGCTGGGGCGCGCGGACATGGACGGGATCGTCGGTATCCAGATGGCGCGGCTGCTCAAACGGCTGGCCGGGCGTAAGATCGCGCTGGAGCTGGACGAGGGCGCGCGTAAATGGCTTGCGGATGAAGGCTATGACCCGGTGTTCGGGGCGCGACCGCTGAAGCGGGTGATCCAGCGCGCGTTGCAGGATCCGCTGGCGGAAATGCTGCTGGCCGGTGACGTCAAGGACGGGGAGGCCGTGCGCGTGAGCGCGGGCGCAGAGGGGCTGATCATCGGGGATCGGGTGGGTGCCACCAACCGGGACAAGCCCGATGATGCCACCGTGCATTGAACGCGGAATTCTCCTAGGAAAAGGGGCTGGAGCGATCCGGCCCCTTTTGCGTTGAGAGTGACTGCAATGCCGCGACCTGAGTATGTTCTGTTCGATTGTGACGGCGTTCTGGTGGACAGCGAGCCCATCACAAACCGCGTGCTGCGTGATGATCTGGCGCAGCGGGGGCTTGATGTGCCGCTTGATCGGGTGATCACGCTTTTTGTCGGCGGTACGATGGCGGGTGTGATGGCACAGGCGCGCGGGATGGGGGCAAAGCTGCCAGACGATTGGCTGGATCACATCTACGCCAAGATATTCGCGGCGCTTGCAGCGGAGTGTGAGATCGTGCCGGGCGTTTGGGATGTGCTGGATGCTCTGGATGACGCGGGGATTGGGTATGCCGTAGGCTCCAACGGTCCGGTGGCGAAGATGGAGGTGACGCTGGGGCGTTGCGGCCTGTTGCATCGCTTTTCGGGCCGCATATTCTCCGCGCACGACTGTCCGGCGGCAAAGCCCGCGCCGGATGTTTACTTAAAGGCGGCTGCCGCTGCGGTCATTCCGCCAGATCGCTGCGTGGTGATCGAGGATAGCGCATCGGGTGCGCGAGCAGGAAAAGCGGCTGGCATGCGCTGTTTTGGGTATGTGGCGCAAACGCCCCCGGCAAAGCTGGAAGATATCTGCGACGCGCTCTTTGCCGATATGGCAGAGCTGCCCGCCTTGATCGGGATCGCTTGAATGCGAAAGGGCCGGGGGGTGACCCGGCCCTTCGTCAGATGTTTGGTCAAGCCCTTAGGGCATGATCACCTTGTCGATGACGTGGATCACGCCGTTGGTGGCTTCGATGTCCGCTGTCACGACGGTGGCGTCATCCACCATCACGCCGTTGTCCAGATCGATCATCACGGTCGTGCCCTGAACGGTTTCCGCTTCCATGTCGTCCTGCAGGTCCGTGGACATGACCTTGCCCGCCACGACGTGGTAGGTCAGGATCGCGGTCAACTGGTCCTTGTTCTCGGGCAGCAGCAGGCTGTCGACGGTGCCTTCGGGCAGGGCCGCGAATGCGTCATCGGTGGGGGCGAAGACTGTGAAGGGCCCTTCGCTCTTCAGGGTTTCCACGAGGCCCGCGGCCTCTGCTGCGGCCAGGAGCGTGCTGAAGGAACCTGCGCCCGCGGCGGTGTCGACGATGTCCTTGGCGTGGCCATCGGCCAGCGCGGAGGTGCCCATCAGGCCGGCCGCTGCGGTCAGTGCGAGTGCTGTCTTGCGAAACATGGTGTTCTCCTTGTGCTTCGTTACTGCCTGTGTCGGCATTGCCTAGAGTACGCGCGGCGCGGCAATTGGTTCACGCGGGGTTTCCCGCTGATGCGGCGCCGAGTGCTCTTGTCCACAAAGGGCGGCGCGCTAAGCCGCGGGCCGGCAAGGGAACAACTCACATTAATGTTATGTTTATGAAGCCAACACCCTGATCTAGGGGCCGTTCTGACAATCAGGTGTGCTGCGTGAAATGTACAGCCCGTCCGTTTGGCAGCGTCGGACGGGCATACTAGATACGACTGAGGCAAGGAGGACACCCCATGGCGAACCGC
Organism: Pseudomonadota bacterium; assembly: GCA_039024775.1. GTDB lineage: Bacteria > Pseudomonadota > Alphaproteobacteria > Rhodobacterales > Rhodobacteraceae > Sulfitobacter. Next base: position 19,757 of record JBCCPS010000047.1, read on the forward strand.
TGGAAGAACACGCTGAAAGAGCAAGATGTGACGCCCGAGGCGCACTACCTGAACAGGCGTCAGTGGATGATGGGTGCCGCTGGCACTTTGGGCGTTGCCAGCATTGGTGGCAGCCTGCGGGCGAGCACCGATCTTGAGCCCAACGCCTGGGAAGACATCACGCAGTACAATAACTTCTATGAATTCGGTACCGGCAAGACCGATCCCGCGGCGAATGCCCATATGCTCACCACGCAGCCCTGGACGGTGAAGATCGACGGGATGGTGGACAAGCCCGGCGACTATGGCTTTGAGGACATCATGAAGGCGATGACCATCGAGGAACGCATCTACCGCTTCCGCTGCGTTGAGGCGTGGTCGATGGTGATCCCTTGGAACGGGTTTGAGCTCAAGGACCTTTTGGAGATGGCGGGCGTGCAGTCCGCTGGCAAATACGTGGCCTTTGAGACGGCGCTGCGCCCGGACGAGATGCCGGGCGTGCGCTTTCCGGTGCTCGACTGGCCCTATGTCGAAGGGCTGCGGATGGATGAGGCAATGCATCCGCTCACCATCATGGCCACCGGGATTTATGGGCGGGACATTCCCAACCAGAACGGCGCGCCGCTGAGGCTGGTGGTGCCGTGGAAATACGGGTTCAAGTCGATCAAGTCGATTGTGCGCATCACCGTGACCGATAGCGAGCCGCCGACGAGCTGGAACAAGGCCAATGCGCGTGAATACGGGTTCTACAGCAACGTGAACCCGGAGGTCGATCACCCCCGTTGGAGCCAGGCGAGCGAGCGCGTCGTGGGCGGGGGGCTGTTTTCACGGCGCATCCCCACGCTGATGTTCAATGGCTATGCGGAAGAGGTGGCAGCGCTTTACGCGGGGATGGACCTGACCAAATTTTACTGAGCGGGCGGGATTCTGCGAGAATTCCGTTCCCCTTTCCTTGTAGGAACAGGGAGCCCCGTTAAAGGTTGTCCAACATGGTCGCGCCGCGCTATCCCGTCGACTTCTACTCTGATGCCTTCATCCGCGACCCGGTTCCGCACTATGCGCAGATGCACGCGATGGGTCCCGTTGTCTGGTTTGAGCAGAACCGCTGCTATGCCGCGACCACGCATGCCACGGTAAGTGAGGTGCTGCGGGACGCGGACAGGTTCCGGTCTGGGCGCGGTCTGTCGCTCAATGACGAGGTCAATGCGCTTTTGATTGGCAGCTCGCTCAATTCCGACAGTCCTGAGCATGAGCGGCGCAGGTCAATCACCGCCGCCCCCATCAGCCGGGCCGCGATCCGCCCGCTTGACGTATATATAGAGAAGACGGCCGCGCAGCTTGCAGACCGGCTGGTCGCGCGGCAGACATTTGACGCGGTGGGCGATTTCGCCGCCGTGTTGCCGCTGGCCATTGTCGTTGACCTCGTGGGGCTCAGCGACGAAGGCAAGGGCGAGATGCTCAATTGGGCATCGGCGGCATTCAACCTCTTTGAGGGGTTCAACGCCCGCAGTCGTGCTTCGATGGACGATCTAAAAGGGTTGCAGGCCTATCTGGGGCAGTACGGCCGTCGCGAGGCGTTGAAAGAGGGGGGATTGGCGCGGCGCATTTTTGATGTGGCCCCCGAGCGCGGATTTACCCAGGAAGAGGCCGCGCAACTGATGCGCGACTATATCAACCCGTCGATTGATACCACGATCTCTGCCGCGGGTTTTGCGGCCTACCTTTTTGCGACCTGCCCGGATCAGTGGGATCTGTTGCGCGCGGATCCCGGTTTGATCCCCAATGCGGTGGAAGAGATCATTCGGCTTGCCACGCCTATCCGGGCCTTTTCGCGCTATGTGGCGGAGGATACGGAAGTCGCCGGTGTTCCGATGGCGGCGGGTGCGCGGGTGATGGCCGTCTACGCCTCGGCCAATCGGGACCCGGGCGTGTGGGCGGACCCGGATCGCTTTGACGTGACCCGGCGTGTAAAGGCGCATCTTGGTTTCGGCCATTGCAGGCATATGTGCATGGGGCTGCATCTGGCGCGGCGCGAGCTGATCCATCTGATCGGCGCGATGGCTGCGCGCGTGAAGCACTGGCATCTGGAAGGAGAGCCCGAGGTGGCCATGAACAACACGATCCGCGCTTTCGCCAGGCTGCCCATGCGGGTGGCGCGCGGCTGATGGTCAAGGCGATCAACAAGTTCGCGCGCAAGGTGCCGACATGGCCGCTCTATATATTGTATCTGCTGCCGGTGCCGTGGCTGCTTTATCTCGCGCAAACCGGCGGCTTGGGGCGCGAGCCCATCAAGGAGCTGGAGCATGAGCTGGGTGAGATCGCCTTGCAGCTGTTGATCCTGGGGCTTTGCATTACGCCGCTCAAGCGCTTCTTCGGGATCAACCTGTTGAAGTTCCGTCGGATGTTCGGGCTCTTGGCCTTCACCTATGTGGTGCTTCATCTGCTGGTGTGGGTCGTGCTCGACATGTCGCTGCTTTGGCAGCAGATGTGGGCGGACATCCTAAAGCGGCCTTATATCACCATCGGCATGGCCGGGTTCCTGCTGTTGTTGCCCTTGGCGCTGACATCGAACAATGCCGCCATCAAGAAGCTGGGGGCGGCGGGCTGGCGGCGTCTGCATCTGCTGACCTACCCGGCGGTGATCCTGGGCGGGGTGCATTTCGTGATGGTGGCCAAGGGGCTGCAGTTGGAGCCGCTGCTTTACATGGCCGTGATCCTGATACTGCTGGCGCTGCGGCTGCCGGGGCTTAAACGGCTTCAGTCCGCCTAATCCATCTCTCGAAGCAGCTCTAGCAGGAGCGCTGCAAATTCTTCAGGCGCTTCGATGTGAGGGATGTGGCCCACGTCTTTCAGATAACGCACGTCTATATCGCCAAAAGCTTCTGCCAGCGCCTCGGCCTGTTCGGGCGGCGTCACAGTGTCCTTGTCGCCCCAGATGATGCGCACGGGGATAGGCAGGTTCGCATAGTGGACTGGATCGAGGCTGAGACTGGTGGGCGTGGGCGCCAGAAGTGAAGGCAACCAGTCGGCGTAGGCCGGGGTGGTGCCTTGCCGCCTTTGCGGCGTTTGAAGGACGGAGACCAGCGGGTCTGTCGCGGCCTCTTTGCGATGGATGAGCTGGCGCAGCAGGACCTTTGTGGCCAGCGGATTGGTCGCGGTGGCGGCGAGTGCGGCTTCACGTAAGGTCCGGGGGCGCAGGGGCAGGGGCAGATCGGCGGGCGGCTTCGTGCCCATGCCGATGGCACCGTTGACGATGATCAGCCCGGCAAAGGACCGCGGATCGCGCAAGACAGCCTCGGTTGCGGCAGCGGCTCCGAAAGAATGGGCGACCATGATCGGAGGTCGCGGCTGCGCGCGCGCGAGATCAAGGATGCGCTTGGCCTGAGCGGGTCTGGAGTAGTCACCGTTCGCGGGCCGTTCCGAATAGCCGAAGGGCGGCATGTCGAAAGCAATCGCATTGTAGCCCTTTGAGGCGAGGTAGGTGACTTCGCGCGACCAGAAGCCCGACCAGGCGGCGGTGCCATGGGCCAGAAGAACCGGGGTTGCTTCCGCAGGGCCAGCGGCTTGAGCGAAGAAGGACGTGCTTTGGGTTTCTATGAAGCTGCCTGTTGCGGGTGCGGCTGAGAGATCGGCGGTTTCGCGGCGGTCCGCGAGAATGCGGAAGCCGGCAAGCGCTACTGCGGCCAGAAGGACCAGGATGAGGAGCAACCGAAGGAGGAATCGCAGCATTTGCGGGCACCTGTGCAGCAAGAAAAGGCAGTTTGAGAACATGCTCCGCGCTCAATGTGGTCTGAGCAAGGCGAAATTCGTCGCGATTGGGAGCGGAATCACAGGTGGGTGGCGGAGGGAATCGAGGGAATCTGCCGCTATTCCACTGCTTGAGGCGGGTGATAGGGCCGGATTCTACTTCCGAGTCTGTGGATAACCCCGGTGAAAAGCTTGAAGATGCCCACCGGCGTCCCTCGTAGGTGGAAGAAAGATGCGTCCGGGCGCCTGCTGAGGGCAATAAGGCGCAAGGAAAACCATGTTTTTAAGGGAAAATTGGACAGGGCCACAAAAATAGTATATTTCTTCAAAAAAGGGGTTGCGGGTCCAGGGCACTGTCCGTAAATAGCCCCTCACCGGCGGCGCAGAGATGCACCAACGGACACGCCGAGGGGCCAAGCGGGAACGCGGAAGCAACAAGGCAAACGATAAATCAGAGGTACCAGAGGCGGGGCGCGCCAAGAAGTATAGGGCGCATCTCAGTCACTTTTGTCTCTACGCTGTTTGAAAATTAGATATCTGAAGAGATATGTGGGCGGTTTGGTTCATTTCGATGGATCAACGTCTGTATATCGCGCTCTTAGGGCTTCGGCCTGATAATAGAGTGTCAGCTTCACTGTTTGTATGGCTTTCGGTTTCTGATGAAACCAGAGCACATCAAACATATGACTGTCCCGGCTATGCCAGTCGGGACGATGTGCAGAGGTTCGAACGTCAAGGATAAGCGAGCAATCGC
>JBCCPS010000048.1:0-24053 GCA_039024775.1 Pseudomonadota bacterium
ATCTGTTTTGCCAACATTGCGGAGATCCTCGCTCTCGCAGGCATGACCCCCGCCGACGTGGCCCATATCACGGCCTACGTCACGGACCGCGCGCACATGGCGGGCTACATGACCGCGCGGGACGCTTTCATGGCGGGCGTGGACCGCCTGCCAAGCTCCACACTGCTCATTGTCACAGGCTTCACCAGGGAGGCATTCAAGGTGGAGGTCGAAGTACTCGCTGCCGCGCCTTGAAGGCTATCTGGACTTATGCATTCTGCTTGATTGGCATCACCGGCGCAGAAAGTCTGGTGTAACTTTTCGCAACGGATGAGACGGGGCAGCATTTTATGACGACAGCATCTGTCGTTCAGACCAAAGGCGTCTGGAAGATATTTGGCGAACGCGCGGACGAGGCGATGGCGGCGGTCAAGGCAGAAGGCATCTCCAAAGCGGAGGTATTGGAGCGGTTTGGCTGCGTGGTGGGCGTGCGGGACGTCAGCATCGATGTGGCTGAGGGTGAGGTGTTTTGCATCATGGGGCTGTCAGGCTCCGGCAAGTCCACGCTGGTGCGCCACATCAACCGCCTGATCGAGCCTACGTCGGGCGAGATCACGATCATGGGCGAGGACGTGAACGCGCTCGGCCCCGAAGAGCTGCGGATCATGCGCGCGGACAAGATCGGGATGGTGTTCCAGAACATGGCCTTGCTGCCGCACCGCACTGTGCGCGACAATATCGCCTTCGCGCTGGAGCTGCGCAACGTGGACGCCTACACCCGCGCGGAAGTGGCCGACCGAGTGATCGAGACCGTTTCGCTGGGCGGTTACGGCGATCACATGCCCGCGCAGCTTTCAGGCGGTATGCAACAGCGCGTGGGGCTCGCCCGCGCGCTTGCGGCGGACCCCGACATACTGCTGATGGATGAACCTTTCTCCGCGCTCGACCCGCTGATCCGGCGCGGGCTGCAGGACGAGTTTCTTGCGCTTTCGCGGGATATGAACAAAACCACGCTCTTCATTACGCACGACCTCGATGAAGCGATCCGCATGGGCAACCGCATCGCCATCATGAAAGACGGCGAGATCGTGCAGGTGGGCACGCCAGAGGACATCGTGACCCAACCGGCAGACAAATACGTGGCCGACTTCGTGGCAGGCATTTCAAAGCTGAAGCTGGTTTATGCCCATACCGTGATGATCCCACCGGCAGAGTATGAGGCCAAACACGGCCCGCTGCCTGCGGTTGACGATTGCCTGCAAGCGGGCACCGAAGACGATCTCGACACGCTGATCGGCCAGGCCGTGAATTCCGACAAGCCGCTCATGATCATGGCGGATGGCCAACCGGTTGGCGTTGTTTCAAAGGACATGCTGCTCAGAGCCATTCAGGGGGAGGCTTGACCGATGACGATGAACTCAGACGTAAACAGCGCCTTTCGTGACTTTGCCGCCTCCAATGGCGACTATTACGCGCGCACGTTCCTCAACATCCAGAAATCCGCGCTGTCAGCGCTGCACATCAACCGTGCGGCGGCCATCGGGTCTTTTGTCTGGGCGGCCCTGCGCGGCAGTTGGTTGCTCTTTTGGATTTCCTTCATCATCGACCTGATTGCGGCAGTAAACCTCGCGCTAGTCTACAAGTACTCCAAAGCGGCCGTGGACAACGCCGACAAGGAATTCCTGGTTGTACGTTATGAGGGGTGGGCGGACTCGCATCTGCTTGCTGCGATTGTGGCGTTTGTGGGCGGCAGGCTGCTTTTTGGCTGGCTTGCCGATCGCGTCTATTTCAATCAATACAGCCGCTGGCGGGTGAACCATACGGTGAATTCCGGCGTGGTGATGCAGCGGCTGGTGTGGGCGGGCGTGATCGTCGCCCTGATCGCCCCGCTGATGATCTACCGCACCACCCAGTTTGCACCCGAAGAACGCACCTGCATCCGCCAGGCACGCGACATTCAGGCCGGTGAAGTCGTGCCCTTCAAGGACCGCTTTGACTGCGCCATTATAGGTGAATTCCCCACGCTGATCTGGCTGGAGCGGCGCGATGAAATCACCTTCCCGCGCAATGACGATGGCTCCCGCTTTGTTCAGCGCGAGCCTGCGCGCGATGATTTGCCGCCGGTGAACCTCAACCGCTGGGTGGCGCAGGCCATTGACGATGGGATCGGGTATTTGACGGCCTTCTACGGGTTCTTCTTTGACGGGATCACGGATGTGCTGCGCGGTATGCTCAGTGCGATCACCGCTGTTTTCGTCGGCACGCCCTGGATCATCACAATGGGGGTGATCACCGCGATATCCTACGCCATGGCAGGCACGCGGGTGACGACGTTCGTGGTGGCCAGTCTGGCCTACATCGCGCTTTTCGGGTTTTGGCAGACCGCGATGGATACCATGTCTCTGGTGGTCGCCGCCTCGATCATCTGCGTGGTGTTCGGGTTACCGCTGGGCGTCTGGGTCGGCAAATCGAAACGCGGGCAAGCGATCATCACGCCGATCCTAGATATCATGCAGACGATCCCGTCTTTCGTATACCTCCTCCCCGCAGTGGCGTTCTTTTCCATCGGTAAGCCGCCGGGCATCCTGGCCACGGTGATTTTTGCAATGCCGCCCATGGTGCGCTTGACTGCGCTGGGTCTGCGCGGGGTGCCCGAAAACACCAAGGAAGCGGCCCTTGCGTTCGGTGCGAACCCAAGGCAGCTTCTGTTGAAAGTTGAACTGCCCCTGGCGCTGCCCTCCATCATGGCGGGCGTGAACCAGGTGGTGATGATGAGCCTCTCAATGGTCGTGGTGGCCGCGCTGATTGGCGCGGGCGGCATGGGCTTCATCGTGACGGAGGCTCTGGCAAACACCCGGACGGGTGCAGGCATTCTGGCGGGCATCGGCATTGCCCTGCTCGCCATGATGATCGACCGCGTTGTGCAGAAAGCCAACAAGGTCGAACACTAAGGCCGCAAAAGAACCGCGGCATGTAACGATAGGATAAAACGGGAGAGTACAATGAATCTTATCAAAAATCTGGCAGCCTCCACAGCGCTGGCACTGGTGGCAACGACCGCCGTTCACGCGCAGCAGAAGGTCGCCATCTCTGACCTCAACTGGACCGGCGCCAAGGCGATTGCCCACGTGATCAAGGCCGTGATCGAAGGCCCGCTGGGCTCTGAGGCCGAAATCATCGAAGGTCTGTCCGACCAGGCCATCATCGGCGCGGGCATGGACAAGGGCGACGGCTCGGCGGATGTTTGGACCGACATGTGGATGCCCAACCAGCAGGGTCCCTGGGACAAGTACATCGAAGACGCGGGCACCGTCGCGCACAACCAGCCGTACAAAGGCGGCCAGGGCATGTTCGTGCCGGCCTACATGAGCGACATGATCACCTCCTTCGAGGACCTGCAGGACCCCGCTGTGGCTGCGAAGTTCGACAAGGACGGCAACGGCAAGGGTGAGTACTGGGCCGGCGACGCCTCCTGGAAGTCCACCAAGATCTGGCAGGTCAAAATGAAAGACTACGGTCTTTCCGAGCTCTGGGAGCCGGAGATCATCTCTGACGCGACCTTCAAGGCGCAGCTGAAGTCCGCATACGGCAACCAGGATCCGATCCTGTTCTACTACTGGTCGCCTGAGTGGATCCACGCCGCATACGAACTGCAGCCGCTGTCAGAGCCTGCGCACACCGAAGGCTGCATGGACCTGCAACTGGACCGCGAAGACTGGCTGGAGGCCTCCAAGGCCGCGTGCCAGACGCCTGACGCAGAGATCTTTGTGGCTTACTCCAAGTCGTTGGAAGAGCGGAACCCGGCAGCGGCCAAGTTCCTCAGCCAGATCAAGCTGGACCCCGATGTCGTGAACGGCTGGATCCTGGAGATCGGTCGCGATGAGCGGGACCCCCAGGATGTGGCCGAAGAGTGGATCGCGGCGAACATGGACACCGTGAACGAGTGGATCAAGTAACGGACCATCGTCACGTTTGACGGTTCAGGGGCGGTCTTTGGACCGCCCCTTTTTCGTGGGGTAGGCGCGCACCTATTTGCGCATCGCAGGCATGTCTGCCGGATCAAGGCAGAGTTCGATGAACATCGGTCCCTCGCGCGTTTCTATCGCTTCAAGCGCCTCCTCTAGCTTGGCATCGCTGTCCACCTTGAACGTCTGCGCGCCAAAGGTCTTGGCCAGCGCAGAGAAATCCGGCCAGTCGAGCATCGATATCGTCGGGTCCATCTGCCGGTTTGAAAACTGGATGTGCTCTGCCCCGTAAGAGGCATCATTGGCGACGATCACGATGCAATCCATGCCAAGCTTCACGAGCGTATGAAACTCATTCAGCGCCCCCATCATGAAGCCGCCGTCCCCGCTGATCAGCACCACGGGCCGGTCCGGATCGGCGATCCCGGCCCCGATGGCGGCCTGCAGGCCCAGACCGATGCTGGTGAAATTCGTGGTCGGCATAAAGCTCTGCGGGCCGGGTACTGAGATACGGCACCAGGCCTCCAGCATGAAGCGGCCTACGTCGGTGACCAGAATGCGGTCCTTTGGCAGCGCGGCGTCGATGCGGTCCAGCGCATGGGCGTAATCCACGCGGCCTTCCTTGGCCTTGCTCGCGCCCAGCGGGTAGTGGGTGAGCACCTTTGGATCAAGCTCCGGCGTGAAGCCGGAGGGGGCGGCCTCCACCTCATTGAGCCAGAAAAGCATGCGCGCCGCCGCCTCGCCCGCATCCGCGACCAGCGCGGCATCAGGCTCCAGCCCGCCGCCGATGGCCTCGGCGCGCACATCCACCTGAATGACGCGCTTGCCCTTCATCAGCTTGCCGTGGTCGGTGGTGTAATCCGTCAGGCTTGCCCCGAAACAGATGATGCAATCGGCCTTGGCCATGACGTCATAGGCCTCGGGCGAGGACAGCGTGCCGAAAAAGCCGATGTTATAGGGGTGATCGTGGAAGAGGTCCTTGCCCTTGAGCGTCGTGGCCAGCGGCGCCTCCAACCGGTCGGCCAGTTCAACCAGTTGCGCGCGTGCGCCCGCGGCACCGCCGCCTGCGAGGATCAGCGGTCGCCGGGCGGAGGCGATCATGCCGACCGCGTCGTTGAAAATGTCATCCTCTGCCATGCCGCGCGCAGCACTCGGCGCTTTGCACCGGTGCGGGGCATGCTCCGTCTGCTCCCACATCATATCGACGGGCATGTTGAGCACGATGGGACGGCGCTCCACCTGCGCGCGGAAGAATGCGCGGCCCACGTCCTGCGCGGCCGTCTGAGCACTGCGCATCTGTTCAAAGCCCGCGCCGGTGGTCTTGACCAGCTCACGCTGATCGATGTTCTGCGGATGCCGCGGGTTGGAAGCGGGCGTGTCCCCCGCCAGCAGCACCATTGGGTGATGGCCGCGCACGGCCTCGACCAGCGCAGTGATGCAATTGGTGAGCGCCGGGCCATGGGTCACGGTGGCCACGCCGATCCGGTCCGCGACATGGGCATAGCCCATCGCCATCAATACACAGCTGGCCTCATGCGCGGCAGGAATGAACCGACCTTCACATTCCCTGACGTAGTGATCGACCATGAAAAGGTTGGCATCGCCCATCAGCCCAAACAGGGTGTCCACCTCATGCTCGGTGAGCGCTTTGGCAATCGACTGATGCACAGGAATTGCTGCGGTCATTTGGTGTCTCCTCCCCCGGTTGATAGCGTATGAAACCCTGCATTGGGGGGTGAGGCAACTGCTTGCGTCGCCCATGCGCAGGAGCGCTGTGAGTCGGTGCCGAAGGAACAGGGCAGCCCCCTCCCGGCAAACGCCCAAAAAACAAGCAAAATCGGGCGGCATCCCGGGATTCCATCGGGTCAGAGCGGGAAAATGCAACGGATGCTCAGCACCCTGATCGCCGGAAGCCCCTAACAACCGCATCGCTGTTGCCTGAATCTTAATTTCTGGTTTAGCGTCAGGGACATGGGGGAAACACCGCCTTCTCAAACTGATTTCTTCGATGAAATGCGCGGGCATGAAGGCGACACGCGTGCGCCTTACGCGGACTACATCGACTGGTTTCTGAGCGAAGATCCCAACGGCTTGATGAAAGAGGCGCGTGAGGCGGAAGAGTTTTTTCGCCGCACCGGCATCACCTTCAACGTCTATGGCGAGGCAGATGCCGAGGAACGCCTGATCCCATTTGACATCATCCCGCGCATCCTGTCGGCGCGCGAATGGGCGCGTCTGGCCAAAGGCGTCGAACAGCGGGTGCGCGCGATCAACGCGTTTTTGCATGACATCTACCATCGCCAGGAAATTCTGCGCGCGGGCCGCGTCCCGATTGAGCTGATTGCCCATAACGAGGCCTTCCTGCCAGAGATGATGGGCGTGGCCCCGCCGGGCGGCATCTATACCCACATCGTTGGCATTGATCTGGTGCGCACGGGGCCTCATGAGTTCTTTGTGCTGGAAGACAACGCCCGCACGCCGTCGGGCGTGTCCTACATGCTGGAAAACCGGGAGACGATGCTCCAGATGTTTCCGGAGCTTTTCAGCAACGTGAACGTGCGGCCCGTGTCAGGGTATCCGACTGCGCTGCGCGCCTCGCTCGCGGCTTGCATGCCGCCTGATCCAAGCCCCGATCAAACCGTCGCGGTACTGACCCCCGGCATCCACAACTCCGCATACTTCGAACATGCCTTTCTGGCCGACAACATGGCGGTGGAACTTGTGGAGGGATCGGACCTGCGCGTGGTCGATGGGCGCATCGCGATGCGCACCACACGGGGGTATCGGCCCATTGATGTGCTCTACCGCCGGGTGGACGATGATTTTCTCGATCCGCTGAACTTCAATCCAGACAGCGTGCTGGGCGTGCCCGGTATCTTTGATGTCTACCGCGCGGGCCGGATCACCATCGCGAACGCACCGGGCACGGGGATCGCGGATGACAAGGCGATCTACAGCTACATGCCAGACATCGTGGAATTCTACACCGGCGAAAAGGCGATCCTGCAGAACGTGCACACCTGGCGGTGTTCGGAGCCTGACGCGCTGGCCTACGTCTTGGATCATCTGTCGGAATTGGTGGTCAAAGAGGTGCATGGCTCCGGCGGTTACGGCATGCTGGTGGGGCCTGCCGCCTCCAAGAAAGAGATCGCCGCCTTCCGCAAAAAGCTGGAGGCAAAGCCCGGCAACTACATCGCGCAGCCGACGCTTGCGCTGTCGACCGTTCCGGTGCTGACCAAAGCGGGGCTCGCCCCGCGCCACGTCGATCTGCGGCCCTTCGCGCTTTTCAGCCCTGAGGGCGTGAACCTGACGCCGGGCGGCCTGACGCGCGTGGCGCTCAAGGAGGGCAGCCTGGTGGTAAACTCAAGCCAGGGCGGCGGCACCAAAGACACCTGGGTGCTGGAGGACGATTGATGCTGGGCAAGACCGCCGGGGGTCTGTTTTGGATGTTCCGCTACCTTGAGCGCAGCGAGAATACCGCGCGGCTGATCGAGGCGGGGTTCCGCATCGCGCTGACCCGACCGGGCAGCGAGGAATGGACAAGCGTATTGCGCACAGCGGCCGCGGAGCAGACCTATGCCGCCACCCATGGGGAGATCGACCAGACCCGCGTGATCGACTTTTTACTGCGCGATCCCAACAACCCGTCCTCGGTCATGTCTTCTTTTGCACAAGCGCGGCAGAACGCGCGAATGGTGCGCACCGGCATCACCCAGGAGGTCTGGGAGGCGGTGAATGTGGCCTATATGGCGCTGCAAACGCGGCTGGCGCGCCCGGTGAAAGAACGCGACCTGCCCAATGTGCTGGCGCAAATCCGGCAGCATTCCGCACTTGTGCGCGGCGCGCTGCACGGATCGATGCTGCGCAATGATGTGTTCGACTTTTGCAGGCTGGGCACCTTTTTGGAACGCGCGGACAACACTGCGCGCATCCTCGATGTGAAGTACTACGTGCTTTTGCCCAGTGTGATGCAGGTGGGCTCCACCATCGACAATGTGCAGTGGGAAACGATCCTTCGGTCCGTCGCGGGCGGGCGGGCCTACACCTGGCACAATCAGGCGCGGCCCACACCCATGGGCATCGCCGATTTCCTGATCTTTGAGCCGCGCATGCCCCGGTCGCTGCGCTATTCGGTGACCAAGATCAGCTCAAACCTGCATATGCTGGAGGCGGATTATCTGGACCGCCATGCTTGCCATGAAACGGTGGAGAAACTGGACCGCTGCCTCAGGGTACGCAGCATCGAAGCGGTGTTCGAAGAGGGCCTGCACGAATTCCTGATCGAGTTTCTGGGCGATATCACCCGGCTGGGGCACCAGATCGAAGCCGACTACAAGTTTCTGGAATAGAGGCTCGGATGCGCCTGAAGATCACCCACACCAGCACCTACCGCTTTGACCAGCCGATGCGCTACGGCTTACAGCAGTTGCGCCTGACACCGAAAAGTCGCGTGGGCCAGAACGTGCTCGAATGGTCAATGGACATCGAAGGCGGCGCGATTGAGACGACCTTCACAGATCATCACGCCAACACGGTGAGCATGATTTCCTTTGCCTCAGATGCCGTGGAGATCTCGGTCAGATGCAGCGGAACGGTCGAGACCCAGGACCTCAGCGGCGTGGTCGGCAAGCAAAGCGGCTTCATGCCGCTTTGGCTCTTTCAACGCTCCACAGAGCTGACGCGCCCCACCGCCAAGCTGCGCCGCCTGATCAAAGGGCTGAAAGACGCGCACAAAGACGATTTGGCACTGCTCCACGCGCTTTCGGCGCGCATCCTTGAAGCGGTACCTTATCAGGTGGGGGCCACGGATGCGATCACGACTGCGGATGCAGCGCTCGCCCAGGGGTCGGGCGTCTGCCAGGATCATGCGCATATCTTTCTGACAACAGCCCGCGCGATGGGGTATCCCGCGCGCTACGTTTCGGGCTATTTGCAGATGGATGCGCAAGACCAACAGGATGCCACCCATGCCTGGGCGGAGGCGCATGTGGACGGGATTGGCTGGGTCGGCTTTGACGTCTCCAACGCGATCTCTCCGGATGCGCGTTATGTTCGGGTGGCCACGGGACTCGACTACAGCGAAGCGGCCCCCATCGCGGGCCTACGCTTTGGCACCGGCGGAGAGGTTTTGGCAGTGGACGTCCACGTCCAGCAGCAGTAACTCAAGCTCCAACAAAAGGGGCCGCGATGACCTATTGCGTCGGATTGAAACTGGAGCGTGGGCTGGTGTTCATGTCGGACACCCGCACCAACGCGGGCGTGGACAACATCAGCGTGTTTCGCAAGATGTTCCACTGGGAGGCCCCGGGCGAGCGGTGCATCACACTGATGACGGCTGGCAATCTGGGCACCACGCAATCGGTTGTCAGCCTGCTCAACGAACGCGCGCTGCCGGTTGAGAAGCGCGGCGCGCCGTCGGTGCTGCGCGCCTCGTCCATGTACCAGGTGGCCAAGATGGTGGGCGAAACCCTGCGCGAAGTGATCCGCGATCAGGCCGGGGGCGAGGGACCGCAGGCGGAGGCACAGTTTTCCGCGACGCTGATCGTGGGCGGTCAGATCAAGGGCAGCGAGCCGCGGCTCTTCATGATCTACCCCGAAGGCAATTTCGTGGAGGCCATCGAAGAAACCCCGTTCTTCCAGATTGGTGAGACGAAGTACGGCAAACCCATCATCGTGCGCGCCTTTGATCCGCACCAGAGCTTTGAGGACGCGATCAAGATCACGATGCTGAGTTTCGATTCTACGCTCAAGGCCAACCTGTCGGTTGGCCTTCCGCTTGATCTGCATGTCTATGAGGCGGACAGCCTGCGCAAAGGGCCAGAGCAGCGCATAGAGCAGGGCGATCCCTACTTCGAGGCGCTCTCTGCCGCTTGGGGCGACGCTCTGAAATCGGCCGTGCAAGACCTGCCTGGATTTTCCCTGGGCAAGCCCTGAGCGCCCGGCGCGCGGCCATCGGTTTCACTCCTCGTACTAAGGACAGCCATGCAAATCACCGAACCCGCACGCCAGATCGACGTCATCCATCGCACGGACGTGCTTGTCGTGGGCGCGGGCCCCGGCGGGCTGGCGGCGGCGCTGGCGGCGGCACGCGCAGGCGTGGCAGTGACCCTGGTGGAGCGTTTCGGCTGCTTTGGCGGCAACATCACGACCGTCGGGGTCGAAGGATTTGCCTGGTACCGGCACGAACAAACGGTGGAGGCAAACGGCATCGGGCGCGAATTCGAGGAACGCGCCAAGGCCATGGGCGCGGCAGTGCCGGAGGCGCAATCGCTGAGCTATGAGCTTGACAGTGAAGGCTTCAAGGTGGTGGCCGACCAGTTGGTCGCGGAGGCAGGCATCACCCCCATGCTGCACCGGATGTTCGTGGCCCCGATCATGGAAGGCGACCGGATCACCGGGATCATCACGGAATCCAAAGCCGGGCGCGAGGCGATCCTGGGCAATGTCGTGATCGACGCCACGGGCGACGCCGACATCGCGCACCGCGCGGGCGCGCCCGTCACCCATCCCCCGCGAGAGGAGCTGCAAGCCGCGAGCGTCATGTTCCACCTCGCGGGCGTGGACAAGGCGCGCTTCATGGAAGACGTGCGCGCCAATCCGCAGACCTACTCCGATTGGTCAACCGGCGAATGGACGGTGGAGACGGACGGTAAAGAAGACGCGATGTTCTCGCCCTTCCTCAAAAAGCCTTTTGAGACCGCGCGCAAAGCCGGCGTCATTCCCGCCGATCTGACGACAATTGCAGGCACCTGGGGGGCGGTGCACGACACAGGTGAAATGACGTACATGAACCTCGTGCATCTGGGCAATTGCGATGGCACCGATCCTGGCGATCTCACTCATTTCGAAATGGAAGGCCGGAGGCAGGCGATGATGGCCATCGAAGCGCTGCGCCGCTATGCGCCAGGCTGCGCAGGCGTAAGGCTGCGCAACTTCGGGATGACCCTGGGCGTGCGCGATACCCGCAAGATCGACGCGGTCTACAACATGACGGAGCACGATGTGCGCCATGAAGCACGGTTCGAGGACAGCATCGGCATTTATCCCGAATTCATCGATGGCTACGGTATCCTAATCCTGCCCACGACGGGCCGTTACATGCACATCCCCTACCGATCTCTCCTGCCGAAAAAGATCAAAGGCCTGCTGGTGGCAGGTCGTTCCACCGGTGGCGACCGTGTGGCCCATGCGGCCACGCGGAACATGGCCTGCTGCGCCGTTGCAGGCCAGGGCGCGGGCATCGCTGCCGCGCAAGCCGTGAAAACAGGCGTTGAACTGGATGCCGTCGATATGGCCGCGGTGCACCGAGAGCTGGACGTACAGGTGGTGCGCAGGCTCTAAAGGGCGTCTGATTTCATCGGCGCACAGACGGTGGTTGGGCATGGCAAGCTATCTGAGTTGGCTTATGAAGTGATGCTGAGTGTCTCAGCGCGCGCAGGACCGACTGCCTGTCAGGTGCTGCGGGCCCGGCAAAGCGGCAGCAATCGGAATCCCACCTTGAGTGACCCATACCGGCTGAGGCCGCCCAGATGCCTTGGCGTCGTGAAGCGCATCGCTTCACCAGAACGATGCTAGGAACCGGTCAATCACCGGATTTCGCTTGGACTGGCTACGCATGATGGCTCCAAGAGGTCGGTGAAATTGGGGGTGATCAAAGGACAGGAACGCCAGTCGATCCTTGAGGTAGGGCTGTGTTGTAGCCCGCGGCATGGTGGTAATCAGATCAGTCGCGGCAATGATCTCCAAGACAGACCGAATTGAATCCGTTTCACATACGATCCGCATGGTCGTGACGCCGGACGCGACCATCGCGGCTTCGGTCTGTTGCCGCAGCAAGGAACCGCGCGAATGCGCAAGCCAGGTGCTGTCTTGCAGATCAGAGGGCATCACGCGTTTGAGCCGTGTGAGAGGATGCCCCGACCGGCAGAGGATGCCGACCCGGTCATCGATGATGGGCTGAAACTCCAACCCCTCGGAAGGCTCCGCGAGGCTTTGAGGGCCAAAAACCGCATCGACTTGCCCCCGTTCGACCATCGTACGCAGCTCATGCACCAGACCGGTGCGCAACTCTACGACGCAACTGGGGTTCAAGCGCATAAACTGCGCCAGCGCCGTGCTCAAAAATCGGCCCGCGACGATGGGCGGGGCGCCAATGCGCAGCTCACCTACCGCCCCCCGCGCCGATTGATCGGCCAGGACACTGGCCTGTTCTTCCGCGAGCCGAATGGCCTGTCCATTGCGGGCCAGCCGATGCGCCAGCGCGTTCGGAACGGATTTGCGCCCATCCCGATTGAACAGCGCAGCCCCCAACCGCTCCTCCAGAGCCTTCATGTTGCGGCTGAGCGCAGGTTGGCTGAGCCCCATGCGGTCGGCTGCGGTTTGAAAGGAGCCCGCCTCCACGATGAAGGAAAGCTGCGCGAGGTGCTTGGGGTCAAGTTTCATAGCAATTCGTTATGTATGAAGGCTGATGTTTGATTATATCAAATGTGATTTGCCTGCTAGGCTCAACGCAAATCAAGGGAGGAAGCTCATGTTTAATTTTAGGATCGCCGCTGCGGCGGCCAGCCTTGCCGCTTTGGTGTTTGCCCCCGCGGCACAGGCCCAGATCTACAAGGGGGAAACCGCCGGGGTGGGAGACCCGGTGCACACCATGTTCGTGACCTTTGCCAATCAGGCCGGGAAGAACGGCGTGCAGATCCAGGTCAACGCAGGGCAAACGCTCACGCGCTCCATGCTGAAAGGCGGGCGGCAGGAGATCGATTTTTTCTCGACCGTGCCTTCGTTGGTCAATCTGATGAAGGGCCAAAAGCGGATGTACGAGAAGGTCGAGGATGCCGCCGCCGCCGCGGGCGAGCTGCGCTCTATCCTCGGGTTCAAGGCCGGGGCCTACCACCCTGTCACACTGTCGGGGTCAGGTATCGAAAGCTGGGAAGACCTCAAGGGCAAGACCATCTTCACCGGCCCACCCGCTGGGTCTGCATCGGCCACGTCAGAGGCGCTGATCAAGATCATCACGGGCTTTGAGGCCGGCACGGATTACAACGCGGTGCGTCTAAGCTGGGGCGAAGGATATGCCGCCCTTGCCGATGGCAAGATCGACATGATGGTGCGCCCTGCCGAGATCGGCTCGTCAAACATCGAGCAATTCGGCCTATCGGGCGAATTCCGCGTGCTGTCGATCCCGGAGGAAGTCGTGGGCTCAGAGGCGATGCAGGCCCTTTTTGGCCGTCCCGGGCGGGGCATGATCCAGTTCGATGGCGGCGTCTACAAGGGCCAGCTCACATCGGGTGAGATCACTGCACTCGGTTTCACCCAATTCGTGGGCACCCACAGCGGCGTGTCCGAAGAGGTGGTGTATAACGCCACGAAAGCATTTTGGGAAAACCTTGAGGAGGTGCACGCAACGGCGTTCTTCCTCAAAGAGGTGACGCCGGAGACCGCCTTTACCGCCGTCAACGTGCCGCTGCATCCCGGTGCTGCAAGGTACTATGACGAGGCCGGCATCGCGATCCCGGACGAATTGCGCCCCTAAGAGGCGCGTTCGAGGGCGGCTAACACGACCCGTTTGCCGCCCGCCCACACCTCTTGGCACAGGACATCTCACCATGACTGGATCCGCTACACCTCAGAGCGGCACAGACAGGTTCTATCTGCTGGTCTCCGCTGTCGCCTGCGCCCTGCTTGGCGCGATCGCGCTCTACAGTTCCGGCCTGGGCCTGGTGGAGCCCAAATTCCACCGCGCCGCCGGATTTGCGCTTGCCCTGATCGCAGGCGTCGCGGTTTCCTGCAGCAGGCGAGAAGAGGCGAACCCAGCGACCGGCGCGCGCGCATCCTTTCACCTGATCGTTGATGCTTTGCTCATCCTGGGCGGCCTGTGGTCAATCTGGTCCTTCTATTCCGTCCAGTCGCAAATGGAGACCGCGCTCTATGACGTCTCCACCGCGGATGCATGGCCCGCGCTGGTGGGGCTCGTCGTTTTTCTTGAGCTTTGCCGCAGGCTTTGGGGCTGGGGCCTTTTCGGCGTCGGTGCATTCGGCGTGCTCTACCTGCTCTTTGGCCAGGACCTGCCGGGGATCATGGCGAATACCGGGTTTTCTCTGAAAGAGGTTGCGGAGGCGCTGTGGTACAACACCAACAAGGGGGTCTTCGGGTCTATCACGAATATCGTCCTGTCCACCGTTTTCATCTTCATCGTCTTCGGCGTCCTGCTGGAAGGCACCGGTGCAGGCGACACGCTGCTCAAGTTCGCGTTCCTCGCGACCCGGCGCACGCGAGGCGGCCCGGCCCATGCGGCCATTCTGGCCTCGTCCATGTTCGGCACCATGTCGGGTTCCACCGTGGCCAACATCGTGGGCACGGGCACTTTCACCATCCCCATGATCAAAAAGCGCGGGTTCACGCCGACCTTTGCCGCAGGGATCGAGGCCACGGCATCGTCGGGCGGACAAATCATGCCGCCCATCATGGGGGCCGCCGCCCTCGTCATGGCGGACCTGACCGGGGTTGGCTATCTCAACATCATCGTTGCGGCGCTCTTTCCGGCGCTGTTTTACTACTTCAGCCTGTTTTCAGCTGTGACGGTGGAGGCTCGGCGTCAGGGGATCGAGGTGCAGGCACTGTCCGTGGATGACCGGATCACCCGGCTGGACCTGATCAATTCAATCCTCTTTATCGGCCCAATTGCCACCATCATCGGTCTGCTGATCGGCGGTTTCTCCACCTCCGCCGCAGGGTTCTACGCCGTCGTCGTGCTGCTGGCGCTGTCAGTGATCAACCCGCAGGTGCGCCGTGATCCGATGCGGGTCTGGCGCTCTTTCCTGAAAGGCGCGCAGTCGGGGGCCACGCTGCTCATTGCCATTGCCGCCATCGGCATTCTGGTGGGGTCGCTCGATTCCACGGGGCTGGGCCTGAAACTGGCAAATGTGATTGCAGCTGTGCGCGGCGAGAGCCTCTTCTCCGCCCTGCTGGTGGCCATGGCGGGCGCGCTGATCTTGGGGATGGGGATGCCAACGTTGCCTGCCTACCTGATCATCATCCTCGTGATGGGACCGGCCATTCAGGCGCTTGGGGTCTCCATGCTGACGGCCCATATGTTCGTGTTCTATTACGGCGTGGCCTCATCGCTCACGCCCCCTGTCGCCATCGCCGCCTATGCGGCAGCACCCATCGCAGGATCGAACCCGCTGATGACGGCCTTCATGTCCTTCCGGCTTGGCATGGCAAAGTTCATCATCCCCTTCGTCTTTGCCTTCTATCCCACCATCTTGATCATCGAGGAATTCAGCCTGCTGCCCTTCCTCTGGATCGTGGCGCGGACCTGTTTTTGCATCTGGCTCTTCTCTTCCGCGCTGTCAGGCTATGACCGCCGCAAGCTGTCCGTGGTCGAGATCGCGGCCCGCTTTGGCATCGCCTTCACCATCCTGGCCACCGATCCGATGATCCATCTGCCTGCGATTGCGGTGGGCCTTGCGCTCATCGCCTGGGACATCCGCGCGGCGCGACACTCCGAACCGCAGGCGGAGAGGACACCATGACCAAACGCCCCAACTTTTTGTTCATCATCACCGATCAGCACCGCGCCGATCACTTGGGATGCGGCGGCAACACCGTGGTGCAGACGCCAAACATCGACGGGATCGCGGCGAAAGGCACCCAGTTTGACCGATGCTATGTCGCCAATCCGATCTGCATGCCGAACCGCGCCTCGATCATGACGGGGCGCATGTGCTCGGCCCATGGCGCGCGGCACAACGGCATCCCGCTGTCCAAGGATCACACGACATTCGTGGAACTGCTGAAGGACGCGGGCTATCGCACCGGGCTCATCGGCAAGTCACACCTGCAAAGCTTCACCGGACTGCCCGCATCCAACACCTTTCAGGAGGCGGACGGGCTTCACGCGCCCAGCGCGCATCTGCGCGACGCGCACAAAAGAAACCGCCACGGTCCGGAATACGACCTGGAAGTCGCGCCCAAATGGAACAAACCCCTGGCGGAACGCATTGAAGGTGATTTCTACGGCTTTGAGCATGTGGAGATTGCCGCCGATCACGGCGATGCGGCCTGCGGGGACTACCTGCTTTGGGCGCGGTCGCAGCGCTCGGATTTCGACAGCCTCGTCGGCCCGGAGAACGCGCTGCACGATGACCGCATCAATGCGCCACAGGCCTGGCGCACCGCCGTGCCAGAAGAGCTTTATTCCACCACATGGATCGCCGACCGGTCTGAGGCCTATCTCACTGCGCGCGCCCAGGATGATGCGCCGTTCTTTTTGCAGATGTCCTTTCCCGATCCGCACCATCCCTTCACGCCGCCAGGGCAATATTGGGACATGTATGATCCCTCCCAGATCGACCTGCCCGCGAGTTTTGGCAAGGGTCACCTGCCGCCCGTTCGCGCGATGCAAGCGGCGATGGAAGCGGGCACCGACCCGCGCGACAATCAGAACCCCTTTGCCGTCAACGCGGATGAGGCGCGGGCGATCATCGCGCTCACCTACGGCATGATCACGATGATCGACGACGCGATTGGCCGGGTCCTGAGCCGGCTGGAAAGCCTTGGTCTGGCGGAGAACACCGTGGTGATCTTCACCTCCGATCACGGGGATTACATGGGGGATCATGGCCTGATGCTGAAACTGCTGTTGCACTTTCAGGGTCTCATCCGTGTGCCCTTCATTTGGCACGACCCGCAGGCCCCTGGCGTGGGTCGGCGCGTCGGCGATCTTGCGTCCTCGATTGACATTGCGCCCACCATTCTCGCCCGGGCGAGCGTACAACCCTTCAAAGGCATGCAGGGCCGCGACCTCATGGGGTCCGCGCCACCGGAGGCTGTGATTATCGAAGAAGACAGCCAGCGTACGATGACAGGATTTGACCGCCCCCAGCGCGTCAGGACAGTGGTGACCCAAACGCACCGCATGTCTTTGCGCGAAGGGGAGGATTGGCACGAGCTTTATGACCTTTCCGCCGATCCAAGCGAAGTTGAGAACCTCTACGACGCGAAAGGATCGGCGGAGGTGCGTCACGCCCTAACCGAAACCATGCTGCGGCGGCTGATTGCGCTTCAGGACCGGTCGCCGCTGCCCGCATACAGGGCCTAGCTTCCGCGCGCGTTGGATCACTTCTCGAGCGCGCGCAGCGCCGTTTGCACTCTGATATCGAGATGCAGAACGAAGCCCGCCCGGGCCGTCACCATTAAAACCTGATCCCCCACCCAGTCGATGCTTGTCGCCTGACGTGTCGGGGATGTGTCGCGCAGCGGACCGGGCACGGGCTGGAAACGCGCGTGAAGTGCCGCCGCCTGCCGCGCCTCATCGAACGTCCAAATGGCAACGGTGTCATCGCTTGCCAAAACCGCGAACATCGTGCCGTCTGGTGAAAAGGCCACGTCCACCGACCCGGCTGGGCTTTGACCCGGCACTTCAACCGCTGTTCCAGCCTGCAAGTCATAGAGCCGCACCAGATCATCCGCCCTGTTGGTCGCCAAAAACCGTCCCGAGGGGGACAACGCCATGCGCATCGCAGCGAGGCTGTCCGCGCTTTGCTCAACCGCGACAACGGGTGTTGAGGCGCCCTCGTTCCACTCCAACAAAGCCCCGTCGCTTCGGCCATAGACCAGCCGGTCTCCCGCGCGAAGAACGCCGCCAATGGAGGCATTCCCCGGCAAGGGCGGATCAGAAAGCTGCGGTGCGGCCTCGGTGGGGGGCCACCGCATGATGCTGCGCCCGGACGCGCCAAAAAGAGTGTCATTGTCCCAGGTGAGCCGCTCAATACGCACGCCCACGTCTGTGGCCTGAGTGGGCGTTATCGCCCCGTCCTCGCGCCACACGACACCATTTTGAAGCGCAACAGCGATCTGCCCTTGCGGCCCAACAGCCAGATCCGTGACGGGCGCAGCAAGCGCGTCAAAAACGATGTCCAGCCGGCCACTCGCCGGCTCCAGCTTTGCAACGGTTGTGGCAGTTGCAACAACCACCGTGCCCTCAGCGCCGGGAAGGGCCCGCCCCATCAGGACGGGGCCGCCCGGCAGCGCCCAGACACGGCCGCTGGCCTCCCCCACATCCCACACCTGCAAGGTGCCATCTGTCAGCGCTACCGCAACCTGGGCCCCGGCAGCGTCCCACGCAACAGACACCGGATCGGCCTTCAGAGGATAAAGAACTTGCAGGGCACCCCCAACACTTCGCGCAGCGCAAAGCAGCCCCCGGCCACATGCGAATGCCATTCCGCCATCAGGATGGACCGCCACCTGCGTCACTGCACCCTGACCCGTCAGAGCTGCCGCTTGACCAGACCGAACGTCCACAAAAGTGCCATCTGCAAGTCCTGTTAGAAGCTCTTTATCCAACCGAGCGAAACTGAGGATTGTCGCACCCAGCCGCTGCGCAGGCACTTTCCCATTGGGGTCCTCAAGGGGGGCAATCCAGACCAGATCGCCCTTGGTCAGTGCGACCTCCTTGCCCTCAGACAAAAACGCAATCCCGGTCAGAAAGCTGGGCAATTCTGTTTTCGCGCAGGCGTCGCCCGCCCCGGTGCAGCGCAGAACAATCCCCGGCCCTCCGGCATCCGCAAGCCCGACCAGAAATCCATCTGGGGTTTCAAGCACGTCAAAGCTGGACGCTAAGCTCAAAAACCGCGTCTCCTCCAGCAACGCGACCACATCCGCGCCATCCGCGGAGACCAGGCTCACATGCCCATCGCTGGTCAATAGAAGGGTGCTGCCGTCACCACGCGGGTGCAGGTGAAAGTACCGCGCGCCAAATCGGTCAAGGGTCGGCAAATCGGTCACACGGTCCCCGCGCTGCAAAACGCCTGTGCGCGTCAAGGTGGCAAAGCCGCCCTCGGGCGCAGCGGCAACGCTCACAAAGTCATCGGCTATTTCAGACACGAGCGCGGCGCCGCCCCTCTCATTGGCCACAGCCAGGGCGAGCGCGCGCGTGCGCGCGGTCTGGCCCGGATCCTCAAGCCGCAAGAGGTTGGCCGCCGCGCGGTCCCAGTCGTCATTCAGAATGGCAAGCTGCGTGATCTCCGCCAGGTTCGCCTGCGCCTGCGCTTCCAGCTGCGCGGTCTGGCGGCGCGCATCCAGCCACAGGCCCCCCAGCACAGCTCCCGCGACCAGCACGCCGACCGCGACCTGCGCGAGGACCCGCAGGCGCCTGCGCCGCGCCTCGGCCTGCGCCGACGCGGTGATGAACGCCACAACGCCCGGACTTGCCGCTTCAAGCGCGGGACGTCCCCACCGGGTCAGCAGTTCCTCAGCCTCGGCAAGGGCCAGCCCTTGCAACAAACCCTCCCGAGCGGTTGCGGCTGGCTGAGCAAGCGCCCGGGCATGGACCAAAAGGACCGCGGCCCGGATCACGAAAAACCGCCTTTCTTCGGTGATCTGGTTCGCAAGGCGGTCCCAATCCCGCAGCAATGTTTCATGGGCCAGCCGCACAACGCCTTTGTCCTGACGCAACAGACCGGCATCCCTGAGATCCGCGATGAGCGATCGTGCCGCGACATCATCCGCGAAAGCGTCCTCAGATGCGCTGCGGGCCGTGGCGGGCCGGTCTGGTGCGCTGACATCCACCAATTGCCGCGCAACCCGTGTGAAGACCGCGGTCGCATCGCCTGGGTGGGCTTCAAGCACCGCATTGCCGCGCGCCGCCAGAACGCCTGCCACGCCGCCAAGCTGATCATAAGCCGCATGTGTCAGCAGGTCGCCCTCGCGCATGTCGTAAAGCTGCGTGAGGAGATATTGAAGGGCGGGCAAACTGGCGGAGGCTGTTTCCGCATCGATCCGCGTGGCAAGATCAGGTTGCGTGTCGGTTGGCCCTTCAAAGCTCAAACCGGCAAGCTCTGCCGGGGCGGCGATGATTTCCCGAATATCAGCCTGCGACGGCGGCCGGATATCCAGAACCGGCACCGGTTGATCCGGCCCCGCGATACTGTCGGCGTGCACCAGCGCACGAAATCCACGCGTGTCCGCCAGCTGACCGGCATACTCGGACCGCATCGTGGCGAGGACGAAAATCTGAGGGCTTTCCGTGAGCTCTGCCAATAGAACGCCAAAGTCTTCCCGGTCCTGCACCGGCCACAAGAGGTGCTCTTCGAGCTGATCAACCAGCAGGCAAAGACCGCCGCCCTGCATCCGGCGCAGCGCGCCCTCAAGCACAGGGCGCAGTGCTTTGCCGCCGGACGCGATCAGGGCCGAAAACGCCGCCCGCTCCGCAAAGTCACTCTGAGCAAGCGCCGGTCCGAGGCGGGGATGACCCGCCAGGGCTTGGGCCAGTCCCGCTTGCCAGGACGCCGCGCGAGACACCAATTGCGCGGGCGTCACAGACACGTGAACATCGAGCGCAGGCAGGCCCCCAGCACTGTCGGACGCCTTGAGCCGTGCCAGCAAGCCCGCCCGCGCGACAGAGGATTTGCCCGACCCGCTTGGCCCCTGGATCAAGAGAAAACGGCAGCCTTTCAGCGCATTGGTGACAAGCCGCGCCCGCGCGCGATCCGTTTCTCGCGCGCGCCCGAAAAAGAGCGGCGCATCGGCCACATCAAAGGCCGCGAGACCGCGAAACGGGCTGCCCTGTTGCCACGTCCCGCGCGTGCCGTGGCGCGCTGCCCAGTCATCAAGATGCGCAGCAAGCAGAGCCTCAAACGCGCGGGTATCTTCGAAATCGTGGAACCCGGCTGCAAAGTGGCCGCTTTCGGTGTGAAACCAGTGCCGCCAAAACCGCAGAAAGCTCTCCCGCTGCGCCTGCTCCGCCGCCAGGTTGTCTTCGGAGAAATGAACCTTTGCCGTCTTGCGATAGACCAAAACGTCCGGTGTGCGGGGCGTCGATCCGGTTGCCTTTTGCAAGGCGTCCTCGAATTCAAACTCCGTCCCGGTGGGCAGACTGCCATCCGGGCGCCGGTACTTTTCAGGCAACTGGCTGCCCAGCCGCTTCCAGAAAATGCAGATGACCAGGTCGCATTCCGAAGACCGCGCGATCTGGTCCTGGAAGGTCGCATCAGCGGTGTAATAACTGCGCTCCCATGCCACCAACTCAAACCGGTCGGGCACCGGCAGCTTGGCATTCAACGCGCGCACGACCCGCGCCGCCGCCTCGCGCTCAGGTTTGACATCCGACGGGGAAGAAAGAAAAATGCGCGGCATGGCCCCTTTCTGCACCCTAATCGGCCTATGCGTCTAGGCCCGCGGAAAAGGGCGTTCTGGTCGCGGCCCGGCGCCGCACTGCGGGCTCTCTGGCTTTTGATTGCGGCGTTGCTTTCCAGCTTTACGACACAGGCTGCGGCGCAGGACTTCATCGCGCCTGTCCGCGATAGGGGTTTTATGGAGCGGGTCCTGCAAAGGGCTGAACCAAGCCGACCGCCTCCCGCTGGTCTCACCGGCATCACGGTGCCGCATCACGCGCTGGCCGCCGATCTGATCGCCCGGGGCTTTTGGGCCGCGTCGCAGGGCAGCTATGACCGCATCGTGCTTTTGGCCCCAGATCATTTCGGACGGGTCAAAGGGCCTTTTGCAACGACCGATGTGTTGCATGAAACCCTCTATGGCACAGTCCCGGCAGACCGGGAGCTGACCGCCGCTCTGCTGTCACACCCCCTGTTTGAAAACCATGCCGCGCCCTTTGAGGAACATGGCAGCATGGTCCTGATGCCCTTCATTGCGCGTTTCTTTCCGGGCACACCGGTCACGCTCGTCTTTATCGCCACCCCTAGCACGGCGCAGGACTGGGACGAAGCCTTTGAACTCTTAGCGGCGCATCTGACGCCCCGCAGCCTGGTCATCCAATCCACCGATTACTCCCACTTCCTGCCCGTTTCGGACGCCGTGGCGCGGGATCAAGAGACGCTCGCGCGCATCGCAAACGGGACCCCGGAGGCGGTGACAACCCTCATCCAACCCGACCACCTCGATGCGCCGGGCGCGCAGGTCCTGCAGATGCGGCTTCAGCGCGATGTCTTTGGCAGCAGCAGCGCCGTGGTGGCACACCGGAACTCGGTCGCCTACGGCACACCTGCCGGCAACACCACCAGCTACATGGTGACGCTCTATCATCCGCAGCCCGAACAGCTGTCACGCTTCGATTATCCCGATCAGGACCGGTTTGCCCTTGGCGGAGATATCTTGCTTGGCCGCTACATGACCCCGCTCTTGCAGGACGGCGCAGCAACCGCGGCGATGATGCAAAGCATCATCGATGCAACCGCAGGCGCGCCCTTGATCGCGAACCTCGAAGGCGTCCTATTCCCCGAGCCCCTGATCAATGCGCCCGCCTCCGCTCATGTGATGCAGCAAGGCCTCGCTGGGCCCGTGCTGCAAAACCTGAACATGAGCGCGCTGTCGCTGGGCAACAACCATACGCTGGACTTCGGTGCTGACGGGATGGAGGTGACGCGCGCTGCGTTGGACGCGCTCGGCATCACCGCGCTGCCGCACGGCACGGTCGTGGATTTCGGTCCGGCACGGCTGCTCGCGCTCAACATGGTGCCGGGGCGAGAACCGCATGTTTTAGCGGATGACGGCTTTGACTGGCTTTGCGACACGCCCGCAGCGCCGCCCCTGATTGTCTTTGTGCACTGGGGCGAGGAGCACACGAACGCGCCCGCCCCTGCCCAGCGCGAGATCGCGGAAGAGATGGCCGCCTGCGGTGTCTCCGCCGTGATCGGCGCGCATTCGCACCTGTCCTCTTCAGAGGTCGAGGTGGCGCTGGGGCGGATGCCTTGGGTGTTTTCGCTGGGAAATCTACTGTTTGATCAATCCGGCACGCGGGCAGACGGCGCGCTGGCGGAGGTGCGCGTGTTTGAACAGGGCACCGTTGCCGTGAGGTTGCTGCCACTGGGCAACCTCTTTGACACCGGCCTTGCCGCGATGTCGGGTCAGTAGCGGTCGCGATGGGGATCGCGGGGTTTGAAGTAGTTCAGATCGACCGTGCGCGTCGCGATCTCGCGCCCGTCGGAAAGCTGAAGCACCACCTGAAAGATGTGCCGCGTTGCTTTGGCGGAATCGATCTGGAAGGTCCAGCGTTGCAGAGTGCCAGGTTGAACCGTCTGGTAGATCGGGAAAGGCACGGCGTAGTTTTGTTGGTCGGTGGGAAGGTTGATCGCGGTTTCATAGAGCTTTGTGTACTCGCTGCCTTCACCGCATTGCAGTTCCCAATCGAAGGCCGCTATGAACACGTCTTCGCGAAAATTCTGGATCTTTCGCGCAAGGACCCCTGCGTTGTTGCGCCAATCATAGGTGATGGTGCCAACCAGTTTGGCGAAAATTCGATTGTCTCGAACAAACAGCGCATCGCGCAGAGGACCAAACATTTGCGAAGTTTTCACAGACTCAAGACAAGCCTCGTATTCGCCTGACGGACAAGACAGATTTGCAGCTTCTATTGCCTGTATGGCTACGCCTGCCTGAACAAGGGCAGGGCGTAGATTAGTTTTCGAGACCGGCCAAGTTGGTGAAACAGGTCCTCCTAAGCTAAGGACCACCTCGTTTCCGTTTCTTGACATAAACCCGGAATTTATCGACGCATTGATCGGATCCGACCATCCGAAACTTTCAAACTCAATCGTAGTTGCAGCATCCTCTTGACAGAAGTAGCGGCCTCCACGGGGTGGCTGCATTTCACTCGTCAAAACTGGGTCAAGGTCTGTCTGGCTCTGCGCGATCTGCAAACGCCCACCCACGACAGTTAGCGGATTAACACCTGTATTGTTAAGATCAAGATTGAAGCTGACCTTGGGATATACTCCTTGCGAACTCCAGCCAGACTCGAAGGCGAAGTTCAAAGCCGCTTGCGCATCACCGTGCCATACATCTGCAAATGCACCCGGGTATACATACAACACACTGTCTTGAGTGAAGCTGTCGTAAAAGGGATGGAATTCATGCATTTCATGAACTGAAGCCGGCTTGGCCTTGTTCACGCTAATCCCCAGCGCCACATCCGCGAACGCAGGCTGCTGCACCGGAATGACATGCGCCACCCCCGCCTGCCCCCCGATGACCTGCCGCGCGCCCACCTGCGTTCCCGCCCGCCAATGGGCGCGGAAGGCGCGGTCTTGCGCGGGGAAAAGCGTGCCGTCGCCGTCCTGCGCGCCCGCGTAAAAGCTGCCGCGATAGATG
>JBCCPS010000049.1:0-23817 GCA_039024775.1 Pseudomonadota bacterium
CACCCGCGCCTATGACCACTACGAAGAGATGATTTCTCAAGACGGCCAGGACGGCCTGGCCCGAGAGCTCGCCCGCATGAACCTGCCCGCCAACATCTACACCCAGTGGTACTGGAAGGTGGATTTGCACAACCTCTTCCACTTCCTGCGCCTGCGCGCGGACGCCCATGCTCAGTATGAAATCCGGGTCTATGCGGAGGCCATCTGCAAGATCGTAGCCGACTGGGTGCCCGCGGCTTACGGGGCGTTCGAGGACTACCGTTTGGGGGGCGCGAACCTGAGCGCGACGGCGCTTGAGTGTGTCCGGAGGATGCTGAAGGGGGAAGAGGTGACGCTGGAGACGAGCGGAATGAGCAAGGGGGAATGGCGGGAGTTTATGGGGGTTTTGAACGACCCCGGTTAGGGCGGGGGCAAATCGCTCCAGTGGAGCGATTTGAGTTCAAAACGGGCGCGCACGCTTGCGCGGCCAGAAAGTAAAAGGCGCGGCGGTTTTTTTGAAATATAACGTGTATATCGATGAGAGCGGTGAGGCGGGGATCGATAAAGTACGTGACGGTAATAGGCCAGGTGCCTCGCCGTATTTTGTACTTGGCGCAGTAGTATGCCAACCGACTGCTGAAGTATTTGCAAAGAACACGGTTCAAGATTTCAAAGACCAAATTGGGAAGACAAGCTGTAAGCACGCAACAGACTTAGACCATTTCGAGAAGGTTCTGTTTGCTCGAAATCTAGGTGCGTTGCCAGTGCGATACTTTGGCGTGATTTCTAAGAAAGAGACATTGTCAAACTACAAGGACACTATCGATGGAAACCCACAGCACTACTACAATAAATGTCTAAAGTACCTACTAGAAATCATCTGTCGGTATCTCAAGAAATATGTCGATTCACCCGACGATTTGAGGATTGTGCTAGAACATCGAAACCATGACTACGACACGATGTATCGTTTCCTTCAGAAAGTGAAAGACAAGCCGATCTATCCGCAATCGCGTGTTCTTCAAATACTAAATCCTTTCGCAATCTCTACTAAACCAAAAGGTGAAGACGATATGCTTGAGATTGCTGATTTCGTTGCGCATGCAATTTTCCAAATTACAAATCGTTCGAAAAGCAATTTCTGGATTCCTGAACCCCGATATTTGTCTGAGCTGTCATCGAGATTTGCCGGAGATTCTGATGGCCGCCTATTAAATGCTGGTCTGAAATGCATCCACAATCTTGATCAGATAGGTCTTGATCCAGAAATTGTGAAATTTCTCCGTGCTTGCCGTGTCAAATCGCCAAGCGGGACTCCTGCGCAAAAAAAGAAATGAATCGTCTGCGAAGGATAGAAGGTCGCTCCCGGACAAGCCTTGAAACGTCCATGCTAACTCAATGACCCCAAACCTAACCCTCCAGACCGGCCTCCCCACCCTCGACGCCGAAGACGCCACCTCCCAATCCTCCACCAAACCCGTCACGCTCAATCAGCAGGCAATCGGCCGTCTTTCCCGCATGAATGCGGTTCAGAAGAAGGCCATGCCGCAGGCGCAAGCGCGCAGGCGGGCGGGGGAGCGGTTGAGGATCAACGCGGCGCTAAAACGCATTGAGGAGAGCGAATAGGGGTCTTGCACCGCTTGCAGGGAGGGGATTGAGGCCAAACGGCTCCAGCTTGACCCAGCCATTCTGCGTTGTCTCAACTTCTCACGCGGCTAGGGCCGTCCGCTAACCAACAAAGCGCTGGACTCACCGCTCACGTTTCTGTCAAGCTCTACGCCAGAAAATGCGTTGAAAACAAAGGATACCAAGGGTATGGCATTCAAACATGCAGCACTGGCGGGCGCGGGCCTGATGATGGCGGCGCTTTTGCCCTCCACGGCGGCGGCGGAGGCGAAACTGTTTCCCTACCACGGGGAGAATTTCTGCCCCGCGGGTCTGCAGCCCGTGACCATGGGCGGGGTGATCTGCTGCGGCACGCCCAATCAGAGTGTCTCCTATGCCCACTACATGATGCATCCGACCAAAAAGAAGGTGCGGCGCAAGCATGTCGCGCGATTCTCAGCGCGCCCGGGGTGCACGCCGGGCACGAAGGGCTGCCACTGATCGCCTATTCGTGCAGCGGCCCGGCGCACAAGCCGCGGCCGCTGGTGCGTCAAAGCAGGCTCAGGTCGGTCGCCATCTGACGGCCGTCACGGCCCTCGGTCAACTCGAAGCTGACCTTTTGGTCGTCCGCCAGCCCGGTCAGGCCGGAGCGTTCCACTGCCGAGATATGGACGAAAACGTCGCTGCCGCCTTCTTCTGGTGCGATGAAGCCGTAGCCTTTGGTGGTGTTGAACCATTTCACGGTGCCGGTTGGCATGGGTTCCGTGCCTCCTTTGTCAGTCACTTGCCTGCGCTGCAGGGCGGATCGAAGTCTTCTCACCACCCGCAGTATGTGACATTGCGCAGATGCGGCAAAAATCAAGGGTACCTGAGGCCGCTTTGAGAAAGGACTTGAACATGAGCGTGGTGATTTACGGCCTGAAAAACTGCGACACTTGTCGCAAAGCCATCAAAGCCTTGCCGGACGCGCAGCTCGTGGATGTCCGCGCCGAAGGGATACCAGAGCCTGTGCTCGACGCCGCTCTCGTGCAGTTTGGGGACAAGATGCTCAACACCCGCTAAACCACCTGGCGGCAGATGAGCGAAGAGCAAAGGACCGGAACACCAAAGGACTTACTGCGCGCAAATCCAACGCTGATGAAGCGCCCGCTGATAGCCGTTGAAGACACTCTATTTCTGTCTTGGAACAGTGAGATAGGGGCCCAAATTAAAGCATCTCTTTAAGAGGTTCTTGGCTGAACGGCTCGGTCGAAGGACAGTGGCCCCGCCCCCTTGATCACCAGCACGATCAGCAGAAAGGCCCAAAGCATCCGCTGGTCAAGAATGATCGCATCAGGGAAGCGATCAAACCAAGCGCCGATCTCTCCTGTCTGGCCGTGGCCGATAACATCCGTGACCGATTGCACGGCGATGAACCCGATCATCCCTAGCGCTGTGAGCCGCGTCAAAATGCCCAACACCACGCAAACCGGCAGAATGAATTCGGCCCAGGTGCCCAGCAAAACCACGAAAGTGTGATAGAGGCTGAGCGCGGTCACGTCATAGCCCGCCGCCTCCATCGCCTTTGGAAAGATCTGCGCATAGGCGCCAAGCGAGGGTGTCCAGAGCCCTGAGATACCTTCTCCGATTTTTGTCAGACCCGCATTCAGAAAGTAGATAGCCAACACAGCGGCAAAGAGAAACCGGGCGAGCGTCGGGACAAGCCAGTCGGCGCGCTCCAATGTAGTGGTCAGGCCGCCATAGGCATTCAAAAGGGATTTCATGTTGGGTCCTTCAAGTCAGGTCGTGTCAGGGCTGCTGTTTTTAAGGCGCAGGTCAGCATTGCGGCGAGGTCGAAGTCGGGGTGCTTGCGCAGTGTTTGGCTCAGCGCCGCGTCAAAGCCCGCACCGGCTGCCAGCGCGTCGAGCCAGTCTGCCCCGGCGGGCGGCAGAAGGTGGAGCATCGGGTCGAATTCGGGCCGCGTGATCAGGACGTCCTGCGCACAGCGTGCAGTGGGCATCGCATCCCCGCCAAATACTGCGCGCCACAGATCATAGAGCGGCCAGCTGGAGCGGAGGACCCGCGTCGCGGGCGCGGGCGGGAATTTAGCTGCTGCCATTTCTTCGGGCAACATGTGTTGAAGCGCATCTGGAGTGAGCGGCGAGGCATCGGCAGCGTGATAGGACTGCCGCATCGCCAGATCGAGCCGCGCCGCATCGGGCACGTATTTCAGCGCACCGTCCGTGTCGAGGGCCTCCAGGTATTCCGCGAACCCTGCGCCGTAGAACATCATCACGGGGGAGGTTGGTGGGTGCGCGCGGGCAAATCCCAAAGCGAAGCGGTCAAATCCCGCGTCTCCCATCAGCTTGCGTGCAAAGGGAAACGCCGTGCGCAAGGCTTCCACCAGTGAAACGGTGACATTGTTGCGGTAGACGTCATATCGTTTGCTGGCAGAGCCGTGGGTCCCGTCGGACAGACCGTCTGGGGCAGGCTGGCGCGGGTCCAGGAGGCCCGCACGAAACGCCGCCTGGCGTGTCACGCGGCCAACGCGTGGGCCGCGCGCGTGGCCTCAGCGCGCAGCTCTGACCAAGCGGGGACATCGGTGTCCCATTCGACCAGCACAGGCTTTGGACCGGTCTTTTGCAACGTATAGGCCAGCAGGTCCCACACCGGATCCACGACCGGCTTGGCATGGCTGTCAATGAGCAGGGGGGCGCCGTGGTCATCTTCGTCCTCATCATGGCCGCCTACGTGAATTTCTCCGACATGGGTCAGGGGGAAGTTATCCACATAGTCTTGTGGAGACATTTTCAGATTGGTCGCGGAAATGAAGACGTTGTTGACATCAAGCAAGAGACCGGCGCCTGTGCGCTGCACAACCTCGGCCAAAAAGTCGCATTCGGACAAGTCTGATTCATCGAAAACGAGGTAGCTTGACGGATTTTCCAGCAGCATGCGCCGCCCAATCATGTCTTGAAGCTGGGAGATGTGCGCGCAGACGCGCGCCAGCGTCGTTTCCGTGTAGGGCAGGGGCAGCAGATCATTTAAGAACGCGCTGTCATGCGTTGACCATGCAAGATGTTCGGAAAAACTCGCCGGATTCACTCTGTCGCAGAGCGTCTTGAGGCGAGCCAGATGATCAGGATCAAGCGGGCCCTCTCCCCCGATTGAGAGGCCGACACCGTGTACCGACAGGGCGAACTTCTCGGACAGCGCGCGAAGCTGGGCGTGGGGCCTGCCGCCCGCGCCCATGTAATTCTCGGCATGCACCTCAACCCACTCGACCGGGCCCGGATCAGCCATAATGTCTGAAAAATGCTGTGGCTTGTAGCCGACGCCCGGGGCGTTGGGCAGGCGGCCAGCGCCTTGGGAGGTATCAAGCATGAGGGGCCTCCTTTTTGTGGGGCCGGGGCGCCCCAGTGAGCGCCCCGGCGTAAACCTTACGCAGGCAGGTCGCGGTCTTGCGCTTCGAGCGAGCCCACGCGCGGCGTGCCGTCGGCCATCGCGGGCAGCTCGATCTCGATGCAAGTGCCTGCGTCCACCAACGTCCAGGCGTTGCCCTGGTAGTCGGTCGTGGAGGTGCCTGCACAGGTGGTGCCGGGGCCTGCAGCGCAATCGTTTTCACCGGCCAGCGACACGCCATAGCACTTTTCCTTGGACGCCGCCTGCACCCCGGTGGTGGTGTGGGCCGTCATGGCCGCGGCAACGGCGCTTGCAATGGCAACGGATTTCATCGTGGTGGACATGCATCTCTCCTCTAGATTGGCAGTGTTCCTAGTGATGATGTTAAACACGGGCTCCGCGTCGACACCATTCACAGGTCAGTGTGTCACGCTTGCGTCATCATCGCAGCCCGTTTTCACGGATTTCAGCCGCTCTGAGCGAAAAAAACCCGCCGGTTTTGTTACAATCGGCGGGCTTTCGGGGAGACAGATGATTTGGCACTCTGCCAAATGTTTCAACGCAAGTCAGGCGGCGTTGCTTCCGTGGAAAGCGTTTCCGCGACCTCACCCAACCCCTGAACGAAGGTTTGCTTTTCACCAAGACGGCGGACAGAGACCGTCCTGTCCTCCACCTCGCGCGCACCGACGGCGAGGATCACAGGCACCTTGCTAAGCGAATGCTCGCGCACCTTGTAATTGATCTTTTCGTTGCGCGTGTCTGCTTCGGCCCGGACGCCGGCCTGCGTGAGTGTGCCGACGACCTCCTGGACATAGTCATCGGCCTCCGAGGTGATGGAGGCCACCACAACCTGACGCGGGGCCAGCCAGAAAGGCAATTTGCCCGCGTGTTCCTCGATCAGAATGCCGATAAAGCGCTCGAAAGACCCCAGCGTCGCGCGGTGCAGCATCACGGGGCGATGCTTTGCGCCGTCTTCGGCGATGTAGCTGGCATCCAGACGTTCCGGCAGCACGAAATCTACCTGATGGGTGCCGCACTGCCAGTCGCGCCCGATGGCATCGGTCAGCACGAATTCAAGCTTGGGGCCATAGAATGCGCCCTCACCCGGGTTAAGCTCCGGCTCAATCCCGGCGGCGCGGGTCGCAGACAGCAGCGCCTCTTCCGCACGATCCCAGGTGTCATCGCTGCCCGCCCGCTTTTCAGGGCGGTCGGAAAACTTCACCTTGAAGCTCTCAAACCCCAGGTCGCGGTACATGGAGCTGAGGAAGTCGATGTAACGCGCAGTTTCGCTTTCGATCTGGTCCTCGCGGCAGAAGATATGCCCGTCGTCCTGCGTGAACCCCCGCACCCGCATGATCCCGTGTAACGCACCTGAAGGTTCATAGCGCGCGCAAGAGCCAAATTCGGCCATGCGAAGGGGCAGATCGCGATACGATTTGAGGCCGCGGTTGAAGATCTGCACGTGACAGGGGCAGTTCATCGGCTTCAAGGCGTTGATCCGGGTGTGTTTGGGATCGTTCCTGCGGCTGTCGAAGTCCTGCGCGTTGTCGCCGTCCTCGGTCCGGCTTTCGTCGACCTCCACGATGAACATGGATTCCTGGAACTTCTCCCAGTGGCCCGATTGTTCCCAAAGCTTGCGGTCCACCACTTGCGGCGTGTTTACCTCCACATAGCCGCCCGCGCGTTGCTTGCGGCGCACGAAATCCTGCAATTCGGTATAGACGCGCCAGCCGTTAGGGTGCCAAAAAATTTGCCCCGGGGCTTCTTCTTGCATGTGAAACAGATCCATCTCGCGGCCGAGTTTGCGGTGGTCGCGTTTGGCGGCTTCCTCCAGCATGTTGAGATGCGCGCGCAGTTTTTCCTTGGCCGTAAAGGCCACGCCGTAGATGCGCTGCAACATTTGGCGGTTGCTGTCGCCGCGCCAATAAGCGCCAGCGATAGACATGAGCTTGAAGGCGTCCCCCGGCACCTGCCCGGTGTGCTGCAAATGCGGGCCCCGGCAGAGATCCTGCCAGTCGCCGTGCCAGTACATGCGCAGCGGTTCGTCGCCCGGGATGCTCTCAATAAGTTCGACCTTGTAGGGCTCGCCCAAGTCTTCGTAGTGCTTGATGGCGCGGGCGCGGTCCCAGACCTCCGTCCGGACGGGATCGCGCTTGTTGATGATCTCCTTCATCTTCTTTTCGATCAGCGCCAGATCCTCGGGCACAAAAGGCTCCGCCCGGTCGAAATCGTAGTACCAGCCATTTTTGATCACCGGGCCGATGGTCACTTTTGTGTTAGGCCAAATCTCTTGAACGGCGCGCGCCATGATGTGCGCCAGATCGTGGCGCACCAGTTCATTGGCCTGCGCCTCATCCGCCATGGTGTGGATCGCGATGCGCGCATCGGTCTCTATTGGCCATGAAAGGTCAAAGTGAGCGTCGTTTACAGTAGCTGAAATTGCTTTCTTCCCCAGGGACTTGGATATACTGGCCGCGACCTCGCCGGCGGTGATGCCTGCGGGGAACTGACGCGCGTTGCCATCGGGAAAGGTAAGATAGATATCGGCCATGATCGGCTCCTCGTCGGTTTGGCGCCCACTGAACGCCCGGTTGCGGGTAGAGTGTCGCCTTTTGGTCGCGCATTCTGGCTGTGTCAACGGACCGCATGCATGCGGCTTCAAACGTGGCGCAGAAACGCCATATGCTTTTGACCGATTGCGTTGCCGCACTACCTATGGTCGTAGGTTGTTTAAACAGCCAACGCTCCGCGGAGGTGACGGATGTCGCAGGGAGTGCAAATGAGAGAGCCAAACACGCGCTTTCAGTTGGAACTGAAAGAACTTGAAGTCTTAGAAGAAGCGTTGCTCGCCCGGCGCCGTGAACTCGCGCGGATGCAAGATACGATGGACCGTTCAAGTCCAGCAGAGGCCCAGGTGCTGCGTGTGATCGAGCAGGATCAACGTACCGGGGACGAGTTGCTGGTGCGCATTGAGGAATTGATGACCTTCCTGTCGGAGCAGGGGCTTCAGGTGCTTAAGCTTGACGCGGCCTGATGATTTTGCTGCGCTGCCGCAATGTATACCCATGAATACGTTGACCGCGGCACTTCATTGCTTAATTACGACACTACGTTGAAAGAGCATCGCAGCATGGAGGGCCCTGTGGCACGATACAATCGGACTTTCGAACTGAGCGTCGAGGACGTGGCCCTGATCGAAGAAGGCCTGCGGACCCGGGGGCGAGAGCTGTGTCGGATGCGCCGGGCGCTGAGCGATGACAATCCAGCTGATCTGGAATCAATTCGCGTGATCGAGGAGGATCTGCGCGAAGGAGAAGCGTTGCTGGGCAGGCTGCACGATCAAAAGACTTTCTATCGGCCGCGCAACGCCGTCTACGTCAGCGGATAAAAATCTGCGATTTGAATGCGAAAGCCCCGGCAAACTGCCGGGGCTTTGCGTTTTTGGCGCGATGGATCAGATGGCGGCAAAGACGGCGTAGGCCATGATCAGGCAGCATATCCACCCCAACACAAAGATGATCGGTCGGAGCGGCAGTCGCGCACCAGCGGTGATGTAGCCCACCGCATGGGCAACGCGGAGCCAGAAGAACGCGATGGCCGTCCAGTAAGTAAGCGCTGTATACCCATCCACCCGGTCCACCAGCAGAACCAGCACCGCAAAGGGCATGCCCTGTTCCAGCAGGTTCATGTGGGCGCGGTAAGCACGCTGTACCCAGGGACGATGCAGACGCGGGTTGCCGATGCGCACGAAGCCGTCGGGCGCGTCATCGGGTAGGGACCCCTCCGGCGCTGTGTTCACACCAACGATGTAGGGGATCCAAAGCGAGGCGGCGAGGATCATCAGGCAGGTCAGGATGCCCAGTTCGGTCGGAAAGCTCTCCATGATCAGGCTCCCATCGGGTTAGATTTGAGCGCCTGGCCAGTCTCCAGCCAGGATTTGAGCGAGGAGGCGAGCCGCGCCCAGCCCTCTGCGGCGCCTTCTTGGCCCGGTGGAATGTCATAGTGCTCGATGGTCAGCTTGCAGTGATCCCCTTGCGGTTCGATCTGATAAGCCATGCGAGAGGCGGGCGCGTCCGGGCCGAAGAAATGTAGCTTGAAGGTCGCTTCAATGCGCGTTTTCGGGGTCTCGAGGGTCACTTCCTGGGTCAACATCTTGTTGCCGTCGGGCAGGATGAAGTTGATCTCATTGCCTTCCCGCTCTGCGCGGTCACACATGAAATGATAGGCCGCCATCTGCTCAGGATCGGTCAGCGCCTCCCAAAGCGCGTCCTGGCTGCAGCGGATGAATGTCTGCATCACGAAATCTGGTTTGGTCATAATCTCTTTCCTTTCAAGGCTTTCTTTGAGGGTAAGCACCGCTCGCGCCACTGGTTTCGCGCGCATCGGCTCGATCCAGCGATCAATGGTCTGCTGCAGGGGGATGGCGTTGAGGTAGTGATGTTTAAACCGTCCTTTCTTCAGCGGGACGACCAGCTGCGCCTCTTCAAGCACGCCGAGGTGCTTCATCACGCCAAACCGGGTCATATCCAGCAGTTCCGTCAGCTCTTGCAACGTCTGCCCGTCACGCTGGCGCAGGGCGTCCAGCAGGGTGCGGCGGGCGGGGTCGGCTAGGGCTTTGAAAACCGAATCGTCCATGCATTCAGTATAGGTGACTAAATAATCACGTGACAATATAGTCACCTAATTTTTCGCGATTGCGGTGTTGGCACTCTGGGCGCATGATCCATCAGCGGCGGGAGGAGCAGCGATGCAAGAGGCGCAATTTCATCAATCAAACGAAGGGCGTAGCCTGGCCTATCACCGTCATGAAGGGCAGGGGCCCTGGGTGGTGTTCCTGGGTGGGCTGAAGTCCGACATGCAGGGCACCAAGGCGGTTTTTCTGGAGGAGTGGGCCCGCAAAGAGGGCCGCGCCTTCCTGCGGTTCGATTATTCGGGGCACGGGCAGTCGTCGGGCGCCTTCACTGATGGCTGCATTGGGGACTGGGCGCAGGATACCGCTGACATCGTGGCCGCGCTCACCGATGGTCCGATCCTGCCGGTGGGCTCTTCCATGGGCGGCTGGCAGGCGTTGTTGCTGGCCCGCAAGATCCCTGAGCGTCTCGCGGGTCTGGTGACGATCGCCGCAGCGCCTGATTTCACCGAAGACAGCTACTGGGCCGGTTTCACGGATGCTCAGAAGCAGGAGCTGGAGCAGGCGGGCCAGATCGAATTGCCCTCTGATTACATGGAGCCCTATGTGATCACCCGCCGGATGATCGAAGACGGGCGCCGCCAACTTGTGCTGCGCGCGCCCCTGCCGCTGCCCTTCCCGGTGCGTTTTCTGCAAGGAACGGCGGATTCCGCGGTCAGTGTCGCGACTGCGGTGCGGCTGTTGGAACATGCAAGCGGGCCGGACATGCAGCTGAAGCTGGTCAAGGATGCCGATCACCGCTTCTCGGATGGTCCCTGCCTTGATCTTCTGGTTCAGGCGATACATGAAGTACTGGGTTTATAATAATGAAAATACTTGGAAAATTTCTGTTTAGAGCGCTGATTTTCGTCGCGGTACTGATTGCGGGCCTCGGGGCATTTGGCCCGCGCGAGCCTGCGGTGCTTGAGGTGGTTTTCGATGACAGCCTGCTTGAGGGCGGCGTGGACGGCTATCTTGCCGCTCAGGAAGCGCGGTTCAATGACATCATCCCGGGCGTACAAAAGCGCGTCATCTGGGCCGATGCGCCCGAGAAAAAGACGGAGTGGTCGGTCGTCTACGTGCACGGCTTTTCCGCGACCTCCGAAGAGATTCGGCCGGTGCCCGACAGGGTGGCGAAGGCGCTGGATGCGAACCTCATATTCACCCGGCTGCGCGGGCACGGGCGGCCAGGTGGGGCGATGGGGGAGGCGCGGGTTGCCGACTGGATGGCAGATGTCGCAGAAGCGCTCGCCATTGCGCATCAAATCGGCGACCGGGTGCTTGTCATCTCCACCTCCACCGGCGGCACATTGATGGCGGCGGCGGCGCTGGATAAGGAAATGACGCGCCGGGTGCAAGGGATCGTGATGGTTTCTCCCAATTTCGGCGTGAACAGCCCGTTTGAACCCCTGCTGACGATGCCTGCGGCACGGTCCTGGCTGCCACTGCTCGCCGGGGCGGAGCGCAGCTGGGAGCCGCACAATGAGGCGCAGGGAAAATTCTGGACGACGACGTACCCTTCGGTCGCGGTGATGCCTATGGCTGCACTGGTAAAGGAAGTGAACGCCCGCGATCTGTCCCGGATCAGCATCCCCGCGCTGTTCCTATACGCCGAGCGCGACACCGTCGTGCGGGCGGAAAAAACGAAGGAGGCCGCGCGCGCGTGGGGCGCGCCCACGAAGACGGTCCTTTTCTACCCCGGCGAGGGGGACGACCCCTCCCGCCATGTCATCGCGGGTGACATTCTGTCACCGGTGGCGACACCCCGAGCGGTGGAGCACATCCTCGACTGGGCTGAAACGCTCTGATGCGGCCCCCGCGCTCCATGTGGTCGCTGGAGACGTTCGGGCGGGAGCGGCTGTCCAAGCACTTTTACATGCGTGACTTTCTGTTCTCCGAGATTGCCGCCTTTCATGGCCGCACCAACATTCCCGAAAACCCCGATCTGGCGCTTGCCAACGGGCGCGCGTTCTGCACCACGCTTCTTGACCCGCTGGAGGAAACCTTTGGCCGGATCGCGGTGCGCTCTGGCTATCGCTCGCCCGCGCTCAACCGCTATGGCAATGAAAACAAGCTCAATTGCGCGCGCAATGACAATCCCATCGAATGCCACATCTGGGACCGGGACGCAGGGGAGGCGGCCATCGCGGGCGCCTCCATCGTGATCCCCTGGTTCGCGGACCGCTACGCAAAGGGGCGCGACTGGCGCGATTTGGCGTGGTGGCTGCATGATCATCTGGACTATTCAGATATCTGGTTCTTCCCCAAACTGGCGGCTTTCAATCTGGTGTGGCGCGCAGTGCCGCAGCGGACGATATCGAGCTACATCGCGCCGCGCGGCATGTTGCTTAAGGCCGGGGAGGCGCCGGGCGAAAATCAGGCAGCACGGCGCGCGCGCTACGCCGATTTTCCGCCCTTTCGCGGGATCTGTTATCCGTGATGTTGCGGGTCCAACTGGCGGTGCTATAGACGATTGCTAAGACAGGCAAACGATCGACGGGGACCCCCCACATGGCTGAACCGCTGGTGCTCTTGCCCGGTATGATGTGTGACGCGCGGCTCTTTGGTCCGCAGATCGCGGAGCTGTCGGCGGATACCGCCGTGATGTGCGCGCCCGTCACCCAAGGCGAGCGGATCGAGGAGATTGCGAGCAATCTGCTCGATCAACTGCCAAAGCGGTTTGCCCTGGCGGGGCTGTCGATGGGCGGCATCGTGGCGATGGAAATCCTGCGCCGCGCCCCGGACCGGATCACGCGCATCGCGCTTTTGGACACCAATCCGTTGGCAGAGACGCCGGCGGCGGCGGCCAACCGCGAACCGCAGATCGTGAAAGTGCGGTCGGGCCGTCTGGCGGAGGTGATGCGGGACGAGATGAAGCCCAATTACCTGGCGCCAGGGCCTTTTCGCAACGATGTGCTGGCGCTGGTGATGGATATGGCCGAAACGCTGGGGCCAGAGGTTTTCATCCGCCAATCCCGCGCCTTGCAGCGGCGGCGCGATCAGCAGGCGGTGCTACGCAAATGCAAGGTGCCCGCGCTGGTGCTCTGCGGCGCGCATGACCAGCTCTGCCCGGTCAAGCGGCACGAATTCATGTCAGAGTTGATCCCCTATGCCCGCCTCGTGGTGTTGGAACACGCTGGACACCTGCCAACGCTGGAACAACCAGCGGAGACGACCCAGGCGCTGCGCGATTGGATGAAACAACCTTGGGTTCTGCAGTAGGCTCGGCAATCCGCCCGCCCCTCCAAGTGTCTCACGTGGGCAAATGGTTCACTGTCTTTACCGCCAGAGCAGCGCGTCGCGTTCGCCTTTGGGCAGCACGTTAACGGCCCGAACCGGCTCTCTGGTTTCGGGATCATAGAGCGGGTTCAGCCGCCACCGCCCGGAGAGGCGCGCGCGCAACGATCCCATGATCAATCGGATCAGCCCGCGCTTTCCTTCATGCCGTGTCTTGCCGCCTTGTGCTGGCACAAACACGCGCGACACCACCGGCCCCACGCCGCTTGGGTCTTTCAACTTGTCCGTGCGCAGCGACATGAATGCCATCTTCGGATCGGGCTGGGTGGAAAAAATCTGGCCCTTGCAACAGGCAGCCTGCCAGCGCACAATGCCCTTGGGCGAGAAGGCCATGGGCCGCAGATTGTCCACGCCTTTTGCAAGGGTAATGTGTTCGGGTTGCGTGAGGTAGAGGCCAACGGGCGCGCCCGCCTCGGTCGCATCGCCTGCATGCAGCGCGGCCGCCCGGCAGCTGTCACAGAAACAGACGATGTGGATCCCGCGCTTCCCCGCTTGGCTCAGCGTTCCCTCGATCGCGCCGCAATCGCAGGAAAAGGAAAGCGGCGCCGTGCTCATAAGGGAACGGAGGCCTTGGGGTCTTTTTTGGCCGGCTTGTTCTTGTTTGCTGCCTTGGTCTTTTTGCGGAAGCCCGGCGGTGTGCGCTTTTCATTGTCGTCGATGAAATCGAGCACCAGCGGCCGGATATTGTCGCGCCAACTGCGCCCCGCAAAGATACCGTAATGGCCTGCGCCTTCTTCGAGGTGGCTGGCTTTCTTTTCGTCTGGCAGACCGGTCAGCAGGTCGAGTGCGGCGATACACTGCCCCGGCGCGGAGATGTCGTCCTTGGAGCCTTCCACGGTCTTCACCGCCACGGTCGTGATCTTGCCGATGTCGACCAGCTTGCCGTTCACTTTGAAGCTGTTCGTGGCGATTTCCCGGTTTTTGAAGATCCGCTCCACCGTTGAGAGATAGAA
Organism: Pseudomonadota bacterium; assembly: GCA_039024775.1. Classification (GTDB taxonomy): domain Bacteria; phylum Pseudomonadota; class Alphaproteobacteria; order Rhodobacterales; family Rhodobacteraceae; genus Sulfitobacter. The sequence continues at coordinate 13,885 of JBCCPS010000049.1, forward strand.
CTCCGCCGGCATGTCCATCACGGCGAGGTATTCGTCGTAGAACTTGTTGTGCTTGTCGTGGTCGTGGGCATCGTTTTGCGCCACGCGGGTAATCTGATCCACGAAGGCTTTGCTGTGGGTTTCGGCGTTCATCGAGATGAAAGAGGCCAGCTGCAACAGCCCCGGATAGACTTTGCGTCCGACCCCGGCGTATTTGAAACCGACGCGCTGGATCATGAACTGTTCGAGCTGGCCCATAGTCACCCGGCGGCCAAAGTCGGTCACCTCGGTCGGCGTGGCGTCCGGGTCAATCGGCCCGCCGATGAGCGTGAGCGAGCTGGGCTGCGCCTTTGGGTTTTCCTCCGCCAGATAGGCGGTGGCCGCCAGCGCCAGCGGCGCGGGCTGACAGACGGCGATGACATGCGTATCCGGCCCCAGATGGCGCATGAAGTCGGCCAGATAGAGCGTGTAGTCCTCCACATCGAACTTGCCCGCGCTCACTGGGATGTCGCGGGCGTTATGCCAATCCGTCACATAGACGTCACAATCGGGCAGCAGTGAGATCACGGTGGAGCGCAACAGCGTCGCGTAATGCCCCGACATGGGCGCGACGACCAACACCTTGCGTTCCGGCTGGTCCATGCCCTGCGGCTCAAAGTGGATCAGATCGCCGAAGGGGCGGCTTACTGCGCAGGTGATGTGAACCATGTGGTCCTGCCCGTCCTTGCCCACCACCGGTGGGATATTCCAGTCAGGCTTTGCAACCATGCGTGCAAATGTGCGTTCCGTCACCTCTCCCCATGCGCCAAGCCACTGCATTGCAGGGTTTGGAAACATCGAAAAGGCAGGGTAGGATGCCAAGGCAAGCGCCGATGCGCCCAGATACTGGTTGGTGTTCCGAACGGTTTCCATCCAGTCGTAACTTGCCATATAGCGCATCGCGGGGTCTCCTATTCTGGCCCTGGTGTGTCAGAGCTGTTTGCCTGCTCCCCCCGCAGCAAGAGGCTCGAATGCTGCAGGTGCGAAGATAGAAGGTAAAGATTAAGATGACAACTGCCTCTGAAGATAACGTCGCGACGACTGAGCAAATGGCCGCGCGGATGGCGTCCAACCTCAAGAAAGTCGACGCCCTGCGCGCGCGTCTCACCCAGGTGATGGCGCACCGCAAGACGCATCAACAGGCGCTCGATGGCCCGAATCAGGAGCTTTTTGCAAAAGCCGCGCAGGCCTATATGGCGCAGGCCGTGAACAACCCGGCGGCGCTGATGCAGCATCAGATGGGATATTGGACCAAAACGCTCACGCATTTCATGGAGGCCCAGCAGAGCCTTGCGCAGGGCACATTCCGCGCGCCCGAGGACAAGACGCCCAAGGATCGCCGGTTTTCCAACCCGCTTTGGGAAACGCATCCCTATTTCAACTTCGTCAAACAGCAGTACATGTTCAACGCCGAGGCGGTGATGCAAGCGGTCGAGGACGTGACCGACATGGACCTGCGCGAAAAGGAACGGCTGCGCTACTTCTCGCGCCAGATCGTGGACATGATGGCACCCACCAACTTTCTGGCCACCAACCCCGACGCGTTGGAGCGCGCGGTGGAGACGGAAGGCGAAAGCCTGATCCAGGGGCTGGAGAACCTGATCTCGGATCTGGAGGCCAACGACGGTGAGCTGATTGTGAAGCTGGCCGATGACAAGGCCTTTGAACTGGGCCGCAACATCGCCACCTCTCCGGGCAAGGTCGTGTTTCGCAACCGGATGTTCGAGCTTATCCAGTACACGCCCAGCACAGACAAGGTTCGCGCCACGCCCATCGTGATCTTCCCGCCCTGGATCAACAAGTACTACATCCTCGATCTCAAGGCGCAGAACAGCCTTGTCAAATGGATCGTCGATCAGGGCTACACGCTCTTTATGGTGTCCTGGGTCAATCCCGACAGCGGCTATCGGGAAATCGGGTTGGAGGACTATGTTGAGGACGGCTATCTGACCGCGATCCGCGAGGTGAAGGAGATCACGGGCCAGAGCCAGGTCAACGCGGTGGGCTATTGCATCGCGGGCACGACGCTGTCGCTTACCCTGTCTCTGCTCAAACAGCGGGGGGATGATAGCGTCAAATCGGCGACCTTCTTCACCGCGCTGACGGACTTTTCCGACCAGGGGGAGTTTCGTCCGTTTCTGACCGATGATTTCATCGACGGGATTGAGGCGGAGACAAAAGACAAGGGCGTGCTGCCCTCCATCATAATGGCGCGCACTTTTTCGTTTCTGCGCTCCAACGACCTGGTCTACGGCCCCGCCGTCAAAAGCTACATGATGGGAGAGACGCCGCCCGCCTTCGATCTGCTGTACTGGAACGGGGACGGGGCGAACCTGCCTGCCAAGATGGCGATGCAATACCTGCGCGGGCTTTGCCAGCGCAACGAACTGGCGGAAGGCGGCTTTGATCTTTTGGGCCACCATCTGGAGCTTGGCGACATCGACCTGCCCATCTGCGCCATCGCCTGCGAAACCGATCACATCGCGCCCTGGAAAGACAGCTATCGCGGCATTCAAGCGATGGGGTCTGACGACAAGACCTTCATCATGACCCAGTCAGGGCATATCGCGGGCATCGTGAATCCGCCGTCCAAGAAGAAGTATGGCCATTACACCAACACCGATCTCACGCTGGATCACGTGGCCTGGCAGGCGGGTGCGGATTTCCACGAAGGCTCCTGGTGGCCGCGCTGGGAGCGCTGGCTGAAAAAGCAATCGGGCGGCGAGCTGGATGCGCGCTATCCCGGCGATGACGGGCGCAAGATGATCTGCGATGCCCCGGGGGAATATGTGGCGAAGCGGGCAAAGCTCTGACATGCGCGGACAGGCTAAGGGGGTGCAGGAATGCGTGATCTGACTTTGGACCGCCTGGGCCAGTTGGTCGGTCCGGTGACCGGCAACATCACAACCCTCAATGCCATACCCTTTGGGAATCCACGCGCGGTGGAGCAGAACCTGGGTTTTGAAAAGGGCCGGCTCAATGCGGGCTACAGTATCCTTCTGTTCAAGACCCTGCCGACGCCGGAGCAATTTATCTTTGAAGGCACGACACTGCGTTCTGGCGGCAAGCTGGGCGTTCCAGCGGCGACCACAGAGGAAGACGCCGCGCGCCAAAGTGTGCACCAGAGCATTCTCGATGAGCGCGGCGTGAGGATCTACCAGCAGATGCAAACCCAATCGCTCAAGACCACGGCAGTATCGGGGCCCAAGCGGATGGTCAGGGTGGTTGCGGTCACCGAACATGATCCGGCCAAGTCACCGGAGGATCAATACCCCATGGGTGGCGGCCAATTGCAATGGCGGCTCACAAAAGCCAGTGATGGCACGACGCCCAGGATGCAGGCGCTTTTTGCAGCCCATATCGACGCCAGCGGGACCGCGCACATCAAGGGAAAAACCCTGTCTTTGATTTCTGGCACGTATCTCGATGACATAGCAGCGCGGACGGAATTGCAGCAGTATCTGCAATGGGCATGAGCTGACGCGCTGGCGTAAGTGGTTGGCATCAAGTGGCTAAATCGCACCGTCCAGCACTGCTGGGCGTCGCTTTCCCCTACGTCAAATTTCTTATGCTGCGGTGCAGAAAAACACTTGCAATGCCGCGCTGCAGCATGTAAATACTTTGCAAGCGCAGCAAGAACCGCTGCAGCGAGATGCAAAGATCAGACCCCGAAAGGACACTCCAATGGCTAAGCCGACCAACGACATGACCGCAATGTTCAAAGACATCATGGGCGCATTCCCCGTGGATACCGCCGCGATGGAAGGGTCTTTCAAGACCGCTGCCACGCTGAACGAAAAGCTCTCCGGCGTTGCCCTTGACGCAGCCGAGAAATCCGCTGACATCTCTTCCAAGTGGACCAAAGAGACGCTCTCCAAGCTCACCGAGATGTCCAAAGCGAAGGCAGAGCCTGCCGACTACGCCAAGGCGATGACCGATTTCGCTTCCGCCTCCGCTGAAACGGCAGCAGAGCACATGGCCGCCTTCGCAGAGATCGCCAAGAAAGTGCAGATGGACACCGTCGAGTTGATGATGTCCGCAGGCAAAGAAATGCAGGACGACGCGACCAAAGCCGTCAAGAAAGCCACTTCCAAGTAAGTGCATCCCTTTGTCCGCGTGTCCTCCTCCCCTGGACCGCGCGGCCAAGAATGGGGCGGGTCCGCCAACAGGCCCGCCCCTATTCTTTTGCCTGCCGCATAAGCGCCTGCATGGCCGCACCCAGCAGATCATAGACGCGCCTGATGCGCGGCACTTGCCGCATTTCTGCATGGGCGGTCAGCCAGACGGGCATGGTGCCCATGTCCACGTCCTCCGCCAGCCGCATAACGCCTGGGTCACCATCCCCGATCAGCGCCTGGTTGAAACCGATACCAAATCCCGCGCGCACCATCTGCCAACAGAGCACCTGATCGTCGCTGCGAAAGGCAAAGAAATCCCGCGCCACCGGCATGCCTAAACGTGTCATCGCGTCGATGATCAGCGTGCTGCGGTCATAGCCGATGATGCGGTGTTGGTGCAGGTCCGCCATCGCGGCTGGCGCGCCAAAGGCGGCCACATAGTCGGGCGTGGCGTAGGCGGCGATGGCCAATTCCCCCAGATGCCGGGTGATGACGTCGTTTTGCGTGGGCCGGTACATGCGCAGTGCGATGTCCGCCTCCCGCCGCAGCAGGTTTGACGTCTCGTCCGATCCCACGACCTCCAGCGCTACCTTGGGCAGCGCGCGGTTGATCCGCGTCAGCAGGGCGGGCAGCAGGAAGGTCGCGACCATATGGCTGGCCGTGATCCGAACTGTGCCAGACACCTCAGGCCCGCCACCACCGTTGAAAAGCCCGCCCGCCCGGGCCGCTGCATCCGCCATGGGCTGCGTCGCCTCCAACAGGCTGGCGCCTTCCGGCGTGAGTACCAGCCCCTTGGGTGCGCGATCAAAAAGCCGCTGACCCATGTCGTCTTCTAGGTTTGCAATGTGGCGGCTCAGCGTCGGCTGGCTGAGCGCAAGCGCGCGGGCCGCCGCCGACAGCGATCCGGCCTCCGCGACAGCAACAAAGCTTTGCAGGTACGTCCAGTTTGGCGCAACGCTATTCATATGTGCATGTCTATATCCCTATTTTCTGGAATGCCATTCATTAAACCACGGGCTACCCAAAGCGTATCAACGCAAAGGAGAGGCGCCATGAAAAAAGTTATCGTCTTAGGCCACAAGGGCCGTTTCGGACGCCACGCCGCCGCCGCATGCCGCGCGGCGGGCTGGCAGGTCACCACCTTCGGGCGCGGCCCCTCGGACAGGGCGCCCCATATCGAAGGTGACGCCACGGACGTGGACGCGCTGGTCGCGGCCTGTTGCGGGCAGGATGTTATCGTCAACGCGCTGAACCCGCTCTATCCCGACTGGGCAGAGGCCCTGCCGCGCATGACAAAGGCCGTCATCGCTGCCGCGATGTCCAGCGGCGCACGCGTGGTGATCCCCGGCAATATGTATAACTACGGCGCGGGCATGCCTGCGCGGGTAAACGAGGCCACGCCTTGGCGGCCCACCACGCGCAAGGGCAGGTTGCGGGTGGAAATGGAACAGAGCTATCGCGCGGCGGGGGTCCGCACGCTGGTGGTGCGGGCGGGCGACTACATCGACACGCGCGCCAGCGGCAACTGGTTCGACCTCCAGATCGCAGCCAAGGCCCGCGCGGGCCGCAGCGTCTATCCCGGGCCGCGCGATATTGTGCATGCCTGGGCCTATCTGCCTGATGTCGCCCGTGCGACGGTGGCACTGCTGGAGCTGGAGGCGCAGCTTGCCGCCTTCGAGGAAGTGCTCTTTCCCGGCTTTGACCTGACCGGCCACGCACTTGTAGATGAGATCGCCCGCGCTACTGGAATGACGCAAAAGGTAAGCGGCATTCCCTGGCGGCTCCTCTGGCTGATGGGCCCGGTCAATCCGATGATGCGCGAGATCCACGAGATGCGCTATCTCTGGTCGGTGCCGCACGGGATCAACGGCGCGCGTTTTGCGGCTCTTGTGCCCGGGTTCACGCCCACGCCCCTTGCAGATGCCATCGCATTGGCCGTGCCCGGCGCGTGATCGTTCTTCCCATTTTGCGCGGCAGGGCCTAAGCTGCGGCGCAGCGCTTTTTCGGGAGGACCCTATGGCGGATGATGAAAAGCCCCTGTTGATCAAGCGGTATGCCTCGCGGCGGCTCTATAACACGGAGACCAGCGACTACGTCACGCTGGAAGACATCGCCGGATTTATCCGCGACGGGCGCGAGGTGCAGATCGTGGACCTCAAATCCGGCGATGATCTGACCCGGCAGTATCTGCTTCAGATCATCGCTGAGCACGAAAGCCGCGGCGAGAACGTGCTGCCTGTCTCCGTGCTCAACGATCTGGTGCGCAGCTACATGTCAGGCAACGTCAGCGTGGTGCCGCAGTTCTTGCAGGCCTCCTTTGACATGCTGCGGGACGGGCAGGCGCGGGTGATTGAGAACATGTCCGCCATGAACCCCATGTCGAAGATGCCCGGCATGGACGTGATGCGCGCCCAGCAAGAGGCTTTCATGAAGGCCATGACCGGCGGGTGGGCAGGCAGCACGACGCCCAGCGCGTCGTCAGAGCCTGAGCCCGAGTCCAACGAGGATCTGGACGCGATCAAGCAACAGCTCGCCGATCTGCAAGACAAGCTTTCGAAATTGAAGTGATCTGCCTCCTGTCCATACTCTAAACGCGCAGTTGCATTCCTGCGCAAAAGGATTTGGCGTGACTAAAGCTACCAACCCAAAACCTGAGAAATGAATACCAATGTTTCACGCGCCGCCCCATGGGGGCGGGTCGGCGCGGCCCAACAGTGCCTGTTGGGCGGGTGCTATAAAGCAAGCGGTTTGTCTCAGGTTTTGGGTTGTTGGCTTTAAAGCCCCAGCCGGTCGCGCAGGCTGTACCAGGTCATGGCGAGCACCAAGAGCGGACTGCGCAGGGCAGCACCGCCCGGAAACCGGCGGGCGGGGATGGCGGACATCGTGTCAAAGCCCTCCGCATCGCCCGCCACGGCCTGCGCCATCAAGAGGCCTGCATGCGTGGCATTGCCCACCCCGTGGCCTGAATAGCCAGAGGCCGACAGAATCCGTTGCCCGGGCCGGGCGAGATAGGGCAGGCGGCGCAGGGTGATCGCGAGCGTGCCGCCCCAGGTATAGTCAAAGGGGATGTCTTTAAGCTGCGGAAACACCCGGCTCAGTGGTTTGCGCACCACCGCGCCGATGTCGCGGGGAAAGCGGTAGCCATAGCTTTCGCCGCCGCCAAAAAGTAACCGACCATCATGGCTAAGCCGGAAGTAATTCACGACGAAGCGGTCATCGGCGACGGCCACATCGCGGGGGAGCACGTCAGCGACGCGGTCCCCCAAGGGTTCGGTGGCCGCGATGAAGTTGTTGATGGGCATCACATGTCCCGCGACCTGATCATTGAGCGCGCCCAGATAGCCGTTGCAGGCCAGGATCACGTGCTGCGCCTCTATCGCGCCTGCGTCCGTGCGGACGGCCACTTTCTCCGGGCGTTCCTCAATCTGCTGCGCCATGGTGCCTTCGAAAATGCGCACGCCTGCCTGGTCAGCTGCGCGCGCCAGCCCTAGGGCATAGCGCAAGGGGTGCAGGTGGGCTGCGCCCCTGTCGAGCACGCCGCCCAAATAGTCGGGCGAGCGGCAGACCGATTGCAACGCGTCTTTGTCGAGGGTTTCTAATTCCGTGTACCCATAGACGCGTTCCAGATGTTCGGCATAGGCCAGCTCCTCGCGCAGGCTGCGCGCGTTTGAGGCGGCATGCAGCACGCCGGGTCTCAGATAACAGTCGATCTCATGCTTTTTGATCAGCGCCTTGACGAGGCTCTTGGTCGCCTCCGCCATCTCCCACAGCTGCGCGGCATGGGCGGTGCCCAGCAGGCGCTCCAGCTCGATCTGATCGACCCGCTGGCCCGATCCCAACTGCCCGCCGTTGCGCCCCGAAGCGCCAAAGCCCACACGCTGCGCGTCAATGAGCACCACATCGCGGTCCATCTGCGCCAGGTGCAGCGCCGCTGACAACCCGGTGTAGCCGCCGCCCACCACGCAGACATCTGCCCGCACCACACCCTTGAGCGGGGCGAAGGGCGCAAGCGGGGTCGCCGTCGCCGCGTACCAGCTGTCGGGATACTGGCCGTCGCGGTCGTTGGCGGTCAGCAGGTTCATACGTTCAACAGCAGATGCTCACGCTCCCAGGGGGAGATGACCTGCAGAAATTCCTCGTATTCAGCGCGTTTGACGATGGAATAGACGCGCGCGAATTCGGGGTCGAGCACGGCGTGCAAGGCCTCGGCCCCGTCAAAGATGTCGAGCGCGGAGGCGGGGTTGCGCGGGATATCGGCCTCCCCGTCATAGGCGTCACCGCGAAATTCCTCTGCGCAAGGCGTGGCATTCACCAGCCCCAGATAGCCGCAGGCCAGTGACGCGGCGATACCCAGATAGGGGTTGCAGTCCATCCCGGCGAGCCGGTTTTCCACCCGCCGCGCATCCGGTGAGGACAGCGGCACACGGATGCCTGTGGTGCGGTTGTCCGCGGCCCAGGCCAGGTTGATGGGGGCCGCGTGGTCTTTGACGTAGCGGCGGTAGCTGTTGACGTAAGGGGCCAGTACCGCCAGTGCCTCCGGCAGATGCGCCTGCAGTCCGCCGATGAAGTGAAAAAAGGCGGGTGTGGCCGCGCCATCGCTGGCGGAGAAAAGGTTCTGGCCGGTGGCGGCATCCAGCACCGAGTGGTGGATGTGCATCGCCGATCCAGGTTCCTCGGCGATGGGTTTGGCCATGAAGGTCGCATGTGCGTCATAGCGCAGCGCGGCCTCCCGGATCAGGCGCTTGAAGTAAAAGACCTGATCGGCCAGCGCCACCGGATCCCCGTGCAGCAGGTTGATCTCCAACTGGCCCGCGCCGCCTTCCTGGGTGATGCCGTCAATCTCGAAGCCCTGCGCCTCCGCAAAGTCGTAGATGTCGTCGATCACGGGGCCGAACTCATCCACCGCGGACATCGAATAGGACTGCCGCGCCGCTGCCGGACGGCCCGAGCGGCCCATCATCGGCTTGATCTCTTGCACCGGGTCGACATTGCGTCCCACCACGTAGAATTCCATCTCGGGTGCCACAACGGGCTCCCAGCCGCGATCCCGGTAGAACTGGACCACGTGTTTGAGCACGTTGCGCGGCGAAAACGGCACGGGACGGTCCTGGCTGTCATAAGCGTCGTGGATCACCTGCAGCGTCCAGTCGCCGGTCCAGGGCGCGGCACTTGCGGTGGCCATGTCGGGGCGCAATACCATGTCGCGTTCGATGAAACCGTCTTCGCCCGCGGCCTCGCCCCAATTGCCCGTGATGGTCTGGTAAAAGATGCTGTCGGGCAGGTGAAAGAAGTTCTGACGCGCGAATTTGGAGGCGGGCACGGCCTTGCCTCGGGCGATGCCGGGAAGGTCGGGGATGACGCATTCGACCTCATCCAGCCGTTTGCCCGCCAGATAGTCCTGCGCGGCCTGGGGGATTTTGTTGATCCAGTCTGCCATCAAGTCCGCGCCTTGCGAAAGAAGTCCGCCATGCGCTGGCCAAAGGCTTGCCGGTCGCTGGGCAGGCCCATCTGCGCGCGGGCGGTGTCGAGCAGCGGTGCGGGCACCACGCCTTCACCGCGGTGGGTGATCAGGCTCTGGATGAAGTCATCGCCGTATTCGGGATGGGGCTGGATGGTCAGAAAGATGTCATCGTAAAGCATGGCGGCGTTTTCGCAAAAATCACTGCGCCCGATGACCTCCGCTGAAGGGGGGACCTCCACCACCTGGTCCTGGTGCCAGGCGTTGAGCACGCGCGGCGCGCCGTCGATCACGTATTCCGTGCGGCCCACGGACCAGCCGCCATCAGACTTCACAACC
>JBCCPS010000050.1:0-22693 GCA_039024775.1 Pseudomonadota bacterium
ATTCTAAACTGCGTTGCGACAATTCCCCTATCTTGCTGAAAAGCAAGGAGAACGGATATGGCCCATACAGAGTTGGATTTGCGTGAACGCCGCACAATCGAGGACATGCTGAATGCAAGATGCTCAGTTGATGAGATCGCAGCTGAGATCGGCAGGCATCGTTCGACCGTCTATCGCGAGATCAAGCGCAACTCTTATACCGACGATCTGATACCTGATCTCAATGGTTACTATGGCATGATCGCGCAACGAGAAGCTTCTAAGCGTCGAGCTCGAAGACGCAAACTGATCCGTTTGGACGATCTGCGCGCGCATGTCGTCTCTCAATTGAAGATTGGTTGGACACCGGAACAAATCGCGGGCCGACTCGTGTTCGACTGTCAGCCAGTGCGCGTGAGCCACGAAACGATTTACGCCTACGTCTACAGCGCCGAAGGTCAGTCTGAGCAGCTTGCGCGCTACTTACCCAGTCGTCGGAAGAAACGCAGACCGCGCTATGGCAGACGCCCAAGAGACCAGGTTTTTCCACCGGATCGGTCGATCCACCAACGTCCTGAGCATGTGAAGGCGCGCGAGGAATTTGGTGACTGGGAAGGCGATCTCATGATCTTCGAGCGGTCTCAGGGCAAGATGAACGTGGCTTCATTGGTTGAGCGCAAGACCCGTTACGCGGTTCTGTTCCGGAACAATAACCGCAGTTCCAAGCACTTCATGAACACCCTGATGAACGTGATGGAACCCCTTCCCCAACCAGCGCGCCGCTCGATCACATTTGATCGTGGCTTTGAGTTCAGGGAGTGGCGAAGGCTGCAGTCTGGCATCGGCACCGAGAGCTGGTTTTGCGATCCACAGGCACCATGGAAAAAGGGATCGGTCGAAAACCTGAACAAGCGGGCCCGACGATACATACCCCGCGACACCCAACTCGCGGCGCTCTCAAATCGCAATATGAAGGCGATTTGCGACCGCCTGAACGGCACACCCAGAAAGTGCCTCGGATGGCGAACACCAACCGAGGCATTCAGAGAAGAGATGATGAAACTGAGATAGCGGAAACCGTCGCAACCACCCTTGAGCCATCAGAAAGGCGCCCTCATTGACAATTCCACAGCGATCCGGCGCTATCCAGCATGTCTTTGATTTCAGTCTGTTTCCGATTTTCTGCCCTTCTTACAGCGCTCTTGCTTCCGATCGGTCAAGCCAGCGCGCATGACGGGCGCCTCAGCGACCGGGCCATTTTTTATGAACACCTCGACGCGCTGCAGATGGCGTACTTCACCAATAATGGCGTGCAGTTTCAACAGACGATAAATCAGCACGCCGCCTCCTCGCACCGCGCACCCGCAACGCAAGAGGACTATCTGCATCTGGCGCATCTATATGCGCTGGCTTTGCGGCAGGCACGGTTGCTCAACGATGTGGCGACGGTTGAGGCCATGCTGGCAACTGTTCAAGAGATCATCGCAGCCATAGCCGACCCCACGGAACGCAAACGCCTCCGCGCGCGCTATGCCGTAGAACAGGCAGAGAGCTTTTTGACCCGTGGGAGACCGCGGGACGCCGCGCGCGCGCTGGCTGCCATCGCGCCGGAGGTCGCGCCCGCTTGGTTGGGGCCGAAACCCACGGATCATCTCTATACCTCTGCCGAACAGATCGTGGCGCGCAACCCGCGGCTGGCGGCGGATGTCTTTTCTGCGGCAGCACGCACGGAACTTTTGGTGGTTCAGGCCTCAGCCGCGCTGACCCACGCGCAGCGTGCCCGTGCGCTGTACAGCCCGCCAGGGAGCACACCTGCGGAACTTGTGGCGCATCTGCGGTATTTTACGGCGCTCAACCAGCTTGCCGACCCCGACGCCGCGGATGAGATCGCCGCATTTTTCGCGCGCTTCGGCAGTCAAGGCACTCAGTGGCGTGTGAAAATGCCCCTGCTCACGGTTCAGGCGTTCTTTGAATTCGGCGGCGGTTTGCTGGGCGAAGAGGTTGCCTCCAATTCTGCCGCTATGGGCGCGCAGCTCATCAACGCCGCGGAACTGCCGCCAGCCCATCCTTTGGCGCTGGCCAACGCCTATCAGCAAGCGGAGGCCGCGTTGCAGCTTGGCGATGTGCAGGCGGCTTTCACCGGGCTGACGCAGCTTTTTGATCTGATGGCCGAAGCCGGCGTGGAAGAATCGCTGTTGATGAGCGACATTTTCATGAATGTGGGCCTCAGCCTTGCCTATATGGGCGATCCCGAAAGCGCGCAGGAGCTGGCGGCGACAGGCGCGGACATTTCGGCCCGACTTGCCGGGCCCACCACACAGCATTACCGCATCGCAAAAAGCGATTTGGCCGGTGTGCTGAGCGCCGCGGGCCAGCACGCGCAGGCTGTGGCCCTTGCGGATGAACTGGTGCCGGATCTTACCCAAAACGGGGCCATATCGGGTCTGCTGCCCGCTTGGTTCGCGGGATTGGCGGAGGTGTATGAGGCTGCGGGCGATCGCGCACGGGCAATCGCGCTTTATGAGCGCGCGCTGGAGCAGAACCGGGACACGCCCCTGACTGGCATGGCAGAAAACGCCATCTGGGAAGGCTACAGCGCGGTGCTTGCGCAGACGGATCAGCTCGAAAAGGCGCTTGCCGCAACGCGCAAAACCGTGGCTTTGGCTAAGGCAGAGGCTGAACGGGAGAAAAAAGTCGCGCTCATGGCGCAATTTGATGCGGGGGCGAGCACGCGGCTGCGTACCAAACGGCGGATTGAACGCAGCACCTTTCACCGCCTGATCGCCCTGCTCTCCCGCGTGACGGACCCAAACGTGACCGCGCGCGCGGATGAGGCGCTTCAGGCTGTGCAATGGGCCAATGGGTCAGCGGTGGAGGACGCGCTGGTGCGCGTGCGGCTGAGAGAATTGAGCCAGAACGGGGCGCTTGCCCGCCTGCTGCGGGCCGAGCAAAACCAGCAACTGGTGCTGCAGCGCACAGCCGCAAAGCTCACATCGCTGAAATCGCGGCGCGCAGAAGCGGATGAGGCCGCGGTCGCGGCCCTGGAAGAACAAATTGAAGCAGAGCTCGAGACCGCCCGCGCGCTCAAGGCACAGATCGATCGGGAATTCCCTCAGGCGACGACAACCGGCGGCGTGTCCGTTCTCACCCTTGCAGACATTCAGTCGTCTTTGCGCCCCGGCCAGGCGCTGCTGGTCTTTGCAGAGACGGAGGCGGACGTTTTTGCCTTTGCAGTGTCACAGGCCGGTGTCGCCTTTGAGCGCCTTGCGCTGTCCTCCGAACAGCTGACCCAAAAGGTGAAGGCGCTGCGGGAAGGCCTTGGCACCTGGGCCAACGTGCGCGGCGCTGCAGCACGCCAACGCCAAAGCGGGCCGAGTTTCGACCGGAGGCTCGCACATGAGCTTCACACCACACTCATTGCGCCTTTTGACGCGCAGCTTGCGGGCCAGCGCGAGGTTTTTGTCTTCGCACAGGGCGCGCTCAGTTCTTTGCCGCTGTCGCTGCTCGTGCGGTCCCTGCCCCGCGGCGCAGATAATGACGCGGCCGCGCTGCGGAGCACGGATTGGCTCGTGCGCCACCATGCTTTCATCACCCTGCCCTCGCTTTCCGCCCTGACACTTGAGCGCCGCGCACAGCGCCCAGCGGAGGGCGGGCAAGCGCGCTTTGTGGGCTTTGGCGACCCGCTTTTGGGGGGAGCGGGCCAGGGCACGCGCGCTCTGCCACCAAATGCAAGCGCGCTTTTCGAGGGCGACCTGGCCAAAACCGAAGCCGTGCGTGCACTTTCCGCCCTGCCCGCGACCCGTACGGAACTTGAGCGCATCGCCCAAACGATTGGCCCCGCAAACAGCGCCTTGTTCTTGGGGGCCGCGGCCACCGAAGCTGCGTTCAAAGCCACCACATTTCCAGCCGGCGCCACCGTGTCTGTCGCGACCCACGGGCTGGTCGCAGGTGAGCTTTCGGGTCTGTCGGAACCGGCTTTGGTGTTCACACCTCCTGACACCGCAACAGCGAAGGACGACGGGCTCTTGACGGCCTCTGAGCTGGCGCTGCTGGCTTTGCCTGTGTCCTGGCTGATCCTTTCGGCCTGCAACACTGCCGCGGGCGACGGGACGCCGGGGGCGGAAGGGCTTGCTGGGCTTGCCAGTGCTGCGCTTTTTGCGGGGGCGCAGTCTTTGCTCGTCTCGCATTGGCCGGTTCTGGATAACACTGCCGCCGATATCACCACGGACGTGCTGGGCCAGATGGCGTTGGACGACCGTCTTTCTCGGGCGCAAGCGCTGCAACAAGCGATGATCAACGTGCTCGAAGACGACCGCTCCCCGCAAAACAGCCACCCAGGCGCTTGGGCGCCTTTCGTTTTGGTCAGCCCCGGAAATTGAGCCGCCGCCACGCCACCCTAACGGTTATTTTAAGTTGCCTTTACCCGCAGAAGCGGCCAAATTTTGGGCATTGTTGAGGGGTATTCATGCGTAGACAGACGTTTCTTTCCGTTGTTCTTCTAACCGTTATCTCCGTTTTTCTGAGCGCCGCTGCACCTGCCCAAGCGCAGACCAATCACGCCCTGATCGTGGGCGTGTCGCGCTATGACAACTTGCCTGAAAACGCCTGGCTGACCGGACCTGCCAATGACGCGGTGCTGATGCGAGACTTCCTGCGGACCAATGGCACTCGGCAATTTGACGATGCCAACATCACGCTGCTGGCAGACGGGGTCGAGGGCGCGCAGCACCCTACCCTTCAGGCCATTCGCGATGCGCTCACCCAGCTTGCGCGCGACGTAGAGCCCAACGATTTTGTCTATCTGCACTTCTCGGGCCACGGCACTCAGGCCCCTGCCCTGGTCGCCGGATCGGAGTTGGACGGGCTTGATGAGCTGTTTCTGCCCGCCGACATCGGACAATGGCAAGACAATGGTCAACCCGTGGAAAATGCGCTGGTGGATGATGAGCTTGGCGCGCTGATCGGCGCCGTGCGGGCAAAAGGCGCGCATGTCTGGGCCGTGTTTGACAGCTGCCATTCCGGCACGGTGACGCGCGCCTCCAACCTCGCCGATCCAGCGGACGCAGAGGTGTCACGTCAGCTTTCGCCCGCCCTGCTCGGCATCCCGCAGGAGGTTCTGGATGCAGCCCAGGTGCGTACGCGGGGGCAGAACAACGCAGGCGGGGCAACCGTGGGCTTTGACGGCATGCCTGAGGTCACGGAAGGGTCCTTTGTAGCCTTTTTCGCCGCGCAAACCAACCAGACCACGCCAGAGATGCGGCTGCCCGCGGGCGACCCCGCGCGCCAGACCCACGGGCTTTTCACCTTTTCGATCCTGAGCGCGCTGGCACAAAATCCCGGCGTGTCCTACCGCCAGCTGGCGCAGGAAGTGCTGCGGATCTACGCGATGGACGGCCGCGCCAATCCGACCCCACTCTTCGAAGGCGATCTGGATTTCGGCGTCTTCGCGACCCAGCCCGGCCCAGCGGTCACGCAGTGGACGATCAAGCAGACAGGCGGCACGCTGGAAATACCCGCCGGGCAGCTCAGCGGGCTTGCGCCCGGTGACACGCTTGGGCTGGTGCGGACTGCCACACAAGAGGCGCCCGAAGAAGGTGTTGCACTCGTGGTAGACGCGGTGACGCCGCTCAAAGCAACGCTGCGGGTCGAAAGCGCGCGCTTTTTGCCGATCGAGCCCGGCTTTCTCGCGCGTCAGAGCGAGGTGAGCGTCGATTTCGCCTTCACGGTCGCCCTGCCCCCGGCTGAAACCTCCGCGGAGATCGCCGGTGTTCTGGAAGCGCTGACCGCGTCCTTTGACGCGGGTGGGCGGGTAGGTTTCGTGCCCACGGGCGCGGCGGCTGACACGCAAATCCTCTACCAGGACGATCAGCTCTGGTTTCTGGGCGGCGACGGGGTGCTGACTGCAAGCGGTCCGACCAAGACGCCCTCTATTCTTCTGGGAGGCAAGACAGAGGCCGAGGTTGCAACCCTCGCGAAGGACACGATCTCCAAGATGGCCCGGGTGCGCAATATCACGGCGCTTGCCGGCGTCTACCGTCCCTCCAAATTGGGCCTTAAGATCAGCTTAAACGCGCAAAGCACGCAGCGCTCTGCGCCGCTGGACATCCCAAGCTCCGGCGTGGCGCAGCTCACCCCGGGCGACATCGTGTTCATCGATGTGACCAATACCAACCGCGATCCGGTGGACCTCAACGTGCTCTACATCGGCAGCGATTATTCGATCAGCTTCCTTTATGCCGCGCGGATCAACCCCGCCGAGGGCAAGGTGATTGACCTGTTTGACGTGACCGACGGTTCTTTTGGCCGTGAGCGTATCCTGACAATCGCCACGCCCGCAGCCCCCCAGACGCCGACGCAGGATTTCTCGTGGCTGGAGCAAAACGCACTGGAACGCACCCGCGCCAACGGGATGGACGGCTTTGCCGGGCTCCTGCAAGGGGCTGGGTTTGACATGGAAAACACCCGCGGGGCCGCGCGGCGGGGCGGCGCAGAAGGCGGCATCGCGCAATTTCTCGTTGATGTCGTGCCCGCATTGAACTGACACTGGATTGAAACAACAGACTTGCGAAAGGACCCTCATATGAAACTGATCTCCCTTGCTGTGAGCGCCGCAGCTCTCAGCCTCGCCAGCGCAGCCACGGCCCAGGAAAAGCTGGCCGACCTGCCGGAGGACGGCACGCGGCTGCAATTCCCGCTGTCGCTCGCCAACAGTGAGCTCAAGCGCGAATTCATCGCTTCCCCAGAGGCGGATCGTGAAGTATCTCGCGTGCTCAACGGCTCTGTGGCAGCTCCCGGCGCCTTCCCCTTTCAAGTCGCACTGATGGTTGAGACAGAGCCCAACATGGCCGCGCAATTTTGCGGCGGCTCAATGATCCAGACCGATGTGGTGCTCACCGCCGCCCACTGCGTGGTAGAAGAGCGGGATGACGGCTACTACGTCTCCGATCCATCCAAGATTTACGGGCTGGTGGGCACAGTCAACATCGCAGAAGGCGGCGACTTTGTGCGGGTGTCCAAGATCACGGTGCACCCCGACTACAACCCCCGCTCCTTTGACAGTGATGTGGCCCTCTTGAAGCTAGAGCGCAAACCAAAGGTCCCCTTTGACGTCATCAAAATCCCCACCGAAAGCTATGCCGATCAGCTTGAACAGCCCGGCACGGAGAGCATTGTGGTGGGCTGGGGCCGTACCGAGACCGGCAAAAGCTCACATCAGCTGATGGAAGGGCGTATCAAGGTGCTCCCGCGCGCGGCCTGCAATGATGTATTTCTCTCCGGCCGCCGCAGTGCCGCGGCAAAGGCCTTTGCCACTGCTACAAACATTCTTGAGATCCCGGGCGACAAGGCCAACCAGCTTTGGGCCGATATGAACGCCGCCGTGCCGCTGCCGGTGACCGAGAACATGATCTGCGCGGGCACGCCTGTGGGGCCGCGCGGGGCTTGTGACGGCGACAGCGGCGGGCCGCTGATGCTGCGCCAGTCTGATGGCACGCTGATCCAGGCGGGTGTCGTCAGCTGGGGGCTTGCGGCGCAAGAGCAGCCCGGCTGCGAACGCAACGCGAAGTTTTCCATGTACACGCGCATGGGCAATTACACCGACTGGGTGCTGACGGAGCTTGGCTACAAGTAAGCGCGCCTTTAACCGTCTGGCGCGATCACGCGCCGGGCGGTCCCGTCGATCCCGCCTGAGTTCAGCAGAAAGGCCCGGATGGTGGGATTGAGCGCGGCAGCTTTCTGGCCGGATTCAATCACAAAATCAACGGTTTCGGGGTCAAGCCTCAACCGGGTTGGCACGTTCTCCATCCGCTCCTGGGTCTCATCGTCCAACTGCTCATACCCGATCTCATCGACAAAAAGCTTGAGCGCGCCGCAGTTGAACGTCGCCGGATTGCGCCCGTAGCGGCGCACCTCAGCGGGCGACAGAGCACAGCGGAAATCAATCAGGTCTTGCTGCCACTTCTCCATCCCGAACCGAAAGCTGTTGAAGCCTTCGCGGGTGGCTGACACCGTCGCGGTATCCGTGATCGCGGTCACCAGATCAAAGCCACCGGGCCCGCGCAGTTGATTGGCCCAATCCGCCGTGTTCCCCCGGCCTGCATTCACCACGATGAACATCATCCGGTCGAGCTGCACCGCCTGCGCAGCACTCAGCGGGCCATGCAGCGTCTGGGACCGCGCCCGTGCGATCGACAGGCTCGTCAGCCCGAAGTTGTCGGTAATTGCCCCGTCCAAGAGCTTGACATAGCTCATCTTTTCGGGATCACGGTAGTTTTCGATGGCCTTGGCATAGGCACGCAGGGTGGCGGAGGCTTCGGTGTTGAAAGCCGCCGTGGTCAACCACTTGGGCCGCTCATAGGCGCAACGCGGCCCGTAGGCTTCCAGCACGATGGGGCGAAAGACGATGGGCACCGCGGCAGAGGCAGCGACGGCCTCCGCGATGGGAAAGTCGCGCAGATCACTGCAGAGCGCGCGGAACGTTTCCTCCTCAAAGGTGAACGGCAGCCGGTTGTAGATGTCAGCGGCAGCAATCCAGGTCGTGATCTGTTTGTTCTTGCGCAGATCGGCGAAGGTGGCCCCTTTGAAAAGGTTCTCATCCACCCAGCGGCCAAAACTGCTGCGGTCGTTCACCCCGCCCGAAATCGCGCGCAACAGGTTCGTGGGCCGCACGGGCGAGGTGCGCAGATAGGCTTCCGCATCCTGTTTGAGAAAGGCTTCTTCATAGTCGGCAAAGGCGCGCCGCCCATGCAGGCCAAAGTACGTAGCGGTAACCGATCCGCCTGACACGCCAGACAGATAACGGATCTGGTCAAAAATCGTCTCATCCGTGCCCGGCACATTGGTCCGCGCCAAGTGCTTGAGCACACCGTAGGAATACGCCGCCGCCCGCGTGCCGCCGCCAGAAAAGGCGAGGCCCACGAGCGCGTTTTCCTGCCCTGAGGTGCTGAAGAGCGGTGCGCTGTCGTCGCTGAGCTCCGTGCTCAATTCATTGATAGGCAGGTTGGAACCCGCGCAAGCCGCAAGCGCAAAGCACAACACACCGGCCAGTTTCGGAAAAATGCGGGGCACGGGAAGGGGTCCTGAAACGATCTCAGATCTCTTGATGCGGAATACGGACCTTTATGTCAAACCCGGCGCGCTCTTGTCCCAGGGTCGCCGTGCCCCCGTGTTTCAGCGCAATGGCCCGGACAAGGGCCAGGCCCAGTCCCGCGCCTTCCTGTTCTTGCACCGTGTCGCCCCGGCGAAACTGTTCAAAGAGCGCATCATCCGCAAGCGGCGTGGCGGCCCCCGTTTCATTGTGCACCGAAAGTGCCACGTGGCGCGCCTGATCTTGGAGCGACAGCGTCACTTCTGACCCTTCTGGCGCGTATTTGATGGCATTCTCAAGGATGTTGGCCACCATCTGCTGCAACAGCGGCGCGACGCCCGACACCTGCTTTTGTGCGTTCAAATTCAGGTTGAGGCGCAGCCCCCGCTCCTCGAACACCGGCTGATAAAGTGCCACCATCTCCTGCGTCAGCGCTGTCAGAGAGAGTGGCGGCAGGCTCAGGAAATCCAGCTCTGCAGATTGGGTCGTCGCGATCTCAAGCAAGGTGTCAAGCAGCCGCGCGGTGGCGTCGATCTCCTCCGCCAGTGCGTCAATCTCAGGGTCGGGCGCGGGCAGGCGCGTGTCGATTTGGGCGAGCCTCTGACGCATGCGATTGAGGGGGGTGCGCAGCTCATGCGCGATGTGATCAGCCAGCGTGCGCAGCCGGTCCTGGTTGCCTTTGACACTGTCGAGCATGTCACCGATGTTGCCGGCCAGAACGTCGAATTCGTCGCGCATATTGCCCGTAGAAAGGCGCGCCTCCAGATTGCCGCGGGTCACCGCATCCGCCACCGCGTTGAGCCCGGCGAGCTTGCGCTCAATGCCGCGCGCCAGCAGCGCGCCGATCCCGATGCTGGCGGCAAAGGCGATCAGGGTCGCGATCCCCGCAGCGGTGCTTTGCTGGCGCAACAGCGCATTCCGCGCGCTCAGGCTGCGCGCCGCCAAGAGGCCAAAACCGCCGCGCAATTCGACGCCCGTGCCGCGAAAGGCTTCACCGTTGTGCGAGAAAGCACGGCGCACATCGCCCATCTCGATCTCCTCCGGCCAGTCGGCCAGGTTCCCGCCCAAGCGCGTCCCGTCACGGTTGAGCAGAAGAAACAGCGCACCGTCCTGTTCGCCCGCCGCAATGCGCCGCTCCATCCCCTCGCGCAACCCGATAAGCCGGCGCTGATCGTAAAGGTCGCGAAACCCGCTCAGATCTGCCTCAATCGCGGTGTTTATCTGGCGGTCCAGCCCGCGCTGCGTGCTCAGGATCAGGCCAAGCGCCACGAGGGCGGCAATCAAAGTCCCGGAAAGTGCCACGCCAAGCCGAAGCCTGCGCAGGGCAGACCCTTGAACGTGCCCAGCAGCCTGCGTCAAGCAGCGCCCTCCCCTGCCCCGTTCTGCGTGTCCGCCTCCAGCACGTATCCTTTGCCGCGCACGGTGCGGATAAACCGGCTCGCGTCATCGGCGCACAGTTTGGCGCGCAACCGCCCCATGTGCACATCCACCACATTGGTCTGCGGGTCGAACCGCAGGCCCCAGACATGTTCAAGGAGCATGCTGCGCGTCACGACCTGCCCGCGGTTTTCGGCAAGATAGAGCAGCAGATCGAATTCCTTTGGCGACAGCTGCGCATGATCCTCGCCCACGAACACCGTGCGCGCCTTTTGACGGATCTGCAGCGATCCCAGCGTGATCAGATCGTCGATCTGTTCGGCCAGCCGCGCGCGGCGCAAAAGCGCGCTGAGCCGTGCCTGGAACTCCAGCGGCTCGAAAGGTTTGGGGAGGTAGTCATCGGCCCCCAATGTGAGCCCTTTGACCTTGTTGCGCGCACTGGCCAGCGCGCTCACGATCATGATTTGCACGCTGTCGCTGGCCGCGCGCAAGCTCTGCACCATCTCCAGCCCGTCGCCGTCGGGCAACATCCGGTCCGCGATGACCACGCGGATGTCGCGGGATGAAAGTATCTCCTTGGCCTCCGCCAGGGTGCGCGCGGCGTGCACCTCTTCGGCCACATCACGGGCGAGCGCCTGCAAGGCCGCGCTGGCCACCTGATCGTCTTCTAGAATCAATATCATAACGCAGTAGCAAATTTCCGAATCTTTGGTTCAATGTATTCTCTTACGCCCGGCTTGTGCATGACAATCACCGTCATGGGGCGCGAGATGCGTTGAAATGAGAGCCGGGATAGAACATCCTCAACAGGACAGTTGAAAGGGCTTTATCATGATGAAACAGTTTTGGATTTCGGGCGTCTGCGCCGCTTTCATGGCGGTCGCGCCTGCGCATTTGGGCGCGCAAGAGGCGGGCGCCTCCAACGTGCAGCGCATGGCGCTGTCGATGTCTCTTTTCGACTACGGCATCGCGGAAAATGACGCGGTATCGCTCGTCACCGCCGCTTCCATCCGCAAGGCCGCGCAGCTGACCGAAGGCCCGATCGGGGAGCCCGATACGCCGCTTGAGCCCGGGCAGGACCCGCTCAGCTGGCAGGACATGCTGGCAGAGGCGGAGGCCCGCGCGCAGGGGCGGGCGGATCTCTTGGGGCTGATTGAGGACGTCCGCGCGGCGACCACCAAGGGGTTGATCGACGGGGCGATCATCTCAAAATCCCAGGTCGCGCCGCGCGGCTCCCGCAGCTATTCGCGGATGGTGTTTGAGGGCGGCAAATTCGCGGAGATCTACTCCGAAGGGCGTGGGGAGGAAAACCTCGACATGTTTGTCTATGACAGTCGTGGCGCGGTCGTGTGTTCGCAGACCGACCAGAGCCCCATCAGCCTGTGCGGCTGGACCCCGCCTGAGACGACAGCCTACCGTGTCGTGGTGCAAAACCGGAGCGACCGGACCGCGTTTTTCTCGCTCATGACGAACTGAAACAGAGGGCCCGCCTGTGTCGCGCGGGCCCCTCTCCTAACGGGATCAGAAACAGCCGTAGACCGTTCCAGGACCATGGCACAGCCCGCGGCTGTTCATGGCTTTCACGTCTTCAATCACGCCTGTCAGCGCAGGATCGGATTTGGCCGCCTCCAACGCTGCGGCATAGGCGTCATAGCGGGTGCTGAAGGCCGCCCCCGGGCTAGGCATCGGCGCGTCCTCAAGCGTGGAGCGCATGCGAATGCCCGCCAGGATCAAGATGCCATCACCGCGCGCCTTGCCCAAGGCAATCAGCTGCTCTGCCATCACCACCTGTTCAAAAAGCTCCGGCGTGGGCTTTGCCTCCTCCGCGCTTGCGGGCACCGCCAGGGACATCATGAGGGGGAGCGCAAAAAGGACTTTTTTCATAAAGCTATTCCTTACTGGTCTGATATCGCAGGTATAACCGCCCTCGCGCGATTGACGAGTGAAAAAGGGCGTTAAGAGTCTGCGGGCGCGGGATGCGCCAACAGATGCGCCATTGCGGCCTGCGCGCCGCCGGCTGCGTGGGGCACGCCAGCCTTCGCCAACCCCATCTCGACCCCCGATAGCGTGGCCATCAGCATCAGATCGTTGAAATCGCCCAGATGGCCGATGCGGACGACCTTGTCGGCCACCTTTGACAACCCATTGCCCAACGAGATGTCGAAGTGTTCCAGCGTGGTGGCGCGGAAGGCATCCGCGGAATGCCCCTCCGGCATCATCACTGCCGTCAGCACCCCTGATTCCTGCCCCTGCCGCGCACAGAGCACTTCAAGCCCCCAGGCCCGCACGGCGGCCCGCGTCGCCGCCCCATGCCGCGCGTGACGGGCAAAGACGCGGTCCAGCCCTTCTTCGTGCAGCATGTCGATGGCCTCATTCAGACCGTAAAGCAGATTGGTCCCGGGCGTATAGGGGAAATACCCCGTCTCATTTGGGCCCACCATGTCGTGCCAATCCCAATAGCTGCGCGGCATGCCAGCCGTCTTGGCATGCGCCATCGCCTTCTCGCTCACCGCGTTAAAGCTCAGCCCCGGCGGCAGCATCAGACCCTTCTGGGAGCCGGACACGCAGACATCCACGTCCCAGGCGTCAAACTGGAAATCGAGCGAGGCGAGCCCCGAAATCGTGTCTACCATCAGCAACGCGGGATGGCCCGCCGCATCCATCGCCTTGCGCACATCCGCAATGGGAGAGACGGACCCGGTCGAGGTCTCATTGTGCACCACGCAAACTGCCGTGATCTCATGCGAGCTGTCGGCGCGCAGCCGCGCCTCGATCTGGTCGGGATCGGCGCCACTGCGCCAGTCGCCCGCGATGAATTCCGGCTCAAGCCCGATCTTGCGTGCCATCTTTTCCCACATGCTGGCAAAATGCCCGGTCTCATACATCAACACCGTGTCGCCGGGCGAGGCCACGTTGACCAGTGCCGCCTCCCAGGCGCCGGTGCCCGAGGAAGGAAAGATGAAGACATGCTGGTCGGTTTTGAAGATGCTCTTCATGCCCGAAAGGGCTTTGAGCCCCACTTCAGCAAAGTCGGGGCCACGGTGGTCAATCGTCTGCGCACTGATCGCGCGCAAGATGCGGTCCGGCACCGCACTGGGCCCCGGAATTTGCAGAAAATGTCGGCCAGCCTGTCGCATGTGAACCCTCCCCTGCGCCCCAAACATACGCGGCGCGATGATTTTTGGCGGTGTAATTATGAATTCATTATTGAGTCAACCGTGTTTCTCCGCTACCGCCCTTACACGGTACAGGAGGCTCTTTACCGATGGACGATACATCGCAGCTGGCAAAGCGCTTGCAGACGGCCGTTTCGGGCGAGGTGTTTGCCGACGCGGGATCGCGGGCGCGCTATGCGACCGACGCCTCGATCTACCAAATGGTGCCGCAAGCCGTGGTCGTGCCACAAACCGTCGCGGATGTTGAGGCGGTGATGGGGATAGCGCGTGAGGCAGGCACGCCCGTCCTGCCCCGGGGTGGCGGCACCTCGCAGTGCGGGCAGACGGTGAACCGTGCGGTGGTGCTGGATAACTCTCGGCATCTCAACAAAGTGCTCGAAATTGATGCCGACAACCTCACCGCGCGGGTGCAGCCCGGTCTCGTGCTGGATGAGCTCAATCGCGCACTCAAACCCCATGGGCTCTGGTTTCCGGTTGATCCCTCCACGGCATCCCGCTGCACGCTGGGCGGGATGGCGGCGAACAACTCATCAGGCGGCAAATCGCTGCGCTACGGGATCATGCGCGACAACGTGCGCGCCATCCACGCAATCCTGCCAGACGGCACGCGGGCGCGTTTCAACGGCGCGGCACCTGAACCGGGCGCCTACGCCGATCTGGTGTCGGACATGCGCGCGCTGGGGCGGCGCGAAGCGGCTGAGATTGACGCGCGCTTTCCCAAGGTCCAGCGACGCGTGGGCGGCTACAACATCGACGCGCTCACCGGGAATGACGTGAACATGGCGCATCTCCTGGTGGGC
The DNA here is from genome assembly GCA_039024775.1 of Pseudomonadota bacterium. Classification (GTDB taxonomy): domain Bacteria; phylum Pseudomonadota; class Alphaproteobacteria; order Rhodobacterales; family Rhodobacteraceae; genus Sulfitobacter. The sequence continues at coordinate 14,418 of JBCCPS010000050.1, forward strand.
TCGGAAGGCACGCTGGCCTATTTCACCGAGCTGGAGCTTAAGCTCGCGCCGCTGCCGGGCAAAAAGGTCCTCGGCATGTGCCATTTCCCAACCTTTTACGCCGCGATGGATGCCGCGCAGCACCTCGTCACGCTGAACCCCATGGCGGTGGAGCTGATCGACGATACGATGATTGCCTTGGGCCGCGACATCCCGCTGTTTCGCAACACGATCGAGGCTATCGTGAGCGGAGATCCCGCCGCGCTGCTGATGGTCGAATTCGCGGAAGAGACGGCTGCCCAGAATGCCGCCAAGCTCGCGGATCTGGCGCAGATGATGGGCGATCTAGGCTTTGACTTAAAAGCATCCGGCGCGGCCTGGGGAGGCGTTGTTCCGGTCACTGAACCAGCACTTCAAAACGCCATCGCGGAGTACCGCAAGTCAGGCCTCAACATCATGATGTCGATGAAACAGGCGGGCAAGCCGATCTCCTTTGTCGAAGACTGCGCGGTCGCCCTGCCCGATCTGGCGGACTACACTGCCGGGGTGACGGATATCTTTGCCCGCCACGGCACCAAGGGCACATGGTATGCCCATGCCTCCGTCGGCTGTCTGCACGTGCGCCCGGTGCTCAACATGCGCCAGGACAAGGATGTGGCGACCATGCGCGCCATCGCGGAGGAATGCTTTGATCTTGTCGCGCGCTACAAGGGCTCTCACTCGGGCGAGCACGGCGACGGCATCGTGCGGTCGGAGTTCCACGAAAATATGTTTGGCCGCCGCATCGTGGCCGCTTTTGAAGAGGTGAAGGCGCGGTTTGATCCTGATGGCATCATGAACCCCGGCAAGATCGTACATGCGCCTGCGATGGATGATCGGCGCAACTTCCGCTATCCGCCCGACTATACGGTCCCGGATTTCGACACCGCGCTCGATTGGTCGGCCTGGCCCGGGCGCGCGGGCGGATTTCAGGGCGCGGTGGAGATGTGCAACAACAACGGCGCCTGTCGCAAGCTCAAGGGCGGGGTGATGTGCCCCTCCTTCAGGGCGACGCGCAACGAACGCGACGCCACGCGCGGGCGCGCCAATACGCTGAGATTTGCCATCAGCGGGCAACTGCCCGGCGGTCTTGGCTCTGACGAGATGGCTCAGACAATGAAACTCTGCGTCTCCTGCAAGGGCTGCCGCCGGGAATGTCCCACCGGCGTGGACATGGCGCGCATGAAGATCGAGGTGCAGGCGGCGCGCATGCGCGAAAACGGCCTGACAGTCGCGGAAAAGCTGGTGGGCTACCTGCCGCGCTATGCGCCCTATGCGGCGCGGGTGTCTTGGTTGATGAATCTGCGCAACCGGTCATCCAAATTTCGCCGTATGTCCGAGCGGCTGACCGGCGTGTCACATCGGCGCGATCTGCCGGTCTGGTCCTCGAAACCTTTCCGAGATGATGAGGCGCAGGACGCCGACCCTCAGGTGTTGCTCTTTGCCGATGTCTTTAACCGTTACTTCGAGCCTGAAAACCTGCGCGCGGCGCTGCGGGTCTTGCGCGCCTCCGGATTGCGGATGGCGGTGGCCTCCGACGGCAGCGGCAAGGCGCTCGATTGCGGGCGGACCCTGCTTGCCGTGGGCGCGGTGGCGGAGGCCCGCGCAGAAGCCCGGCGCGTGATCGCTGCAACGCGGAATGCAGTCGCGCGCGGCGTGGCCGTTGTAGGGCTGGAGCCCTCGTCGATTCTCACCTTCCGGGATGAATTTCTGGGGCTTTGCCCTGGGCCGGAGGCGGAGGCGCTGGCCAAGGCCACGCAGACCTTCGAGGAATACCTGGCCGGGCAACCGCCCCTGCCTTTGAAACACCTGGACCGCCCCATCTATGTGCACGGCCATTGCCATCAGAAAGCACAGGACGCTGTGACGCCGATGCTTGATCTATTGGGGCAAATTCCGGGGGCGGAGGTTAATTTCATCGAAACCAGCTGCTGCGGCATGGCGGGCGCCTTTGGCTACGCGCCGGATACCATTGACGTCTCGCTTAAAATGGCCGCACTTGATCTTTTTCCTGCGCTTGCGGCGGCACCTGAGGATGCCATCGTGGTGGCCGATGGCACCTCCTGCCGGCATCAGATCGCGGATGGCACACCGCGCCGCGCCGTGCATGTGGCGCGCTTGCTGGAGGATGCGCTGGATGTGTGAGAAGACCTCATGACACTTGCCCAGACGATCAAACGACCCTCTTTGCACGAGGAATTGGTGGAACGCCTGCGCGACCTGATTGTCGAGGACACGCTCAAACCCGGCACAAAAGTGCCAGAGAAAGAGCTTTGCGCGGCCTTTGGCGTCTCGCGCACGCCCTTGCGGGAGGCGCTGAAAGTGCTGGCCTCCGAAGGGTTGGTGGAGCTTTTGGCGAACCGTGGCGCGCAGGTGGCGCGCGTGACACGGCAAGAATTGGAAAGCACCTTTCCGGTCATCGCGGCGCTGGAGCAATTGGCCGCTGAAATCGCCTACGAAAAGCTGACCGATGCGCAGATCGCGCGCATCGGTGAAAGGCACGCCGCGATGATGACGGCGTATCGGACGGGCGATAGGCCCGCCTATTTCGCGGCCAATCAGGACATTCATAACCTGCTGATCGCGGGTGCGGGCAACCCGGTGCTGGAAGCGCACCACCGCACGCTGGCCGCACGGGTGCGCCGTGCGCGGTTCATGTCGAACCTGTCTCAGGACCGCTGGGATCAGGCGGTAGAAGAGCACGGCCAGATGATAAAACTGCTGCAGGCGCGCGATGGCAAAGCGTTGGGATTGCTCATGAAAACCCATCTGATGAACAAATGCGCGGCGCATCTTGAAGCGCTGGACGCAGCCGAGAGCACGGGGCGGACGTGACGGCGGACCTCTTGTCAGAGCGGCGCGGTCAGACGCTTTGGCTGACGTTCAACCGGCCCCAGGCGCGCAACGCGATCACTTTTGAGATGTACGCCGAATTGGCGCGGCTCTGCAGCGCCGCGGGGGAGGATCCGGCTTTGCGCTGCATCGTCATATCCAGCGCGGGCGGCAAGGCTTTTGCAGCGGGCACCGATATGGCGCAGTTTCGTGGCTTTGAGACGGCCCAGGACGCATGGGACTACGAAGACGAGGTGTCGCGCGTTTTGCGCGCTGTTGAAACCTGCCGCCTGCCTACGGTTGCCGCGATTCATGGCGCTTGCACAGGGGGCGGTGCCGCCATTGCCGCAGCCTGCGATATCCGCATCAGCACGGCGGCGCTGAAGTTCGGGTTTCCCATCGCGCGCACGCTGGGCAATTGCCTGAACGCTGAAAACCTCGGCCGCCTGAGCGCTCTCATGGGCGCGGGCCGGCTGCGCGAGGTGATCTTTACCGCGCGGCTGATGGGGGCGGAGGAAGCCCTGGCCTGCGGGCTCGTCTCTGAAGTGCTGGACACGGAAGATGCGCTGATTGCGCGCGCAGAGGACCTTGCCCAGCATCTGGCGGGCATGGCTCCGCTGACCTTACGCGCCACGAAAGAGGCCATGCGGCGCAACCGCGAGGTCCAAGCGGCCGAAGACCGCGATCTGATCGCCATGTGCTACACCAGCGCGGATTTCAAGCAGGGGCTTGAGGCTTTCCTGGACAAAAAATCGCCCAATTGGAGAGGCCGCTAGACCCCTACCCCGCAATCGCCCGGGTCATGAAACTGCCCATTCGGCGCGCGAAGGCCACCGGGTCTGCTGGGGTTTCCCCGTCCACGATGCGCGCCTGATCCAGCAGGAGATGTGCCGCATCCTTTAGGGTCGCATCATCACTAGCACCGTCTTGCGAGGCCCGCGCGGAGAGCGCGCTGATGATCAGATGATCGGGATTGATCTCCAACACCCGCGCGGCGCCCTGCTGCAACTGCCCGTGCCGCTTGAGGATGCGTTCAAGATTCACATCCATATCGCCGTCATCCGCGATCAAACAAACGGGGCTGTCGGTCAACCGCCGCGACGGGCGCACATCCTTGACCTTGTCGCCCAGCTCCGCCTTGAAGGCGGCGATGAGCGCGGAGACATCCGTGCTTTCCGGCGTCTCATGGTCCGCGTCTTCGGCTTTGAGCGCGTCCAGGTCAGCCGCCCCGCGGGTCACCGATTTGAAGGGCTTGCCATCAAATTCCGTGACATGCTGGAGCCAGAATTCATCCACATGGTCGGACAAGAGCAACACCTCCACCCCCCGCGCCTTGAACCCTTCAAGATGCGGCGAGGCGGCGATTTTGCCCGCGTCCTCGCCCGTGATGTAGAAAATCGCCTCCTGCCCTTCTTTCATGCGCGCGACATACTCCGTAAGGCTGGTCAGCGGCTCGGACCCGGTGGAGGCAAAGCGGCAGACCTCCATGAGGCGGTCGCGTAGGCTGGGGTCCTCGACCAGCCCTTCCTTGAGCACCGCGCCGAAGGTGTTCCAAAACTCTGCGTAGTCCTCTGGCGCTTTGATGGCTTTCTTCTTCAGCTCGCTCAGCACCTTCTTGGTCACCTGGCCCTTGATCTTGGCCAACTGAGGGTCGCTTTGCAGCATCTCGCGGGAGACGTTCAAAGACAGGTCCTGGCTGTCGATGATGCCGCGCAGAAAGCGCAGGTAAGACGGCAGCAGGTCCTTCGTGGTCTCCGAGATGAACACCCGGTTCACGTAGAGCTTCACATGGCTCTTGCGGTCCGCGTCAAACAGATCGAAGGGCGGCGCGGTTGGAATGAACAGCAAGGACGTATGGTTCAGCGCGCCTTCCACCCGGTTGTGCATCACGTGCCAGGGCGCGTCGAAGGCGTGCGAATTCATGCGGTAGAACTCGGTGTATTGCTCTTCCGTGATATCCTTGGCGGCTTTGGTCCAAAGCGCCTGCGCGGCATTGAGCGTCTCATCGCCCAGTTTGACCGGGAAGGAGATGTGGTCGGAGTAGGTGCTGATGATGTGCCGGATGCGCGCCTCCTGCGCGAATTCCTTGGCGTCTTTCTTCAGATGCAGCGTGACCGTCGTGCCGGGGGCGTCGCGCGTGGCGGCTTCGATGGAAAACGCACCCTTGCCGTCCGAGGACCAGAGCCAGGCGGCCTCCTCCCCCGCTTTGCGCGTCACGACATCCACTTGGCTTGCGACCATGAAGGCCGAATAAAAGCCGACGCCGAATTGACCGATGAGACCCGGCGCGTCTTTATCCTCCGCCTGGAGCGCCTGGATGAAAGCACCGGTGCCCGATTTGGCAATCGTGCCGAGCGTTTCCAGCAGATCCGCGTGGTTCATCCCGATCCCGTTGTCGGACACGGACAGCGTGTTTGCCTTGGCATCGATGGCCAGCGTGCTTGCAAGATCATCGGATTGCGCAAGCGTGGCATCGGTGAGCGCAGCGTAGCGCAATTTGTCACAGGCGTCAGAGGCGTTCGACACCAATTCGCGCAAGAACACCTCGCGATTGGAATAAAGCGAGCCTGCCACGATCTCCAGCAGCTGGCCCACCTCGGTCTGAAAGGAAAACACTTCTTTTTGTTCTGCTTGCGCCATGACTTTCATCCCCTGTTTCGTGCCGCGCAGATTTATGAGTGTGCCGAACTGAATTCAACTCCATCGCCTGGCGCGTAGCCTGTGTTTGTCTTGCCGCAAAGTGTCAAACTCGCAGTGCTGACCACTGGACAGGACTGGCCGCAAGCCGCTAACTGTGAGGCGACGCACGCAAGGCCCTACACACATGCCCTCTGTCTTGATCCTGAACGGTCCCAATCTTAACCTGCTCGGCACCCGCGAACCGGATGTCTATGGCGCGACCACGCTGGCGGAGATTGAGCGCATGTGCCGCGCGAAAGCGGCTGATCTTGGGCTGAGCCTCGATTTTGCGCAGACCAACCATGAAGGCGCGATGATCGACCACATTCACGCAGCCAAAGGCACTCACGGCGGGATCGTGCTGAACGCGGGCGCCTATACGCACACCTCCGTGGCGCTGATGGACGCGGTGGCCTCTGTTGAACTGCCAACGATTGAGCTGCATTTGTCCAACGTGCACGCGCGCGAGGAGTTTCGTCATCGCTCCTATATCGCGAAAGTCGCAGTGGGCATCATCTGCGGCTTCGGGCCTGCGGGTTACACGTTGGCGCTCGATGCGATGTCGCAACGGTTGGCGGCCGCATGAGCCTGCGCGCCTATCTCCAGGAAGTCGCCCGCTGCCCGACGATCGAGGCGCTGTGGGACGCGCATCTGAGCAAGATGGCCGAATACGGTTTTGAACGGCTGATCTACGGGTTCACCCGCTACCGCACGTCGACCTCTCTGGGGGATCCGGAGGATTTTGTGATCCTCACGAACCATGGGCGCGAGTATACGGATGAATTTCTGGGCGGCGGGCTCTACTACCACGCGCCGATGGTCCGCTGGGCGCTAAAACACGACGGCGCCTGCAGCTGGACGGTGCTGCACCGCATGGCCGAGGAAAGCGCGATGTCGGAGGCCGAACAGCGCGTGGTGGCCTTCAACCAGCGCCACGGGGTCGTGGCGGGCTATACCGTCAGTTTCAAATCGATCTCCGCGCGGTCCAAAGGCGCGATTGCGCTCACGGCGAAGGAAGGCATGAGCCAGGCGGATGTGGATGCCATCTGGTCCGAACACGGGGCCGACATTCAGCTGATGAACGAGATCGCGCATCTCAAGATCCTCACGCTGCCTTATTCCACACCCGGTCGCGCGCTCACCCCGCGCCAGCGCGAGGCGCTGGAATGGGTGGGCGACGGCAAGACGATGCAGGATATCGCGCTGTTGATGGGGCTGACCTCCGCCACGGTAGAAAAGCACCTGCGCCTGGCGCGCGAAGCGTTGAGCGTTGAGACGACGGCGCAAGCGGTGCTCAAGGCGGCGTTTGCGAACCAGATGTTTGTGCTGGACGCGTGAAGCGAAGACCCGTTTCGGAGCTGGCCTATTGCCTTTGACACCTCCGGTGTCCGAGGTGCCCACATTGCTTTTTTGAATCCTGGAACAGACGACCATGTACGGACAGGATGCGCGAGATTTCTATACGAGCCACGGCAAATGGACCGACCCACGCGACATCAAGTGGGCTTTCGGCGACATAGACGCGGACCCGGCAGCTATCGCTTCGACCGTTCAGGGTTTGATTTTGCATGATTACTTCGGTGCGCGCCTTTACGCGGAACCACCAGATGAAATTGACAGAGCATCCCGCGCAACTTTGTCCGTAGCGGAGCGTTTGCTCACGCTTCATGGCTTTGGGAGCGCTCGACTTTCTGATGCGCGTCCAAGAAGGAACAGGAAGGTTGGCACGTGCCGTGACTTCGCTCTCCTCACCTGTTCAATCATGAGACATCATGGCCTGCCTTCGCGTCTGCGCTGTGGTTTTGCGAAGTACTTTCATCCACCAACCTATGAAGATCATTGGCTTACCGAGTATTGGGACGCTGGTTCAAACTCTTGGAAGATGATCGACGCACAACTTGATGATGCACACGTCGAACATCTCTCTATTGCTTTCGACACGGCCAACATCCCCGATGATCAATTCCTTTATCCTTGGAAATCTGGGACGCGCATCCCAAGGACCTGGATCAACTCATTGCCTTTGGTCATGGGGATGCGGTCGGATTTTGGTTCGTAAGGGTCAACTTGGCGCGCGACTTCTTGGCATTGACGAAAAGTGAAGTGTCGGATTGGGACGCTTGGCGAGACCAAGTTGATGCCGACAAAATGCTGAGTGAGCGCGCGGTGCTGGAATGCGATGAACTGGCCCGTGCTGCCAAATACTATGATGTAAGCGACAGGATTGATCCCGCGATACGAAAAGCTGACCGAAAGCATCAGAAAGCCGCATTGGCGCGTTTAGGTCTCGGCGATCTCCTGCGCTGCTCTGCGTTTCACCAACACGCCCAGCGGACGTTGAGAGGGCTCAATCACACCGACCCAGGCACAGACGCGCGATGCTTACTTTCATAAACCTTGCCAGCTATCACGCTGTTTTAACGCAACATTTTCTAGCGTTAACGCACCGTTAAAAGCGCTTTGAAAGGCCCGAATCTCCTTTGGATCCGGGCAAAGGTATGGAATCTCTTACTACGAAGTCGGCGCAAGGTGCCGCAAGGTAAGCATGTCTCCGGAAGCTGGCTAAGCCGGTGGGGACGAAGGCCTCCGAACCCTTGGCATTGCAAGGCTCTTTGGGGGTTCCGGGATCAGTCGGGTCTATAGTCGACCTGGCTGACCGGGGTTATAGACGCCCTCGCTCCTCCCCGAGCATTCCGTCGTTTCTGGGCGTTTGGGGCGGGCCCGTCAGAAGGCCCGCCCGCGCCCGC
>JBCCPS010000051.1:0-22689 GCA_039024775.1 Pseudomonadota bacterium
CGATCATTGAGGCCAGCCATGACGACAAAGGTATCATCTGGCCTGAAGGTGTGACACCCTATCACGCCGGGATCGTGAACCTACGTCAAGGCGATGCGGAGACGGATGCGGCCTGCGAGGCGCTTTACAAGAGCCTCACCGCGCTGGGGCTTGAGCCGCTTTATGACGATCGCAAGGAGGGGGCTGGCGCCAAGTTCGCCACGATGGACCTCATCGGGCTGCCCTGGCGGATCACGGTGGGGCCGCGAGGGCTCAAGAACGGTGTGGTGGAGCTGACCTCGCGCCGGACCGGGACAAGCGAGGAGATGCCGCCGGAAACCGCGGTGGCGCGCATCGCGCAGATTTACGCTGCGCACGCCTGATCATTGGACCGCTTGGGCGCGGGTGTGCTAGGTTGACCTAAAGAGGTCAGGAGCAGGCCCAACAATGCTGAGGATTATATGCGCGATCTGCGCAGTGTTGTGCGCGTGGCCCGCTTGGGCGGACGTTGCCGCGCGCGTAGACGCGGCATTTCGCGGCTGGGCAACGGACGTAGGCGCGCGCGATGCAGCGCTTACCCTCTGGATAGACGGCACGCCTGTGCATGACGTGCATCTTGGTGCAGCGCGCACCGACCTGCCGGTCGAATTGGCAAGCCTGAGCAAAGCCGTGACGGCAAGCTGCGTTGCCGCTCTAATGGAGGAAGGGCTGCTCTACGCTGAGACAACGAGCCGCGATGTTTTGGGTGCCGGCACCCGAGGGGTGCAGGTCAAAGGCCTTTTGACCCACGCCAGCGGGCTTGCCCCCGATGAGACGCAGGTGCTGATGGCCTTTTGGCTCAACAGCGGAACGGACAGTACGGCCGTGGCCAGCCAGCGGGCGCTCGCACGTCCGCTTGGCCCGGACAGCGCGTACTTTTACAACAATGAAAACTATGCCGTGCTGGGCGAGATGATCGCCGCCATTACTGGGCAAAGCTATGCGCAGGCCTGCAGGCAGCGCGTTCTGGCGCCCGCGGGCTCGGCCACAGCGCGGCCCTCACCTGCGACGGGCAACTTTTTGGCTTTCGGCGGCTGGCAGATGTCGCTGCAGGACTATGCGCGGTTTCTGAACTGGTCCTACGGGCCCGAGGGCGTGGTTGGTGCGCGGGCGCACCGGTTGCCTGCCGCACCGGTTTCAGAGCATGTGTCCTACGGCATGGGCATGTTCCAGCGGCCCTGGGGGCCTGGCTATCACTTCTGGCATTTCGGCGCGCTCTGCTTTCCGGGTCGGCTTGAGACCGGCAGCTACGCGGTGCGCTGGCAATCGGGCGTGAGCATCGTGGCAAGCTATGACCGCTGCCTGACCGACGCGCAAACCATCGCGCTGGATGCGGCCCTTGTCGCGGCGGTGTTTCAATGATGCTGCGCGCGCTCACCCTGTCAGCGGGCGTAGTCGGGGCGGGCGTAAGCGCGCAGTTTCCGGGGTTCTCCCAGCAGTACGTGCAGCGGTTGGGCGGGGCGGTGGACGCGCTGGGCGTCGTCGCGGCGGATTTTGACGCCTCCGCCGCGGCGGCGGGGCTGGACCGGGAACAGGCGCTGGCGCAGCTGCAAGGCAGTGCCTTTCTCGACAGCCGCCGCGCGGACATGACCCGCACGATTGCGCGTCACGCCAGGCTTTCCGCTGATCTGGCGGCCCTTGAAGGGCAGGGGCCGTTCACGCGGGCCTATGAAGCCGCGCGCTTCACCGATCCCCAGATCGCGCGTGCCGCCTGGGCCGCGTTTGAGCCCGCGCTGCCACTCAACATGGCGGGGGGCCTCTTCGCTTTGATGGGCTTTTTGGCAGGTGGCACGCTTGTCCGCACGCTCATCGGCCTTTTGCGCATGCCCTTCCGGCGCGCCAAGAAGCCAGAGGCGGCTTGACCCCGCACGCGCTTGCCCGCAGGTTGCCCGCAAATGCGTAGGGTGGGCAGTTTGGCCACCGTCCTCTTAGTCCAAATCGAACCCAGATGGCTCAAAACCCCACCAAAACAGCTCCTTTCGCGCCTTTTGAATGGATGATCGCCTGGCGCTATTTGCGCGCGCGGCGCGCGGAGGGCGGCGTGAGCGTGATGACCTGGATCAGCCTCATCGGGATCACGCTCGCCGTCTTCGCGCTGATCGCTACCCTGGCCGTGCGCTCAGGCTTTCGGGCCGAATTTGTCGGCACCATCCTTGGCGCCAACGCGCATGTCACGATCTACCAGCTGGGAGAGGTCAACGCAGCGGGGCGTATCGATCGGTCGATCACCGAGTATGAGGCGATGGCAAGGGACGTGGCCGCGGTGGAGGGCGTCACCCGCGTGGCCCCGCTGATCCGCGGCCAGGTGATGGCCAACCGCGCGCAGGCCAACGCAGGGGTGGAGGTCTATGGCATCAGCGCGGAGAACCTCAAGACCATCCCGCGCGTGGCCGCCTCAGACCAGGCCATGGGCGACATCGACCGGTTTGAGGAGGGGGTCGCGCTGGGCATCGGCGTGGCCAAAACGCTGGGCGTGGGCGTGGGCGACAGCATCCGGCTCATTAACCCATCGGGTGTGCGCACAGCCCTTGGGACAAGCCCTCGGGTGGTCGCCTACGAGGTGGTCTACATCTTCTCCGCGGGCCGCTACGACATCGACCGCACGCGAGTCTATCTGCCTTTCGCAGAGGCGCAATCCTTCTTTAATCGCGAGGGGCAAGCGGACGAACTTGAAGTGATGGTTGAGGAGCCCGAAGCGGTGGATGCGCTTGCCCTGCCGCTGCTGACCGCCGCGGGGCCTGCCACGCAGATATGGACCTGGCGCGATGCCTCCGGCGCATTTCTGAGCGCGCTCGACATCGAGGACCGGGTGATGTTGGTAATCCTCTCCATCCTCGTGCTGATCGCGGCGATGAACATCGTCTCGGGTCTGATCATGCTGGTCAAGAACAAGGGCCGGGACATCGGCATTTTGCGGACCATGGGGCTGACGGAGGGCTCCGTGCTGCGGGTGTTTTTCATCTGCGGTGCCTTCACGGGCCTTATCGGGACGGCGATGGGCGTGATCCTGGGCTGCCTTTTCGCGATCTACGCAGATCAGATTTTCGCCGCGGTCAACTATCTGTCCGGCGGAGACGCCTGGGACGCCTCGATCCGGGGCATCTACTATCTTCCTGCCGAATTGAAGCTGGGCGACGTGCTGTCAGCGGTCGCGCTGTCGCTTGGGCTCAGCTTCGTCGTGACGATCTTTCCCGCCCGGCGCGCGGCGCGCATGAACCCGGTGGAGGCGCTGCGCTATGAGTGAGCCGGTGCTGCAGCTGCAGGACATCTCCAAGACTTACAACAGTGGAAAACCGAATGAGATCAGGGTTTTGCGCGGCATTGATCTGAAGCTTCGAGCGGGCGAGGTCGTGGCGCTGGTCGCGCCCTCGGGCGCTGGCAAATCCACCTTGCTGCACATCGCGGGGCTGCTCGACACAGCCGATGAGGGCTCCGTTGCCATCGCGGGCGAGGACATGGCGCGCGCCTCTGACGCGCGGCGGACGGCCACGCGGCGCTCAGATGTGGGGTTCATCTATCAGTTCCACCACCTCTTGCCGGAGTTCACCGCGCTGGAAAACATCGTGCTGCCGCAACTGGCCAATGGCACAGTCCGCGCTGACGCGCAGGCCCGCGCGAAAGAGCTTTTGAGCACGGTCGGCGTGGCAGAGCGCGCCGATCACCGTCCAGCCGCGCTGTCGGGCGGTGAGCAGCAGCGCGTGGCCTTTTGCCGGGCGCTGGCGAATGGGCCGCGCCTTTTGCTTGCTGATGAGCCCACCGGAAACCTCGACCCCGGCACGTCTGACACGGTCTTTGCCGCGCTCATGACGCTGGTGCGCGGCACCGGGCTCTCCGCGCTCATCGCCACGCATAACCTGGAGCTTGCCGCCCGGATGGACCGCCAGGTGCGGCTTGACGCGGGCGTGCTGAGCCCGATCCACGCAGATGAAAAGTGACCTGATGCCCAAAGTATCCCTGGCCGAGATCGAAGAGACCACGCGCAGCGCCCTGCGCCGCCATGGCGCCGCCGATGGGCCCGCCCGCGAGGTGGCGCGCGCAGTGGCCCAGGCGGAGGCGCATGGCAACAGGATTTGCGGGCTCTACTACGTGGAAAGCTATTGCCAACAGCTGCTTTCGGGTCGCGTGAAAGGCGACGTGGTGGCGGAGGTCAGCACGCCGCGCCCCGGTACTGTGCGCGTGGATGCCAAGTTCGGCTTTGCCCAACCTGCGTTCTTTGAAGGACTGGAGACCGCAGTGCAGGCGGCACGCACCAATGGCGTGGCGAGCCTTGCCATCTGCCATGCGCACACCTGCACGTCGCTGGGCTACTTTACGGAAAGTATCGCGCGTAAGGGTCTGATCGGGCTGGGCTTTACCAATGCCACGCCCATCGTGGCGGCCCCGGGCGCAAAGACGCGGGTGATTGGCACCAACCCCATCGCCTTCTCCGTGCCCGACGGCAAAGGCGGGCTGGCCATGCAGTTCGATCAGTCGACCACCACAGTGGCGCTGGGCAAGATCACAATGGCCAAGGCGGCGGGCACGCCCATTCCCGAAGGCTGGGCGGTGGACCAGGACGGCAATCCCACCACAGATCCGGAGGCCGCGCTGGCGGGCTCCCTGGTATCGGTGGGCGGCTACAAGGGCTGGGGGTTTGGCCTGATGGCCGAAATCCTGGCTGCGGGCCTGACGGGCGGGCTGCTGTCAAAGGATGTGGCGCCGCTCAAAGCGTCGGAAGGCGCGCCGCATGATTTGGGGCAGTTCTACCTTTTGATCGATCCGGGCACCTCCGAGGCGTTTGGCGCGCGGCTGGCGGCGCTGGCGGAGGCTGCCTCCGCTGATCCCGGCGCGCGCATGCCGGGACAGCACCGGGCGGCTGTCGATCCGGTGGAGGTGCCGGATGCGGTCTGGGCGCGCATGAAAGAGCTGGCGCAGGTCTGAGCAGATTACCCAATTTCTCAGGCACCTGCGTTGGGTACCTTCGGTTCTGGGTCGTTCTTGAAAGATGAAGAGGGTGGGCGGTTTTGGAAGCCTCCGCCGCCGCTCTATCCGCAGATGCCTTCCAACTGCACCCCGTCCCAGGGCAGGCGCACATCGGACTGACGGCTTTGGGGCAGCGGGGCCACCGGCATTACCTGCGCGATGAGCGCGTGCAGCCGCGCGGTGCGCGGCGCGGTGGGCGCGAGCGCGCGGCAGCATACGAATTCCTCCACGATGGAGGCCTGCTGTTCGAAGGCGAAATCCAGAAACCGCGGATTTGCATCGATTTCAAAGAGATAGGGGTCGGGGCTCGTCAGTTGTTCACTGCCCGCGCGCAGGGGGGAATAGCCCGTCACTTTGCGGTTTTGCCACTGCCAGGCGTGCGTCATCTCATGGGCAAAGAGCATCGCGGCAATCAGGCCCAGCCGATCGGGGTAGTCCGGCAGGTAGTCCTCAAGATACCAGTCCCTGTCGAAAAGCACGGTGTTGTAGATCGCGACTGCGGCGGGCTTGCTGGTCACGATCTCATCCTTGGCGGGCGGCAGGATCAGCTCTCGGCAGGTCGTGCGGGGCCGTGGCTTGCGCCGAAAGGTCACGGCCCGCGTCGGCGCGCCATCCACCAGCCGCACGCGGTCCATGTCGAGCGTGGGGCCGTGCAGCGTGTCCAGAAAGGCGCGTTCATTGCTGGTCAGCGGTCTGCCGCAGGAGGCCAGAAGGAGGAGGATCAAAAGCACGCGCACCATGCCGCCATTAGGGCGCGTGCCGACCCCCGGCGCAAGGGGGCCGGGATCACTTTCCACGTGAGGTGCGCGCACCGGGTAGACCCATTTGTTTCAGGGCTCACACGCTGGCGTTGGAATAAGTGACCATCTGGTTCCTTTTTGTTTCACCCCTCGCTTCCCATGTCTTGTTCGCCCGGCCAGGCAGAGAGCCCGGGCGGTTCAGAGAAGGGAAAAAGACATGATCAAGGTTATTTTGCCCACCGTTGCAGGCTTTGCCGCACTGATGTCCGTCTGGGTCTTTACGGTCGCGACCTACATGATGTGATCGCGTGCCGCGCGGCTGGCAATTCTCCACGCGGCTGTTACAGTCCGGGCATTCGTTAAGGAAGGATTGCCCTAAATGATGTTCAAACCCGCATTCGCCGCGGCCCTCGCATGGGTTGCTGCCTCAGCCCATGCCACCCCTGTGATGCAACCGGTCCCGGCAACGCCCGCGCCTTACGTGCAGCCGGTGCTGGGGCAGGCGGTGACCAACCAAGTCCTCGTGCGGTTGCAACAGGGCGAGGCGGCTTGCGCACAACTGGGGATCGAGTATCAGGCGGATTGCTTGCGCCAGGTCTTTCGCGCGGCCAACAATGAGATCAGGCGCAGGCCGGACTACCGCGCGGCCTCTCAGGAGCTGAGGACGCTGGACCGGCAATTGGATAGCCTCGTGGAGAGCAACATCGACCGCGCGGCGCCGGTTTTGCGCGTGCAAGGCAGGCGGGTGAGGGCGGTGCAAAAGGCCATTGCGCCGCAGGTTAATGCTGCGGCGCGCCGCGCCATCACGGAGAGTGCGACACGGCTTTTACGGTCCTCTGGCAGTGCGGAGGCGGTGGCCCAGCTCACACAGATCGCACAGGCGGTGAATTCCACCAAACGCATTTTGCGGTCCTGATCTGGGATGGCGGTGAATAAAGGCCCGCGCTGGGCTGTTAGCTGCTTGAGTGAGTCTAAGGCGTGGCGCGAGAGGACAGGGAATGAAACGTAGCGGTATCCTGACCGGACTGGTGGTCTCCGGCGCGCTGGCGCTGCCCGGCCAGGCCGCGCCCCCGGTGCGCCAGCCGGCGCCGGCAGCGGTGCCGTTGGTGCAACCCGCACTGACCCAGCGGCAGGCGGATGAGGTGGTGGCGCTGATCCGCAGTACGGAGGCCGAATGCGCCCGCCAGCCGGAGGCCTATCGCGTGGACTGCCTTCGCTATGGGCTCTGGGACACCAGCAGGCGGCTGGCCACCCAGAACGAATGGCGGGGCGATAACATCCCGCTCATCCGGGAGCTGCAATCGCTGAACCAGGATTTGAAGCGGCTGGTGGATGCCAATGCGGATCCCACCGCCCCGCGCATCCCGGTGCGCCGCAAGCAGTTGCAAGCGGTTCGCCAAGAGGCGCTGCCCCGCGTGAACGCCGCCGCGCGCGCGCGGATTGCGGAGACCGAGACGCGGCTGTTGCGGTCCGCGGGCAGTGCGGCGCGGGCGTCCCAGTTCACGAAGGTGGCGCAGGCGCTGGGGAGCACGAAGCGGATTTTGCGGAGTTGAGCGGCGGGCATCGCCTGCCCGCGGGTCGGCGATTTGACCGTGGTTCTAGAGCGATTTATGGCAGCCAAGCACGTCCCACAGAATGAGCGGCGCGCCCAGCTTTGCCAAATCGCCTACCCGGGGGGTGGGCAGGCGATGCCCGGCGGCCGCCATGGGCCGCCTTGTTCCGGACGGAAAACCTGACCTAGCGATCTTTTGGCTTTGGCTTTGGC
The DNA here is from genome assembly GCA_039024775.1 of Pseudomonadota bacterium. GTDB lineage: Bacteria > Pseudomonadota > Alphaproteobacteria > Rhodobacterales > Rhodobacteraceae > Sulfitobacter. Next base: position 7,486 of record JBCCPS010000051.1, read on the forward strand.
CTTGGAATTGCATTCGGAAACTGCCTATGCGTTTCTTCAATCAAGCCTATTAGCCTTTCCGCCTGGAAGGACTCGACGAAAGGAACGCAGATAACGGCCGTCTCGTCATCGCTTCCCAGAATGAGTTTCCCTTGCCTTTCACTCACACTTTCGTCTCGCTGGAAATGGATGAGTAAACCATCAAGGTAGAAACGAAAAATGCGCCAGGGCGCCAAGCCGGTTGAATTGGGAGGGCAAACCGTTTCGGCAGTGGGTGTTTGGTTGTGTATTGGTCCTCTTGAATTGAGTTGTGTGAAAGTCACAGGAAATGGGTTTTCATCTGACCGCCCGAGTACATAGGAAGCCAGGAAGTCAATCTGGTGTACCGAAACCGATATCTGACTCATCTCTGGTAGCCGTGAGACTGCGGCACGCCAAAGTAGGCTTGCGCACCACCTGTCGAGTGCTCTCGTGTTGGAAAAGTTGATAATTCGGACGCCTCTGCCCGGTATGGAAGTCTCTTTTGTCTTTTCCAGCAAAAAATCCGGTTCAATCCTATTTGCGGGTCCAAAACCGCTCCACACAAGCCGTTTGCGTCTCAATTCCTTGATTGCAAAGTCGTCCAAATCTGCGAACATCTTCTCGCCCTCTGCGGTGCAGATGCGCTGATCGTACCAGCTGGTTCTTCGTTTTTGTGGTTTTTCGCCTTCGCCAGCCTGGAAAAACATTCCACCTTTGAATTCAGGTCTTGTAAGAGCCTTTGGCAAAATATGTGATTTCACAAATGGGCCAGTGGTTCCTGTCAGTTCACAAGTACCAACGATTGGTCACTTTCTAGGCAAGTCGAAGTACTACTCCCTCAAACATCCATCCCCTCCATATCCACGAACCGCGCGTTCTCCTGGATGTACTGGAACCGAAGCTCCGGCTTTTTGCCCATCAGCCGCTCCACCAGATCGCCCGTCTCCCCCGGCAGCTCTTCCTCCACCGTTACCCGGATCAACTTCCGCGTCGCCGGATCCATCGTGGTTTCCTTGAGGTCCTTGGCGTCCATCTCCCCCAAGCCTTTGAACCGCTGCACGTCGATCTTGCCTTTGCCCCCCAGACCCGTCTCCAACAGCCGGTTCTTCTCCGCATCGTCCGCCGCATAAACCCGCCGCGCGCCCTGCGTGAGGCGGTAGAGCGGCGGGCAGGCCAAATACAAATGCCCGCCGTCAATGAGGGGCCGCATCTGGGTGAAGAAAAACGTCATCAGAAGCGAGGCGATATGCGCGCCGTCCACATCCGCGTCCGTCATGATGATGATCTTTTCATAACGCAGATCATCGAGGTTGAACCGCGTGCCCATGCCCACGCCAAGCGCCTCGCAGAGGTCAGAAATCTCCGCGTTCGAGCCCAGTTTCGATGACGCCGCGCCCAGCACGGTCAGGATCTTGCCCTTGAGCGGCAGCAGCGCCTGCGTCTCGCGGTTGCGCGCGCCCTTGCCGGAGCCACCCGCGCTGTCGCCCTCCACGATGAAAAGCTCCGTGCCCGCGCGGTCCTTGGAGGTGCAATCGGTGAGTTTGCCCGGCAGGCGCAGCTTTTTCGTGGCACTCTTGCGGGCGGTCTCCTTCTCCTGACGGCGGCGGAGGCGTTCCTCGGCGCGCAGCACCAGGAAATCGAGGATCGCGCCCGCGGATTTGGTGTCAGAGGCCAGCCAGTTGTCGAAGTGGTCGCGCACCGCGTTTTCCACCATCCGCTGCGCCTCCACCGTGGCCAGCCGGTCCTTGGTCTGGCCCACGAATTCCGGTTCGCGGATGAAACAGCTGACCAGCGCGCAGCCGCCCGTGATCAGGTCTTCGCGCGTGATGGAGCCTGCCTTGCGGTTGCCCACCAGTTCCCCGTAGGCCTTGATGCCCTTGAGGATCGCGGCCCAGAACCCGGCTTCATGGGTGCCGCCCTCCGGCGTGGGGATGGTGTTGCAGTAGGACTGGATAAAACCGTCGCGCGCAGGCGTCCAGTTGATCGCCCATTCCACCTTTCCGGGCGTGTTGAACTTGTCCTTGAAATCCACCAGCCCGCCAAAAGGCGCATCGGCATAGGTGGTCGCCCCGGCGAGCGTTTCATTGAGGTAGTCGCTGAGCCCGCCGGGGAAGTGAAACGTGGCCTCCTGCGGTGTCTCACCGTCTTGCTGCGCGGTCTTCCAACGGATCTCCACGCCAGAAAAGAGGTAGGCTTTGGACCGCGCCATCTTGAAAAGCCGCGATGGCTTCAGCGCGAGTTTGCCAAAAATCTCTGGATCGGGGTGAAAGGTAACGGCGGTGCCACGCCGGTTGGGGGCGGCGCCGACCTTTTCCAGCTTGGTCGTTGGGATCCCCTTGGCAAAGCTCATCGCGAAAAGCTCGCGATTGCGGGCGACTTCCACGTGCAAATGATCGCTGAGCGCGTTCACAACGGAGGAGCCCACGCCGTGAAGGCCGCCCGACGTCTCATAATTGTCGCCCGAAAACTTCCCGCCCGCGTTGAGCGTGCAAAAGATAATCTCCAAAGCGGATTTCTTCGGGTCCTTGGGGTGGGGATCAATGGGGATGCCGCGCCCGTTGTCGCGCACGGTCACATGGCCGTTCTCGTGCAGTTCCAGCTCAATCCAGGTGGCGTGGCCAGCGACGGCCTCGTCCATGGAGTTGTCGATGATCTCCGCCACCATGTGGTGCAGCGCGCGGTCGTCCTTGCCGCCGATGTACATGCCGGGGCGCAGGCGGACGTGCTCCATGTCCTCCAACACCTGGATGGAGGAGGCGTCATAGTCACCCCCGGATTTCTTGGGCGGCTCCCCGCCTGCGAAGAGTTCTGTCATGGCGCTGCTCTTTTGTTTGGCTTTGGCGCGGGGTGTCGCGCCTGCTGGTGGGCCTATATATAGTGTCAAAGCAGGCGGGTCGGGGCAATCTTTGCCTGGCGGCTATCCACAGAAATCTGAAGCCGTGTGCGCGCCGCCCCCGGTCAGCGCGCCTTGCGCCTGAGCCAGGCTGCGAGGTCGTCTTCGTCGATCTTACCTTGGGCTACGTTGCGGATGAGATCGCCTGCTTCTATAGCCTCATGATCAAGCTCGACACCATTGAGAACCAGACAGATATCCATCGTCTCATGGGCCGTGCGTTTGTTGGCATCGTTGAACACATGGCCCGTTGCAATTGCTACAGCATAGGCCGCTGCGAGATCGAAAATGTCCTCGATCATGCCGTAAACAAACCGGTTGTCGACGCGCCCTAACGCGCCTTCGAGCGACTTGTCGCCGGCAAACCCTTGCAACTCGCCCGGGTTGAGCACAGCCTCATGAATAGCTTCCACCTCATCGGCGGACAAAAGGATGTAGGTCATTTGTCTTTGAGGTAGTCGAGCACCGGTTGGTTCACCTCGCGCCGTGCCTCAATGGCCGCGAGCACCTCTTCGCGCGTGGCATAGCGGGGCTCTTCCAGCGGCGTGGCCTCTGCGGGCACCAGATAGCCCACGCATTTGGAGTTCTTCATGATCGCCACCGGCTTGCCGCCCGAGCGTTCAAAGACCTTGTGCGGCTCGCGCAGTTCGGTGATCGTGGCGATGTGCTTGGCATAGATACGGGTCATGATGGCCTCCTGAATATGCAAAATAATACACATTCAGGCAGCCATTTTCAAGCCATCGCGGGCTTTCTCAGAACAATCCGCCCGCGATGTGATTGGCGGAGAAGAGCCCACTTTGATCGTAGGGCCGCCAGACCAAGGAGGCGAGAACGGCGAGCAACGTCAGCAGGATGGCGGCGGCGGGAATAATCTTGAGCAGCATTGGAAAAGGTCCTTTATCAAAGATGACGCTAAGTCACCCAAATTCCCCTTTCCCTCAAGTCAGGTTTTCCTGACCCCGCCCGCATGCTTTGCTGTGCGCGCAGCAACAGGAGGCGCCCATGCCCTGGATCAAGATCATTCCTTTTGACGCGGCGACCGGACGGCTCAAGCAGCTTTACACCCGCATTGCGGGGCCGGGAGACAACGTCGACAACATCATGCTGGCGCATAGCCTGCGGCCCCACACGATGGAGGGGCACATGGCGCTCTACAAGGCCGTGCTGCACCACCGGGAAAACAGCGTGCCGAAATGGCTGTTGGAGCTCATTGGCGTTTGGGTGTCCGCGCGCAATGGCTGCGACTACTGTCTGGATCATCATTTCGCCGGGCTCAAACGCTTGCTGCGGGATGAGGTGCGGGCGGTTGCAATTTGGGACGCCACGCAGCGCGGCGTGCTGGACGATCTGCCGGTGGGGGACAAGGAACGCGCGGCTTTGGTCTATGCCGGGGCGCTGAATGACCTCGCCCGACAGATGGGCGAGACCGACATCGCTGCGCTGCGGCAGGCCGGGTGGAGCGATGCTGAAATCCTGGAGATCAACCAGGTCACCGCCTATTTCGCCTATGCCAACCGGACGGTCCTTGGGCTGGGCTGTTCGACGCGGGGCGATATCATCGGGCTGTCACCGGGCAACGACGATGACCCAGACGACTGGGGGCATCACTAGAGCCACCAACCCAAAACCTGAGACATCCTGCTTCATTCAAGGCACTCGCCCAACAGGCACTGCCCCGCTGCGCCGTCCCGCTCCCGTCACGCCAAAGGCATGCTTACAGCACGACGGGCGGCGCATTTGCGCCACCCCGCGGGACGGCGCATGAACGATTGACGTTCAAATTTCAGGTTTGGGTTGGTCGCTGCAGAACCAGTCGCGAATAACCTGCGCGACCGCCTGAGGTTTTTGGTGGTGCAGCCAGTGATCCGCGCCGGCAATCTCCACCCGGATCAGATCATCACAGAGCTCCTCCAACCCCTCCGTCGCCTCCGGCAACAGCGCGGTGTCCTCCGCGCCCCAAATCAGCAGATGCGGGCAGGTCACGCGCAGTTTCGCCGGATCGAGCGCGGGCAGCTCCGTGAGCGGCGCGCCCGGGCGGGCCACCGGAAAGGGCGAGGCGCGGTACCAATTCAGCATGCCTGTGAGCCGCCCGGGCCGCGCCCATTCGCGGGCATAGGCCGCCGCCCGTGCGCCGCGCAGCCAGGACATGTCCATATGCGCGCCAAAAAGGCGGCGCAGCTTGGCAAAGTCATCCGCCGCAAGTGCGTCCTCCGCGTCCGGGCTGCGCAGAAAGGGGATGTATTGCGAGGCCGCGCTTTGCGCGCCCCCGGCTGCCAGCGCGCGCATGAAGGGCAGGGGGTGCACGCCGTTCATCACGATGAGGCGCGTAACACACTCAGGGGCGTTGATCGCAAGGCCGTAAGCCACCGCAGCGCCCCAGTCGTGCCCCAGCACAGTGAGCGGCGCATCACCGATAAGCGCGACCATGTCGGAGACGAGCGCGGAGGTGGTATAGTGACCCACCTCCGCTGGGCACCAGCTTTGACCATAGCCACGCTGGTCGGGGGCGATGCAATAGAACCGGTCGGAAAGACGCGTCGCGAGGTCCTCCCAAGCGCCGCTGTATTCAGGAAAGCCATGCAGCATCAACAGCCGCGGCGCATCCGTCCGGCCCCAGGTGCGCAGGTGAAAGCGTTGGCCTTGCAGGGTGATTTGGTGTGCGGGCATGAGACCCGCCTCCTTGCGCGGGCCTCTCACCGTTTCACGGCGCGGGGCGCGTGAAAAGCCCACAACAGCGTTTAGCAATCGCCTCTTTTTTGATCACACCCTCTTTCCGCGGCGGCGCGGCGGGCGTAGGGAAAACGAATGGCACAGGCGATGACATACAGCAGGCACGCCCGCGCGGCGCTCGTTCTGGGGCTGCCGCTCATTGGCGGGCATCTGGCACAGGTGGCCATCGGTGTGACCGATACGGCCATGCTGGGCTGGTATTCCGTGGATGCTTTGGCGGCGGTGACGCTGGGCAGCACCTATTTCTTCTCCCTTTTCGTACTGGGCTCAGGCTTTGCGATGGCGGTCATGCCGCTTGTCGCCGCCTATGAAGCAGAAGGCGATGACACCTCGATCCGGCGGGCCACGCGCGTTGGCCTCTGGCTCTCGCTGGCTTTTGCGCTGCTTGTGTTGCCCCTGCTCCTAAGGGCGGAGCCGATCCTGTTGCTGCTGGGGCAGGAGCCCGCGGTGGCCGCGGATGCCGCGCGCTATCTGCAATGGGCCGGGTTGGGGATCATTCCGGCCGTCATCGTGATGGTGCTCAAAAGCTATCTGGCCGCACTTGAGCGCACACAGGTGGTGTTCTGGATCACAGCGGCCTCCGCCGTGGCCAACGGGCTGGCCAATTACGCGCTGATCTTCGGCAATTGGGGAGCGCCGGAGCTGGGGCTGGTGGGTGCGGCGCTGGCCTCTGTCATCACCCAGATCGTGTCGCTGATCGGGGTTCTGGCCTACATCCTGATCTTCGTGCCGCAGCATCAGCTCTTCGTGCGGTTCTGGCGCGGCGACTGGCCAATGCTGGCGAAGGTTTTCCGGCTGGGCATCCCCATCGGTCTGACCATGTCGAGCGAGAACGGTCTATTTGCCGCCTCCGCGCTGATGATGGGCACGCTGGGCGCGGTGCCGCTGGCCGCACACGGGATCGCGGTGCAGCTGGCCGCCATCACCTTCATGTGGCACCTGGGGCTCAGCAATGCAGCGACGATCCGGGCAGGCAATGCCTATGGCCGGCGCGACCTGGGCCATCTCGCGCGGGGGGCCACCGTGGCGATGGCGCTCTCGCTTTTCTTTGCTGCCGTGACGATTGCGATCTTTTTGGCGGTGCCGGAGTTGCTGATTTCGCTCATCATTCGAGAGGATGAGCCCGCGCGCGATCAGATCGTGCGGATCGGTGTTGTTTTGGTCGCGATGGCCGCGCTGTTTCAACTCGTGGACGGGGCGCAGGCGATTGGGCTGGGCGTGTTGCGCGGCGTGCAGGATACGCAGGTGCCCATGGTGATCGCAGCACTTTCCTACTGGGTGCTGGGGATCCCCGTCTCTTATGTGCTGGGCTTGCAGCTTGGCTGGGGCGGTGTGGGCGTCTGGGCCGGTCTGGTGATCGGGCTGGGCGCGGCGGCGGTGCTGTTGAACTGGCGCTTCTGGAAGGTGATCCTGAAACGGCTGGAGGGCGCGGAGGCCCCCGCCACGACCTGATCGCCCCTCACTTCTTCAGCAAACGGTCCGCTTTCTTGCGCACCAGCGTGCTGCGCAGATCATGTATCGCCAACAGCAGGCTGTCCGTCACCGCCTCAAGCTGGGCATCCGTGGCGCGCGCCTGCGCCCATTGGGTCGTCAGGTTCATGTGATCAATCGCGCGGTAGATGTCGTCGATGTCGCGGTGCGCCAGCACCTCCACCCGGTCCTTCATCCAGTCGCGGATCACCTTCTCATCGCGCGCGCTGAGCTTGCGATCGCCGTGGGGCTTGATCTCCCCGTTGCGGATGTTGACGACCGCGATCTGGTCCATTTCGATCCGGCGCTGGCGGTTTTCAGTGTCCACGTGAAAGACCGCCGCGCCGTTGTCCTTGGTGCGAAAGTAGTATTCCGGCAGCGCCTCGGTCATCCGCGCAGCCCCGCGCAGAACGTCTGTATGCGGCTGCAGGCCTCTTTGAGGGCCTCGTCGGAGGTGGCATAGCTCACCCGGAAGTTGGGAGAGAGGCCAAAGGCCGCGCCAAAGACAACCGCCACACCCGTTTCCTCCAAGAGCGCGGTGGCAAAAGCCTCATCATCCGCGATCAGCGTGCCGCCCTCAGAGGTTTTGCCGATGCAGCCCGAAATCGACGGATAAACATAGAATGCGCCCTCAGGCGTGGGGCAGGACACGCCTTCGGCGGCGTTCAGCATCTCCACCACCAAATTGCGGCGGCGCGTGAACATCTTGTTATTTGGCGCGATGTAGTCCTGCGTGCCGTTCAAAGCCTCCACCGCCGCCCACTGGCTGATGGAGCAGGGGTTGGAGGTGGATTGCGATTGCACCTTGCGCATGGCGCCGATCAGGTGCTCGGGCCCCGCGGCATAGCCGATACGCCAGCCGGTCATCGCATAGGCTTTGGAGACGCCGTTGACGGTGAGCGTGCGGTCGTAAAGCTGCGGCTCCACCTGTGCGGGGGTGCAGAATTTGAAATCGTCGTAGGCCAGGTGTTCGTACATGTCGTCTGTCATGACCCAGACATGGGGATGACGCAGTAGCACATCCGTGAGCGCCTTGAGTTCCTCCCAGGAATACCCCGCGCCAGTGGGGTTGGAGGGCGAGTTGAAAATGAGCCACTTGGTGCGCGGCGTGATCGCCGCCTCCAGCTGATCGGGCGTGAGCTTGTAGCCCGTCTGGATCGAGGCCTCCGCCACCACGGGCGTGCCCCCGGCCAGCAGCACCATGTCCGGATAGCTCACCCAATAGGGCGCGGGGATCACCACCTCATCGCCTTCGTTCAGCGTAGCCATCAGTGCGTTGTAAAGGATTTGTTTACCACCCGTGCCCACACTGACCTGGGAGGGCGTATAGGTGAGGTCATTGTCGCGCTTGAACTTTGCGCAGACTGCCGCCTTCAACTCTGGAATTCCGTCCACAGCGGTGTATTTGGTACGGCCTGCGGCAATGGCTTCCACGGCCGCGTCCTTGATGTTTTGCGGCGTGTCGAAATCGGGCTCTCCCGCGCCCAGACCGATGATGTCGCGGCCAGCGGCCTTGAGGTCCGCCGCCTTCGTGGTCACGGCGATGGTGGGTGACGGTTTGACACGCGCGAGTGTCGCGGAAAGCAGTTCCATGGCGGTCTCTATCTGACTATGAGTGCGCCATACTCTTACGAAGGGGTCTCCCTTCATTCAAGCGTGATCGGTGGGGAGGTTCCCCGACCAGTGGCGCACTTCTGAGGAAGAGCTTAAGATGGATGATATGGATTGGTACGGACCGGACGCTGCCACCTTTGGCGACCGCGTGGCGGCAGCGCGGGAGCAGGCGGGCATGACGCAAGCACAGCTGGCCAAACGGCTGGGCGTGCAGCTGGGCACGCTGCGCGGCTGGGAAGATGACCGGACGGAGCCGCGGGCAAACCGGCTGTCGATGCTCGCAGGGCTGCTCAATGTCTCCATAACCTGGCTGATCAGCGGTGAGGGCGAGGGCATTGGCGCGCCCGGCGATGTTGTGTCGACCGACATGAACAGCGTCCTGTCCGAGATGCGGATGCTGCGCAGCGACATGCTGGCCAAGGCCGAAGCCATGGGTCGGCTGGAAAAGCAGCTGCGCCGCTTGATGACGGAGCAAAGTGATGCCTGAAGACCCCGAACACCGGATCAAACGCCTGCAAATGCGCTCCAACCGGCGCGGGATCAAGGAGATGGACCTCATCCTCGGCGGCTTTGCGCAGACCCAGCTAGAAGGCCGCGATGACGCCTGGTTGCAGACCTATGACGCCATGCTGAACGAGAATGATCACGATCTGTATCAATGGGTTACGGGCAAACAAGCGCCGCCCGCGCAGTTCGATGACGTGATCGGGGACATCAAGGCGGGGCTGTGAGCGCCAGTTGATTTCGCGCCGCTTCAGCCCATCCGCGCGGGTTTAACGAAATATTCTGACTTTTTCTCCAGTTTCGGGCCAGCAGCTCATAGGAACGGAGAAAACGATGAACATGCAACAGGCCGGAGGGGCCGCGCCGCAGTCAAACGGTACCATGTCCGTGGGGTCGCGCGAACAGATTTTCATGACCAGCTACCTAGAAGCGCTCAGCCTGGTTGAGCGGTTGCATCGGCTTCTTCTGGACGTGATCAAGGATGAATTCGAACGTGTCGGCGTGTTGGAGATCAACGCGGTTCAGGCGCTTTTGCTTTTCAACATCGGCGACAACGAAGTCACGGCGGGAGAGCTGAAAAGCCGCGGATACTATCAGGGCTCCAACGTCAGCTACAACCTCAAGAAGCTGGTGGAGATGGGCTATATGCACCATCAGCGCTGCGAGATTGACCGCCGGTCGGTGCGGGTGCGTTTGACGGAAAAGGGGCGGGAAATTCGCGATGTGGTCGCCACGCTGTTTGAACGGCACGCGGAAGGCCTCGAAAGCAAGGGTGTGCTGGGGCCCACGGGCATCTCGGATATCACGGCCTCCCTCAAGCGGATGGAACGGTATTGGTCGGATCAGATCCGCTACATCTACTGAGTGCGGTGCGTCTGCCGCAGGAGCTGAGGCCAAACAATGAAATGATACAGCATCTGGCGGGGTTCCTTTGGCTGTGGGAACCCGCCAGTCGTCATCGCCTCAGGACCGTGCTTTGATGGCGTAAGCGGTTTGAGCCGGGCAGGGGGGTGAGCGGGTTGCGGCGCTCTGGCCGGACACTGTCCTTATTCCAGTCTTGAAAACACCAACCCTTCAAGTTCCCGCAGCAGCTTGAGCTTCATCGCGCGGGCATAATCGGCATAGCCCAGTGCCGCGATGACAAAAGCGTCGGGCCCCAGAATGACATGCGCGTTGAAGTAAGAGCTGAGCTCGCCAATGTCAGCTTGGCGCACGTCGCCGATGTTTGGGTCATCAACCCCAATTACCAGCGCATTGATCACGATTCCCTGCCGTTCCAGCTGAGGTTTGACCTGCGCGGGGCGGGGGCCCAGGTTGCTTTTACCATCGCCAGAGATATCAAGCGTCCGTTTCCAGCAGTCCCGCTGCTGATCCAGATAGAACGCGCCCTGGCGCATGGCGGTACCCAGCGCGGTGCCGGGGGTCGCCTCCAACCGTTCCACGCGGGCCAGCGTCTCAATGACCCGCTCCAGCGTGGCCGCGCCATCAATGGCCGTCCAGGGGAGCAGGACGCGCTGATCTGCAGGGCCAGACCATTCGAAGATCATCAGACGCACCGGCGCGCTTGGCATGGCCAGCAGCTTGTCCCGCACCTCCGGCTCGGCCAGCGCGCTGGCGATGCCGCCGATCTGCAACCGGTATTCCCGCGCGTCCACGGAGCCCGACACATCAAGCGCCAGCGCCAGCGCCTGACGGCAATTGGCCTGCACCACGCTCGCTACACCGCAAACCAGCAGGATAAAGGCCGTAAGCAGCCTCATCCCGGCGCGGGTGCAGCTGGCTCAAGCGCGCTCAGCGCGGGCGGGCTCAACTCTCGCTCCAACTTGCGGCGCATCGCCCTTTCATAGTCTTCAAAGCCGTTGGCAATCTCGATGAACGCGCCCGGCCCATGCATGACCTCGCCGCGGTAGAATGCAATGAGCCCCGTCTCGCTTTCAAACTCCGCCGCATTCACGACCAGCCCGTTTACCGTGACATCCGCAAAGGGAAATTCCCGGTAGGCGATCTGGGGGCCAAAGCCTTCATTGTTCTGTCCGTCACCCGCCATGTCGAGCGTCTTGCGCAGACAGCGCGGTGCCTGGGCGAAAAGCTCGGACCCGAAGCCCAACGCGTAGCCCATCGCGGTGGGAAAGTCGTTGTGGCTGCGTTTGCTGGCTGCGATCACCTCCGCCGCCTGCACAAGTGCTGCGCGGCTGTCGATCAGCGTCCAGTCCAGCAGCACTTCCTGATTGTAGCGCCCGGACCATTCATAAACCGCAAGCGCGACCGGTTGGTCCGCAGCAAAAAACGCGGCCTCAACCTCGGGCGAGATCAGGGCAGAAACGACGCCGCCGCGCTGCAACTGGTCCTCCCGCGCATCCACCGAGCTTGATACATCAAGCGCCAGCAGCAGCGCCAAACGGCAGTCCTGCGCCAGCGCGGGGGACGCACATGCAAACACCGCCGCAGACAGGAGCGCGCGACCTACCAATGGCCGGTGTTTTCCATGCTGGCCCAGGGCTCCGCCGGATCAAGGCTGTCACCTTCCTGCAAAAGCTCGATGGAGATGTTGTCGGGCGAGCGGACAAAAGCCATGTGCCCGTCGCGGGGCGGCCGGTTGATCGTCACGCCCGCATCCATCAACGTCTGGCACATGTCATAGATGTTCTCCACCGTGTAGGCCAGATGCCCGAAGTGGCGGCTGTCGGACGGCAGCGCATCATCGCCGTCCCAGTTGTAGGTCAGTTCCACATCCGCGTGGCCGTCCTCCTGGCCCGGCGGGCAGAGGAACACCAGCGTGAAGCGCCCGCCCTCGTTGTCCATGCGCCGCCGCTCCTTGAGGCCGAGGAGCTTGTAGAAGGCAATGGAGGCGTCGAGGTCTTTCACACGCACCATGGTATGCAGGTATTTGATCGGCATGCGGGGTCCTTTCGTGGGGGGTTAAAAGACCGATTGCCACCCGATCTTGAGCCCGAAATTCTGTGTCTCGAAGGTCGTGATGTTCGATTGGGTATCATTCGCCTCCACTGTGAGTTTAGGAGCGAAGCCGTAAGTGTCAAAATCAACAAAAAGTAACGAGGCCGACAGGGTCACGCTGCGGTCGAGCCGTGCCTCCGCCGAATAAAGCGGGTCGTCATAGGCGCGCAGCGTGGCATGGGCGGCAAGGCTTGCGCGCGCGCCCAGGACCGGTTCGGGCAGGGCGTAAGTCACGCCCAGATCGAGCTTCGAGTGGGTGGTGGAAACAGAATCCGTTTCCGTCCGTCCTACGCCCACGCTCCAGCTCAGCACGCCTTTGTTGGCCAGTGTCACGGCCCAGTTGGCCCCCAGAATGCCGGTAAAACCGGAGCGGTTCTCGTTGTCTTTGCGGTGTGAATACCCCAAGCTCGTGTGCCAGCCAAAATGCGTGCCGTCGCTCAGCGTGCGGCTGTCGCGGTAGCTCAGCTTGATCTCGTCCGCCTGCGGATCCCCCGCCGTCCAGAGCCTGCCAAAGGTGAGCGCGATGTTGCGCCGCGGCGCGTCGCGGCTGTTCTGCAGATCCCAGGCAAATTCGCCCTCAAGGCGCCGGTAGGCGAAATTAGCCTCATCCACGCCTGCGGGCACATCGGCATCGGTGAAAACCACGTGCCCTTCCAGCCAGCGCAGGGCGAAGGATTTACGCCGCGTCACGCTTTCGCTCAGCGTGTAGCGCAGGGTCGCGTTGGTCTGCACCTCAAAGCCGGAGATCGGCACCGCGCTTTCGTTCACAAACACCAGCCCGCCCAATACCACCGTGTTGTCGCGCGGCGCGTTGTTGACGTTGTTGCCTGGGTTGATCCCGAAGGAGAAGTTGACCGACCAGGGATTGGTCGTGCGCAGATACTGATAGTCGCGCGCCGCCCGCGCGACCAGCGCCTCGGACGGGGCCACATGCGCGGCACGGCGCAACCAAAGCTGGGCGCGCGTTTTCTTGCCGTCAGAGCTGAGCGCCTGCGCCATCGCCAGCGCGGCACCGTACTTTTCCACCGGGCGGTCGGAGGCGCGCCAGCCCGCGCGGGCCGCCTGCTGGGCCGCCTTGTGCGCGCGCATCGTGCGCTGCGCGTGGGCCTGGATGATCAGCGCCTCCGCATCCTCGGGATCGCGTTTGATGAGCGCGGTGGTGATGTCCGCCGCCGCACGAGGATGGCCCGCCGCCAAAAGCTTGGCCGCAGCCACCCGCGCCTCTTGAGGTGTCAGATCGGTCTGGGCGGCTGAAACAGTGCCGATCAGCGCTGCGGCCAGCCCAGCCAGGCGCAAAAATCGCATCACTGGGTTACGACAAAGCCGCCCGTTTCCTGCACCTCACTGCCTTCGATGAAGAGCACGCCCGCGATCTCATTGCCGCCGGGGCCTGCAAAAACCCCGTTCCAGGTGCCCGATCCCACTTGGTTGCCCGCGCCGTTAATCTCCACGGCCGTGGAATTGCCGATCACCGCGTTCTCAAAGTCAATCTCCGCATTGGCCAGAGAGATAAAGCCGTCAAGCGCGCCAATGGGATTGCCGGAGGTGTCATAGACCGTGCGGTTCGTGATCGTCCCGCCAACCGCGCCCACGTTATCGAAATCGCCGAAATCAGCGGCAAGGTTCGCTGTTCCGGTCACGAATTCCGTGCGGTCGGGGTTGGTTGCCGTGGGCGTGTTGGGCCGCGTTGTGCGCACGGCGGCATATTCGCCGGTGTAGGAATAGACCCCGCTTGTGGGCAGGGTGGGCTTTGCGCCCAGCCGCTGCGCGCCCGCGCCGCCAAAGCCGAAATCGATGTAGCCGTCCGTGCCTGCGGCCGCGACCTGGCTCTGCCCGCTGTCAGAGCGCCGGAAAATCGCAAAATACTCGATCTCGTTGCTGTCGCGTGCCGGCGCGCTGGTATAGGCGTCAAACCCGTTTGAGAAATTCTCCGTCGTGATCCGCTCATAGTTGTTGTTGGGATCATCGAAGGGGATGTTGTTGAGGTTCAGCGTATCGGTCGCCGGGTCATAAGAGATATTGTTCAACGTCATGAAGGCGTTGGCTTCTGTCAGGTAGGTGGAGTTGACGCTCTCGTCCGCGCCCGGTTCCACGCCGAAGGGGGGTGTGCCGCCACAGGCCGCCAGGCTTGCGCCCACGGCCAGGCTAAAAAAAGCTCGTTTCACGATGTCTGCCCTCAATGCTTTGTTTTTGGGTTTTTATTTTGCTCACAGGATGCCGCCACTTGTGGATAAGTCAACGACGCTGATGCCTCTGCTGCGTTTTTGCGGGGGAGTGCAGCCGAAAAACAATACCGCATATCGCGGTTCCTGCCGGGTGGCCGCGCAGATATAGTCAAATCCGAATCCTAGCCTTCAATTCCCGCCCCAAAGGACGCGCCCCATGCCCCTGACGCCCGAGCAGCAAAGCGAGATCGACACCCTGCGGTCGCAGACCGTGCCCACACTGCGCGCCACCGTGCCGGGGATGGAGGCGCATCTTTACCGCGCGCACGAAGTGCTCGACCACGGCTTTGTCCGCGTGATCGACTACATGGGCGACGATGCCGCGATCTGTCAGGCCGCGCGGGTGAGCTATGGCAAGGGCACGAAGTCGGTGCAGAACGATGCCGGGCTGATCCGCTACCTCATGCGCCACTGGCATTCCACGCCTTTCGAGATGTGCGAGATCAAGCTGCATGTGAAGCTGCCCGTCTTTGTTGCGCGCCAGTGGATCCGCCACCGCACCGCCAACGTCAATGAATACTCCGCCCGCTATTCGATCCTGGACCGCGAATTCTACATCCCCGCGCCCGAACACGTGAACGCGCAGTCCACCGTGAACAACCAGGGGCGGGGCGGGCTGCTGGAGGGCGCGGAGGCCGCCCGGGTGCTGGAGATCCTCAAGGCCGATTCCACCCGCGCCTATGACCACTACGAAGAGATGATTTCTCAAGACGGCCAGGACGGCCTGGCCCGAGAGCTCGCCCGCATGAACCTGCCCGCCAACATCTACACCCAGTGGTACTGGAAGGTGGATTTGCACAACCTCTTCCA
>JBCCPS010000052.1:0-22628 GCA_039024775.1 Pseudomonadota bacterium
CGCGGGCGCGGCAGACAGCAGCAGCAGCCCCGCCACGCCCAGTGCTATGGCGAGGAAACCCAGGGCCGAAACCCCCTCGCCCAGCAACAGCCAACCGGTGAGCACGGTCAGAATGGCTTCCGTCTTTTTGAAGGTGATGCCTACGGCGAAGTTGCGCTCTTTGAACAGCAAGACGACGCAAACAGTCGCCGCGATCTGGCTCGCGCCGCCAGCAGCACCGTAGGCCCAAAAGGGCGGCAGGATGCGGGGCAAGGCGGTGCCTGCCCAGGCCAGATAGGCCGCCAGCAGCACAAGGATGAAAGGTGCTGAATAGAGAAATCGGGAAAAGGTCGCGCCCGCGGCAGAGAGCGTGGAAGTGGCCAGGACCTTTTGCAACATGAAGCGCGCCGTCTGAAACGTGGCGGCCAGCACCGTCATGATGATCCATAGGTCGGGTAAAAGCGCCTGCATGGCGCGATCTTTGCCCTAGTCGGCGTGCTCCTGCCAGAGCGGATGGGGTACGGGGTCCTTGGCTTTCAGGAAATGTGCGCGAAAGACCTGCGCGTAAGAGCGGTAGACATAGGCCCGGTTGCGCCGGATGAACCGCGCCCGTTGGGAGCGGTAGAGCGCGGGCAAGCGGTACCAGCTCACCTTCGGATGCACATGATGCACCACGTGCAGGCTGTTGTTGAGAAAGAGAAAGGCCAGAAGCCCGCGGTCTTCCACGATCACGGTGCGCGCGGCGGAGTGTTCATGCGCGCGGTGTTCGATGAAGGTTCGGATTTTCAGGATGCTGAGCGCGGCGTAGCACGCGGCCAGATAAACCGGCATGCTCATCGGCGAAAGAGCCACGAGCCACAGCACCAGCACCACGCCGGGCACATGCGCCAGCCAGTCGCCCAGCACCTGCCGGTCGCCCGCGCGGACCGCTTGCCAGTCCCCGCGCATGAAAGCCCATTGCGCCACCACCGGACCCACGACCATCCGCCCCAAAAGCGTGTTATTGAACCGCAAAACCGCCTGCTGCCAGGGCCGTAGCCGGGCCCAGACGGCGGGGTCCATGTAGTTGCTTTCGGGATCGTCATAGGGGTCGGTCAGATTGGCGTCCATGTGATGGGCCAGGTGCTGACGCTTGAACCGCAGATAGGGTATCGCGAGCCCCGGCTGGATCAGCGCCAGCGCGGTGCCCGCCCGCTCTGATGGGAAGGGGTGGCCGTGCAAAACCTCATGAGACAGGGAGGAATGCAGCACCAGCGCCAGAACGACCATGCAAAAGGCCAGGGCCGCAAAGACTTCCCACATCAGCACGCCGCCGATCAGCACCCAGATGCAAAGGCCAAAAAGCCCGATGGTCGGCCAGTCCCAGGCCCGCAAACCTGAGCGGATGGGCTCTTGAGAAGTCGCTGCTGCTGCGGTCTGTGTCATGGATGCTCCGTCTTGTCCCGCAGCCGATGATGCCTGCAAAGCGCGCGCGCTCCATTCCGATAATCGTTAACATTGCGCGCAAGATGTGATAATTATCACCATAAGATGGTGAAACTCGACAAACTCACCCGCGCCAGCCAGTTTCGCGCGCGTCTAGCGGGGGCGATGGCCCAGGCTGGCGTGACCCAAAGCGCGCTCGCGCGCCGCATCGGGGCGGACCGTTCGACTTTGTCCCAAGCCTTGAGTGGCGACGGCGCGCGCCTGCCCGGGGCGCATGTGGTGGGCGCCCTGGCGGCGGAGCTTTCGGTGTCCGCTGACTGGCTGCTGGGCCTGTCGCACCGGCCCGAATCCGCCGCCGATATCGCCGCCAGCAGTTTTGAGATCTCCCAGGCGCCGCGCGCCCTTGTGGATGAACAGATCATCGCCTGGCATCGCGAAGCCTTGGGGTACAAAATCCGTCACGCGCCCGCCGCCCTGCCCGATATGCTCAAAACCGATGCGCTGCTGACCTGGGAATACGGGCCTCACCTCGGGCGTACCGCCCAGCAAGCGATCAATGCCGCGCGTGACAGGCTCGACTGGATGCGGCAGGCGGGATCTGAGTATGAGATCGCGCTGCCGCTCTTTGAGATCGACAGTTTCATCCGCGGGACCGGCTATTACGCGGGCCTGCCCGCCCCGACCCGGCTGGCGCAGACCGATCAGCTGATCACGCTCACCCGGCAGCTTTACCCCCGCCTGCGCATCTACCAATTCGATGCGCGCAGGCTCTATTCCGCGCCGGTCACGATCTTCGGCCCGCTGCTCGCGGTGATCTACACCGGCGGGCACTATATGGCGTTCCGCGATTTGAACCGGATTGAGACGATGACCCGCGATTTCGACGTGCTGATCCGGGAGGCATCGCGCACCGCACGTGACTTCCCCGACTACCTGACAGAGCTGCGCGCACTGATCCGATAAAGCCACCAACCCAAAACCTGAGACAAACCGGCTTTCAGCGTTGCGCGCCAATGGCGCGGCCCAGCCCCTCTGGCAGCGCAAGGGCTGCGTGGCCTGCTGCAAAGCGCGCCAGCGCGGTCTCAATCTCGGCGCTGGGAGCGCTGGGTTTGCGCGTCTCAAGGCTCACGTGCAGCAGGAAATGCTCCCCTGTCGCGAGCAGCCGGTCGCCCTCCCGCATCTCGTGCCAGAGGTGCATCTTCTTGCCCGCGCCCGCGATGACCCGCGTGGTGATCTCGATCACAGCACCTGCGTGCACTTCATTCAGGTGCCGGATATGGGTCTCCGCGGTGAAATAGCTGCCACCGCTGGCGATATAGGCCGCATCGCAACCGATGATCTCCATGAACCGGTCGGTTGCATCCGCAAAGGCCTGCAGATAGCGGCTTTCGGTCATGTGGCCGTTGTAGTCCGTCCAATCGAGCGGGACCGTCCGCTGCGCTGTCAACACCGGCTGATCGGCTGGCAGATCAGCGGCGCGCGCGGCGTGCACGGTGCCCGCGCGCATCTGCCGTTCCTGCGCGTTCAAAAGCGCGCCCGCGCCCCAGTCCTGCGCCTTGAGCGCGCGCATCATCGCAACAAGGTTGTTGTCGCGCGCCCGCTCCAGTTCCCGGATGGTATAGGCGCCCGATTGCGCGTCCGACTGACCGGCGATGAGGTCGACCAATTCGTCGGTGAAGTCTGGGACATCCATCAGCTTGGTCCAGGGCCATTTCAGCGCGGGGCCAAACTGGGCCATGAAGTGCTTCATGCCCGCCTCGCCGCCTGCCACGCGGTAGGTCTCGAAAAGGCCCATCTGCGCCCAGCGGATGCCAAAGCCATAGCGGATCGCGTTGTCGATCTCCTCGGTCGTGGCGATCCCGTCCTTGACGAGCCAGAGCGCCTCGCGCCAGACGGCCTCCAGAAACCTGTCCGCGACATGGGCGTCTATCTCGCGCTTGAGGTGTAGGGGGTACATCCCGAGCGAAGAGAGCGTGGCGCGCGCCACCCGGGTGAGCGCCGCGTCGCCCGCCTCGCCCGGCACGAGTTCGACCAGCGGCAACAGGTAAACCGGGTTGAAAGGATGCGCGACCATGATCTGGCCAGGGCGTGCGGCGCCCTGCTGCAGCTCGGAGGGTTTGAAACCAGAGGTGGAAGACCCGATCACCGCATCTGGGCTTGCAGCGGCCTGGATCTCCGCCAGCGCCGCATGTTTGATCTCCAGCCGCTCCGGCACGCTTTCCTGTATCCAGGCCGCGCCCGCAACCGCCTCGCCAATCGTGGCGTGAAAGCTGAGCGCGCCTTCGGGCGGCAGTGCCACATCCGTGAGCCCCGGCAAGGAGCGGCGCGCGTTGGCCAGCACCTCTGCGATCTTGCGCTCGGCTTGCAGGTCCGGGTCGTAAACGGCCACATCCCAACCATTGAGCAGGAACCGCGCGGCCCAGCCGCCGCCGATGACGCCACCGCCGATGATCGCCGCAGTCTTAGCCATTCACACCCCCATCCGCAAAAGCACCACGCCAAGCAGTGCGAGCGTGAGACAAATCAGCGCCAGGCCCGGCAGGCTCAGGCCAAATGGCGGGCGCTCGCGCGCGCCCAGCACCATGCCGCCCACGCCCACCGCCGCCAAGCCCATCGCGGCAAGCATCAGGAACGCCCCGATCACTCCGCCACCCTCAGTTGGCTCACGTCATAGCCGTTGAAATCCAGAATTTCACGCGCCGCAAGCAGCCGGTCCGCGCCGCCGCTGGCTTGCCTGTCGAGCACCCAGGCAAAGCTGCCCTCAGGGTTCCCAATGACCGCGGTGCGAAAGCCCTCGTCCACCCAGATCACCCACATCCGGCGCGTCTGGCCGGAGGCCATCTCGACCAGATACTTGCCCGCCTGCCCGTCTTCTCGCGTGACACGCAACGTGTCGGCGATGTCGACACAGGCCTGACCGGAGCCGCAATTTTGCGCCCGCACTTGCATCTGCAGCCCCGTCGCGCGGTCTTCGAAGCGGATCGTGTCCGTGGCCTCCGTACCCGGGATGCGCGCCCGCACCTGCCATGCGCCTTCAAAGCGCGCCTCATCAAAGCGCGAAATCACGCCCATGGGCACGCTGCGGTCGCGAAAGCTGAAACCGTCGAAGGCCTCGGGCTGCGGTGTTCCACATCCCGCCAGCATCAGCGCCACCACCGCCGCGCTCACGCGCCTCATGCCGCCGGTGCCCGTTTCTCCAGCCCCAGCTTCATGCGCACCTCATCCGGTCCGATCACCCGCGCGCCCATGTTTTCGATGATGGTCTGCGCCCGTTCGACCAACTGCCAGTTTTCCGCGAGCACGCCCTTTTCGAGCCAGAGGTTATCCTCCAGCCCAACCCGCACGTTGCCGCCCGCGAGCACGGCCGCCGCGACATAGGCCATCTGGTTGCGCCCGAGCCCAAAGGCGGAAAAGCACCAATCGTCCGGCACATTATTCACCATCGCCATGAAGGTATTGAGATCATCCGGCGCGCCCCAGGGCACGCCCATGCACAGCTGTACCAACGCGGGCGCCTCCAGCACGCCGTCCGCGACCAACTGCTTGGCGTACCACAAGTGTCCGGTGTCAAAGGCCTCAATCTCCGGCTTGACGCCAAGTTCCGTCATCATGCGGCCCATCGCGGTCAGCATGCCGGGCGTGTTGGTCATGACGTAGTCGGCTTCCGCAAAGTTCATCGTGCCACAATCGAGCGTGCAAATCTCGGGCAGGCAAGCGGCGACATGCGCCACCCGCTCGGACGCGCCTGCCATGTCGGTGCCCTGCTGGCTTAGGGCCATGGGGTTCTCCACCGGGCCAAAGACGATGTCCCCGCCCATGCCCGCCGTGAGGTTGAGCACAACATCCGTTTCGCTGTCTCTGATCCGATCAGTCACCTCCCGAAAGAGCCCGGGGTCGCGCGAGGGCGCGCCGGTCTCGGGGTCGCGCACGTGGCAGTGTACGATGGCCGCGCCTGCCTTCGCCGCGGCGATGGCACTTTCGGAGATCTGGGCGGGTGAGCGCGGGACATGGGGGCTGCGGTCTTGCGTGCCGCCCGAGCCGGTGACGGCACAGGTGATGAAGACCTCTTTGTTCATGGTAAGCGGCACGGCGCGATTCCCCCCCTGCTCCGTTTTGCCGCAGCTTTGCGTGAGCGCTCACGCCGATCCAAGCCAAAAACGACACGCAACCGCGCGGGCGCGTTTTCTTTCAAAGAAAACGGTCCGAAATCTTTCAAAGATTTCGCCCGCTCAATACGGCATCGGATGCGCCCGGTGGACCTCATCCAGCGCGTGCAGCACCTCGGGCGTCAGCGTGACGTCCTGGCCCGCGATCACATGCTCTAATTGCGCCTGCGTCGTCGCCCCAAAGATCACCGACCCCATGAAAGGCCGCTGACAGGCCCAAGCCAGCGCCATGTGCACGGGATCCAGCCCAAATTTTCGGGCCACCTCCAGATAGGCGTCAACCGCCAACAGGGCGCGGTCAGTCATGCGGCCGCCCAGCGCAGGCCCGATGCTGGCCCGCGAATTGTCTGGGATCGCGCCGCCCTGATACTTGCCCGTCAACAGTCCCGTCGCCAGGGGCGAGAAGGCGAACATGTCGATGCGTTCATTCAGACAGGCCTCCGCCACATCCGTGTCGGCCATCCGGCAGAGCAGCGAATACTCGTTCTGGATCGAAATCGGGCGCGGCCCGCCCAGGCGCGCGGCAGCCTCAGCCCACTGGGTCATGCCCCAGGCGCTCTCATTCGACAAACCAAAGTAGCGGATCGTCCCCCGCTCCACCTCGCGCTGCAGCGCGCCAATGCAGTCTTCCATGTTGGCGATCACCGCCGCGCGGTCTTGCCCGGAGGGGTCATAGCTCCAGTTCTGCCGGAACATGTAGCTGCCACGGTTGGGCCAGTGAAATTGGTAGAGATCGATGTAGTCGGTTTTGAGCCGCCTTAGCGAGCCCTCCACCGTCTCGGCAATCGTGGCGGAGGAAATCGGCGCGCCCTCGCGCACCTGGCTCAACCCCTCGCCCGAGTGCTTCGTGGCGAGGACCACCTCATCGCGCCTGCTGTCGCGCTCAAACCACAACCCGATGATGCGCTCTGTCCGACCGATGGTTTCTGCGCTGACGGGATTGACGGGATACATCTCCGCTGTGTCGATGAAATTGATGCCCGCAGCCAAAGCCGCGTCGATCTGGTTGTGCGCGTACTCTGTGCGGGTTTGAGTGCCATAGGTCATGGTCCCCAAGCACAGCTCGGAGACCATCAGGCCGCTTTGGCCAAGATCATTCATCTTCATATGAAAACCCCTTCGCTGACGGCTAGATGGCGCAGCAAACCTGGCAATGCAACCATACCGATCAAAAACGACGTAAAGCGTGTCGGAATTCCGCGCGGGCGTTCGAGCCGCAGGCGTAGGGTGCCGCCATGCGCCTTCTGATCTCTTTTGCTGCCCTCTTCTTGTCCGTGATCCTGTTGCAGCTCAGTTCGGGCGGTGTGGGGCCGATTGATGTGCTCTCTGGCACCCAGCTGGGCTTTTCCAAGCAAGAGATCGGCCTGCTGGGCTCCGCGCATTTTCTGGGCTTTTTCATTGGCTGCTGGTGGGCGCCACGGCTCATGGGCTCCATCGGGCACAGCCGCGCCTTCGCGGCCTTCACCGCCCTGGGCGCGATTAGCCTGATGGCGCATATGCTGGTGCTGGACCCCTTTGCCTGGACAGTGATGCGGGTGGGGTCAGGCCTTTGCATGGCGGGATGCTACACCGTGATTGAGGCCTGGCTGCAGGCCAAGGTCACCAATGAGACGCGGGGGCGCGCGATGGGCATCTACCGCGTGGTCGACATGACCGGCTCCTTGGGCGCTCAGATGCTGGTGGGGCTCTTGGCCCCGGCGTCTTACGTGTCCTACAACCTTCTGGCGATCCTGTGCTGCGCGGCACTGCTGCCGATCACGCTGACCACCGTAAAACAACCCGAAACGCCCGAGCGCCCGCGCCTGCGGCCCCGGCTGGCTTGGGAGCGCTCCCCGCTCGCGGCGGCGGGCGTGGTGGTGGCCGCGGTCTCTGCTGCCTCTTTTCGCATGGTGGGCCCGATCTACGGCCAAGAGGTCGGCCTCACAGCGGGCCAGATCGCCTGGTTCCTCTCCGCTTTTGTGCTGGGCGGCGCGCTGGCGCAATTTCCCATCGGCTGGCTGGCGGACAAATACGACCGCCGCTGGGTGCTGATCTGGCTCTCCATCGCGGCGGTGGCCACCTGCGCGGTCACGGTCTTCTCCCCTGAGCTTGGCACCATGGGTGTGATGCTGGCGGCGGGGCTCTTTGGCCTGACGACTTTTCCCATCTATTCGGTCGCGGCCGCCCATGCCCATGATTTCGCGACCAGCGCGGAACGGGTCGAGCTTTCGGCAGCACTCATGTTCTTTTACGCGGTGGGCGCGATCTTTGCGCCTTATCTGGCCTCTGTGCTGATCGAGAACTTCGGACCGGGCGCGCTCTTCATGATGATTTCCGGCGCGCATCTGGCGCTGGTGCTCTACGGCCTGGTGCGCATGCGCGCGCGCGCTACGCGGACCGAGCGCACGCCTTACGTCTACGCGCCGCGCACCAGCTTCACCATCGGGCGTCTGCTAGGTCGCAGCCGCGACCCTAAGGCACCGCCGCCGCCCTGACGGGCTGGCATGTCAAAGCGCAAGAGGCTAGAGGATGCGGATCAGCAAAAGGTGACCGCCATGGCACGACATCTCATCACCTCAGCCATCCCCTACATCAACGGGGTCAAGCATCTGGGCAACCTTGTGGGCAGCCAGCTGCCTGCGGACCTTTTTGCCCGCTACCTGCGGATGCGCGGCCATGAAGTGCTGTTTTTGTGCGCCACCGATGAGCACGGCACCCCCGCCGAACTGGCCGCTGCGAAAGCGGGCAAACCGGTGGCTGAGTACTGCGCCAAGATGCACGAGGTGCAGGCGCGGCTGGCGGCGGGGTTCGGGCTCAGCTTTGACCACTTCGGGCGGTCGTCCTCGTCTCAGAACCATGCGCTCACGCAGCATTTCGCGGGCGTGCTTGCCGAAAAAGGGCTTATCGAGGAAGTCGACCAGCGCCAGATTTATTCCCCCAAAGACGCGCGTTTCCTGCCCGACCGCTACGTGGAAGGCACCTGCCCCAACTGCGGCTTTGAAGACGCGCGGGGGGACCAGTGCGACAACTGCGGCAAGCTGCTGGACCCCGAAGAGCTGATCGATCCGCGCTCCACCATCTCGGGCGCCACCGATCTGGAGATGCGCGCGACCAAGCACCTGATGCTACGCCAGTCCGCAATGAAAGACAGGCTCGACGCCTGGATCGACAGCAAGACCGACTGGCCGGTGCTTACCACCTCCATCGCCAAGAAATGGCTGCATGACGGCGACGGGCTGCAGGACCGGGGCATCACCCGCGATCTGGACTGGGGCGTACCGGTGAAACGCGGCACACAAGACTGGCCCGGGATGGAGGGGAAGGTCTTCTACGTCTGGTTCGACGCGCCAATTGAATACATCGCCTGCGCGCAGGAATGGGTCGATGCGGGCAAAGGTGAGGATTGGGAACGCTGGTGGCGCACCGACAAGGGCGCGGCGGATGTGACCTACACCCAATTCATGGGCAAGGACAACGTGCCCTTCCACACGCTGTCGTTTCCATCGACCATCATGGGGTCGGAGGAACCCTGGAAGCTGGTGGACTACATCAAGTCCTTCAATTTCCTCAACTATGATGGGGGTCAGTTTTCCACCAGCCGCGGGCGCGGCGTGTTCATGGATCAGGCGCTGGACATCCTGCCAAGCGACTACTGGCGCTGGTGGCTGTTGAGCCACGCGCCCGAAACATCGGACGCAGAGTTCACTTGGGAGAACTTTCAGAGCGCGATCAACAAAGACCTCGCAGACGTGCTTGGCAATTTCGTGAGCCGCATCACCAAATTCTGCCGCTCCAAATTCGGCGAAGCAGTGCCCGAGGCGGGCGACTATGGCCCCGCCGAAGAGGCGCTTGTCTCAGATCTGACGGCGCGGGTGGCCCGCTACAGCGCGCTGATGGACAAGATCGAAGTGCGCAAGGCCGCCACTGAACTGCGCGCGATTTGGGCGGCGGGGAATGAATACCTGCAAGCTCAAGCGCCCTGGACGGTCTTCAAGCAGGACCCGGATGCAGCAGCAGCACAGGTCCGGTTGGCGCTCAACCTGATCCCGCTTTACGCGGTGCTTTCGGCCCCGTTTATCCCAGAGGCTTCCGCCAAGATGCTGGCCGCGATGAACATGGAAGAAGCGCCCTGGCCCGAAGATGTGCCCGAAGCACTCTCATCCATGGCGCCCGGCCATGTCTTCGAGGTGCCCGAGGTGCTCTTTGCCAAGATCAGCGATGAGGACCGCACGGCCTGGGAAGAACGGTTTTCCGGCACGCGCGACTAGCGTCAGCAACCGCCTAGAACTCCTCCCAGTCGTCGTGATCGTCCGCGAACGCGACGTCTAGGGCCGCATTCCCGTCCGCCGCAGGGGCCGTTGGCGTTACCGGTGCCTTTGGCATCGCCGCCGGAGCCTTTGGGATAGCCTTTGGCGCTTCTGCGCCCGGCGCCTGGGCCGACTTGGGTTCTTGCCTATTCTCCGGCTGAGGCACGCTTGGCCCTTTGGGCGCATTGGCCACGCGGAAACGCATCACGGCTTCGGTCAGCGCATCCGCTTCAGCGGTCAGCGCATGGCTGGCGGCAGTGGTTTCCTCAAACATCGCGGCGTTCTGCTGAGTCACGTGATCCAGCTCGTTGATCGCTGTATTGATCTCCGCCAGACCTGCTGATTGCTCTGCGGACGACCGGGCGATCTCCGACACGCGGCTGGAGATGTCCTTCACGGAGGACACGATGGACGCAAGCGCGGTGCCGGTGCGGTCCACGAGGTCCACGCCCTGCTGCACTTGCTCGCCGCTGGAGCTGATCAGCGCATTGATCTCGCTCGCCGCGTCAGAGGACCGCTGTGCCAGCGCGCGCACCTCCGTGGCCACCACCGCAAAGCCGCGTCCAGCCTCGCCCGCGCGGGCAGCCTCCACGCCCGCGTTGAGCGCCAGCAGATTGGTCTGGAAGGCGATGTCGTCGATCACATTGGTGATCTTGGAAATCTCCTGACTCGAGTTCTTGATGCCGTCCATCGCCTTCATCGCGTCGCTGGCGACCACGCCGCCCTGCTCTGCGTTGCGCTGCGCGTCCTCTGACATGCCCGACACTTTGTTTGCGCCATCTGCAGCAGAGCGGACGGAGGCGGTCAGCTCATCCAGCGCGGCGGCGGTTTCTTCCAGCGTTGCGGCCTGTTTTTCCGTACGTCGTGACAAATCGTCTGCGGCAGAGGTGATCTCCTTGGTCTCGCTTCGGATCGACTCTGTGTTGTGCACCACAAGGCCAATCGCGTCGCCCAGCGCGGCCACCGCCCCGTTGAAATCGTTGCGCAGCTTTTCGTAGGATGGCGGCACGTCCTCGGTGATCCTGATCTCCAGATCCCCGTCGGACAGACTGTTGAGAGCGCCGCCCAGCAACTCCATCACGCGGCTTTGCTCTTGACTAGCGGCCATCCGCTCCGCCTGAACTTTCTGCATCTCCTTTTCCTGTTCGGTGACATCGGTTCCGATAAAGACCAGGCCCTTTTTCTCCCCCTTGTCGTTGAGGATTGGAGCAAAACAGCCCTGCATCAAAAAGGTTGTCTGGGCATGCGCGCTGTAGGCTTTGTAGCGGCCCGGCGGAACCTTGTTTTCCCAAACTTGCGCGGCGAAGGCGCTGCCATCGGCATCCCCTTCGAAATTGCCCGCAAACATATCAGGCAAGGAACAGACCTTTGTGTCTTCAAAGGTACCGCCAATGGCGGCAAGGAAGTTGTCGTTGGCGTCGCTGACGCGACCGTCGGTGTCAAACTGCACGCGCAGCTGCGATGTGTCGATGGCCTGTGTAAGCGCGGCATTGCGCAGCGCCTCGGTGAAGTCATCCCACTCGATGACGTAACCAAAGGTGTTGCCTTGGTCATCCGTTACCGGGTTGATGCGCAACTGAAGCGTTCGCGTCCCAACTTTGAGGTTCACCGGCGACGTCTCATATCCTGCTGTCTTGCCGTCCGTCGCGCTTGTTATCTCATCGATTGCCTTCTCGACACCACTCAACGCGCGCAGGTCCTGCCCGATCATATGGTCAGGATCGATCCCGGGCCACAGCGTCGCGATATCCGGCATCACACCCGACACAAGAGCGGTGCACGCTGGATTGACGACTGTGATCTTGAAGGCCTCGTCCACCAGCATCGACGGGGCGGTGCTGCCAGTGAATGCGGCCCCCTTTATCGTTGCCTCACGCGCAATTGCTTCGGCCGCGCCCAGCTCCACCCGGAAGGCATCGAGTTGGCGGCCCATTTCGCCGATTTCATCTCGGCTTTTTCGTGCGGGCACAGGTGTGTCAAAATCTCCTTGCGCCATACGCGCCATCGCGTAATTCAGCCGCCGGATCGGTTTGGACACGCGCCACCGCAGCAGATAGGCCGCGATCATGAGCGAAACGAAAAGCGCCCCCAAGCCAAAAGCGACCCCGCGCAGGATCCCTGTCCACATCTCGGCGTAGCGGTAATCCATCGTCCAAGCTGTCACCACCACGCCGACCTGCGCATCGCCGCCACCAAAGACCAACGGGATGGCAGCGGTCTTGCCGTACCGGGCAAATTGCGGTGCGCCTTCTTGAAGGGCGGCTTGCGCCAACTGCTCCGCCTCCGCTTGGTCAAAGGCAACACTTGGAGAGCTGTAGACAACGCTGCCCGTCCGATCCACCACAAGCGCGCCCAATGCGTCCTGGCCTGCAGTCTCGATCACGTCTTCCACGATCATCCCAACCGCATCGGCATTTGCAAATCGAACAGCACCACCCAGCTGCAGCGACAGAAGACGCGACACCTCGTCTGCTCTTTCGGCGACTTGTTCGACCACGGCAGCGCGGGTGGAGATGTAGTTTTTGGTCTCGATCGTTGCCACAACAGCAATGGTACAGGCCGCGATGATGAGCGTGCATTTGAAAAAGAGACTTTGAACCAATCCGGTTTTGAGTTTCGGTGCCTGATCTGAAGCCATCTTACTACCCTCTCTGCGGTGCCGCGCTGACAAACCTGCGGCCACATAAGAGCGGATCCCTTACGATGGTCTTAATGTGACTACCTTGGTTACCAAGCCCTTTCCGAGACTGGGCTGCCGCCCTGCGAAAGCGAGATTTTCAAAGCGGAAAGCCCTTGAATTGTAGGCCCGCGCAGAGGGTCCAACTGATCCATTCGCACACCATCCTAGGCCGCTATTTGCCAGCAACGAAGCAGCGTTTTGTGGCCCTTTTGCTCAAACCCATTCACAGCGCCATCAGCAAGGTTTGAGACCAAGTGGGACCGTCTGATGTGATTTGAGCGTCGTCGCCAAAGGTCTCATCTAACTTTTGTGAAATCCCCTTACTGCATGCGGGTGTTGAGGCTGTTGGCCAGACGTCAAGCGATAAAGGGGCAAGGTGGTGCTGCTGGAGAGAATTGAACTCTCGACCTCTCCCTTACCAAGGGAGTGCTCTACCTCTGAGCTACAGCAGCGCCGATGTGCGCGCGTGATTAGCTGCAATCCCCCATCCGTGCAAGCGCAATCTGGACCCGCAGGAGGGCTTCGGCTAGAGAGGCTGCATGGCAAAACGAACCGCCTCTGAAACGCCCAAGACGCCAGCGCAAAAGCGGGAAGACAGGCTCAAATCAGCGCTCAAGGCGAACATGGCGCGGCGCAAAGCACAGGCAAGGTCGCGGGCAGAACAAGATGAGGGCGCAAGCCCCGACAAGAAGGGCAGCTAGCAGCATGGACAGCATCATTGTGAAAGGCGGCGCGCCTGTTTCGGGCGACATCGCGATTGCGGGGGCCAAGAACGCCTGTCTGGCGCTGATGCCTGCCACCCTTCTCAGCGAGGAACCGCTGACACTGACCAATGCGCCGCGGCTCTCTGACATTCGCACCATGACGCAGCTTTTGCAGTCGCTGGGCGCGGAGGTGAGCGCGCTGCAGGACGGGCTCGTGCAGGCGATGTCGAGCCACGGCTCCATCAACACCCGCGCCGACTATGACATCGTGCGCAAGATGCGGGCCTCTAATCTCGTGCTGGGCCCCCTGCTGGCGCGGAAAGGCTATGCGGAGGTCTCGCTGCCCGGCGGCTGTGCGATTGGCGCGCGGCCCATGGACATCCACACCGACGGGCTGGCCAAGATGGGTGCGGAGATCGAGCTGCGCGACGGCTATCTGCACGCCAAGGCCCAAGGCGGGCAGCTCAAAGGCGCGGTCATCGACTTTCCCTTCGCCTCTGTGGGTGCAACCGAAAACATCATGATGGCCGCCACGCTGGCCAAGGGCACCACGGTGATCAACAACGCCGCGCGCGAGCCGGAGATCGTCGATCTGGCCACGTGCCTGCGGGCCATGGGCGCGCAGATCGACGGGGATGGCAGCAGCACGATCACCATTCAGGGCGTCGAAAAGCTGCACGGCGCAACACACCGCGTGGTGACGGACCGCATTGAGCTTGGGACCTACATGCTGGCCCCCGCCATTTGCGGCGGTGAAGTCGAATGCCTGGGCGGGCGCATCGACCTGCTGGAAGCTTTTTGCGAAAGGCTCGATGCCGCCGGGATCGCGGTGAGCGAGACGGAACGCGGGCTGAAGGTGGCGCGCAAGAACGGGCGCATCAGGGCAGTCGATGTCACAACCGCGCCCTTCCCCGGCTTTCCCACCGACTTGCAAGCGCAGATGATGGCGCTTCTTTGCACCGCTGAAGGCACCTCCGTGCTGGAGGAGAAGATTTTCGAGAACCGTTTCATGCATGCGCCCGAGCTGGAACGCATGGGCGCGGACATCGACGTGCAGGGCGGCACTGCGACCGTGAAGGGCGTTGACCGGCTCAAAGGCGCACCGGTGATGGCCACCGATCTGCGCGCCTCCGTTTCGCTGATCCTGGCGGGCATGGCGGCCGAGGGGGAGACGCGCGTGGCGCGGGTCTATCATCTGGACCGGGGGTATGAACACGTGGTGACCAAGCTGTCGGGCATTGGCGCGCAGATCGAGAGGGTCAAAAGCGACGGATGACACAGGACGCACGATTTGAAGACGGCCGCGAAGCGCCGCTGAACCTCGGCGCGATGGACGCAGAGGATTTGCAGGTCATATCTGCCTTGGTGCAGGACGCGGTCTTTCCAGCCTCCGAGATGCAGTTTGACCGCCGGGCGCGGCGCTTTGCGCTGCTGATCAACCGCGTGCGTTGGGAGGATGAGGGGGCAGCAAGGCACGCAGCAGAACGTGTGCAGGCGGTGCTTGTGGTCTCCAATGTGCAGGGTGTCGCCAGCCAGGGTGTGCCGCGGGGGGATGCGGATACGATCCTATCGCTCTTGTCGCTGAGCTTTGAGGAGACGGACGCGCCTTCCGGCCATGTGACGCTGACGCTGGCGGGCGATGGCGCGATCCGGTTGGAAGTGGAGGCGCTGGAGGTCTCGTTGAAAGACGTCACGCGCCCCTACGTCGCCCCTTCGGGCAAAAGGCCGGAGCACGGGGCGTAAAGCCCAGCAGCCCGGGACGCGGATACCGGGGCCTCAGGCCGACGCGTGTGAGAGAGGCCCCGGTACCCGCGTCCGGGGCTGCGTGCGCGTTAGAGTTCCGCTGCCACCTTGCGCAGCTCATATTTCTGGATCTTGCCCGTTGAGGTCTTTGGCAGCTCCTGAAACACCACCCGCTTGGGCGCTTTGAACCCTGCCAGCGTCTCCCGGCTGAAGGCGATGAGTGCCGCCTCATCCGCCGACGCGCCTTCCTTGAGTTCCACAAAGGCGCAGGGCACCTCGCCCCATTTCTCATCCGGCTTGGCAACCACGGCAGCCAGATTAACGTCCTCGTGGCCCATCAATACGCCCTCGACCTCCACCGAAGAGATATTCTCACCCCCCGAAATGATGATGTCCTTGGCGCGGTCCGCGATCTGGATGTAGCCGTCGGGATGCTGCACCGCGATGTCGCCGGAATGAAAATAGCCGCCCGCGAAAGCCTCCGCTGTGGCGTCCGGGTTCTTCAGATAGCCCTTCATCACCGAATTGCCGCGCATCATGATCTCACCCTGCGCGGTGCTGTCGCGGCTCACCCGGGCCATGTCCGCATCCATCACCGCGATATCCTCCATCATCGGCATGGGCACGCCCTGACGCGCCTTGATCGCGGCGCGCTCGGCGCCTTGCACATCGGTCCATTCGTCGCGCCAATAGCATTCGGTGACGTGCCCGTAAGTCTCAGTCAGCCCGTAAACCTGGGTCACGTTGAAGCCCAGCTTTTCGATCTTGCCCAGCGTGGCGGGGGCTGGCGGCGCACCGGCGGTAAAGACCTCAACCGTGTGATCAAACGTGCGGCGCTCCGTCTCGGGCGCGTTCACAATCATGTTGAGCACGATGGGGGCCCCGCCCATGTGCGTGACGCCTTCCTCCGCGATGGCGTCATAGACAGCCCCCGCCGTGATGTCGCGACAGCACACAATGGTGCCGCCCAGCATCGGCATCAGCCAGGTGTGGTTCCAGCCGTTGCAGTGAAAAAGGGGCACGATGGTCAGGTAGACGGGATGCATCGTCAGCCGCCAGGAAATGACGGTGCCCATGGTCATGAGGTACGCCCCGCGGTGGTGGTAGACCACGCCCTTGGGCCGCCCGGTGGTGCCGGAGGTGTAGTTCAGCGCAAGGCTCTCCCATTCGTCCACGGGCATGACCCAGGTGAAATCCTCATCGGCGCTGGCCAACACCTCTTCGTATTGCGGATAGCGCCCAGTAGCCGGAAAGCCTGCGCTCGGGTCAGGCACTTCGATGATCTGCGGTGCCTGCCCCTCCATCTGCGCGCAGGCGGCTTCAGCGAGGTCGAGAAACTGAGTATCGACCAGCACGACCTTGGCTTCGCCGTGGTCAAAGATATAGGCCACCGTGCCCACATCGAGCCGCATGTTGATGGTGTTGAGCACCGCCCCGCAAGCGGGCACGCCAAAATGCGCCTCCGCCTGTGCGGGCACATTGGGCAGGAGCGTGGCCACCACATCCCCGGGCTGAACCCCCGTGGCCGACAGGCCCGACGCCAACCGCGTCACCCGCGCGTGATACTGCGCGTAGCTCACCCGGTGATCGCCGTAAACCATGGCCCGGTGATCTGAAAAGACATCTGCCGCGCGCTGAAGATGCGACAGCGGTGTCAAAGGCACATGATTGGCCGCGCATTTATCCAGCCCGGTTTCGTCTTTCATCCACCCCATGGTGTCTCCTCCCTTTCACAGGCCCTTTGCACGCGAGAGCCAATTTTGGGCTTGAGTTGTAGGCCCCCGCCGTGGCCTTTGGAAGGGGGAAGTGAGGCGAGAATATCATGCAAAGCCGTGACATCAGACCGGGCGCAGCTGCGCTCAGCGTGCTGGCAGGCATGTTCACGCTGGGCCTCACGGACAACTTCGTGCCGCATATCTCAGAACGCGGCTCGCTTTGGCAGTTTCACATGGTTCGCTCGGTGATGTGCCTGGCGCTGATTGCGGGTCTCGTGGCTTTGGGCTGGGGCGCGCTGCGCCCGCGCCGGTTTTGGGCTGTCGCGGGGCGCAGCTTTTTCCAGGGCGGGGCGATGCTCATCTACTTTGGCTGCTTGTCTGTCCTGCCGATCGGCGTGGTGGTGGCGGGGCTTTTCACCGCACCGCTCTTTGTGGTGCTGATCACGGTGATCTTTCAGCGCCAGCGGGTGGGCCCCTTCCGTTGGCTCGCCGTCGTCACGGGCTTTGCGGGCGCGCTGATGGTCATCCGGCCCGACCCCGCAGCGCTCGATCCGGTGGCCTTTCTGCCGGTGCTGGCCGGGCTGCTTTATGCCGTGGGCGCGGTGGCCACGCGCGCCTGGTGCGAAGGCGAAAGCACGCTGACGCTCACGGCGGGCTTTTTCGCGATGCTCGGGCTCTTTGGCTCGATCGGCGTGCTGGCCATCGACGGCACCGGCGCACCGACGAGCCACGCAGGCTTTGTCCTGAGGTCCTGGGGGCCGCTTGATGGCGCGATGCTGTTTTGGTTCGGCGTCCAGGCGGTGGGCTCGCTCTTGGGGATCGCGCTGATCTTCCGGGGGTACCTTCTGGGCGAGGCCAGCCAGATCGCGGTTTTTGAATATTCCCTGCTCGTTTTCGCCAGCTTCTGGGCCTGGATGCTATGGGGGCAGAGCGTGCCACCGCTCGCGCTTCTCGGCATGGGGCACATCGCGGCGGCTGGCGCGGTCATTGCGCTTCGGTCAGAGGCGCGCCCGACCCCGCAGAGCTCTGAGGCGCGCATATGATCCTCAGCCGGGGGCGGCGGTACCTCTTTATTCACATCCCCAAAACCGGCGGCACCTCAATGGCGCTTGCGCTGGAAGCACGGGCGATGAAAGACGACATCATGCTGGGCGACACGCCCAAAGCGCTGAAGCGGCGGCGGAAGATGAGAGACGTTGAAGCGCGCGGGCGGCTTTGGAAACACGCCACGCTGCGCGATCTGGACGGGCTTGTCAGCCCTGAGGAGCTGCCAGGGCTCTTTACCTTCACACTGGTGCGCAACCCCTGGGACCGGGCGGTTAGCTACTACCACTGGCTGCGCGGACAGCGGTTTGACCACTCCGCCGTCACGCTGGCCAAAGCGGCAGACTTCGAAGGCTTTCTGAAAGACCCCGGCACGCAAGCCGCCTTTCGCGATTGGCCCGCGCGGCGCTACATGACCGATGCCAGCGGGCAAGAGCACGCGCGCGCCTACATTCGCATCGAACATTTCGAGGAGGACGCCGCCCCGCTCATGGCGCATCTGGGGTTTGAGCTGAGGCTTGGACGGGCCAATGCCTCCGCCCGAGGCCCCTACCCCCAACACTTCAAGCCCGAAACGGCGCAGATTATCGCTGACTGCTGCGCCGAGGATATCTCGCGATTCGGGTATTCCTTCTGAGATTTCGCGCAAAAAGGCGCGGCATTCTTCGAAACTGTAACAAATTCTTAACTAATTTTAACCAAATCCCGGGATTAGCCCATCTGGCCGGAACAATGCCCCATTCAGGCCGCTTTCCCGGCAAT
Source organism: Pseudomonadota bacterium (assembly GCA_039024775.1). Lineage (GTDB taxonomy): Bacteria > Pseudomonadota > Alphaproteobacteria > Rhodobacterales > Rhodobacteraceae > Sulfitobacter. The sequence goes on from JBCCPS010000052.1 coordinate 18,505, forward strand.
TCCGAGCCACGGGAATCATGCCTTTTGTTTGCACTGACAGCAAAACACCATGGGGATGGATGAGATGTTTGGATGGACGATGAAAAACAGCGCGATCAACCACCGCGCGATGGAATTGACCGGCGCCTATGACGGCGGGCTGGGCCAGCAGACGATGGGCCTGATGGCGGGCACGCGGGTGGCCTCGAACCTCGGCTGGCGCAGCGTGGACGCGCTGGCTGCGGGCGACATGGTGCTGACCTTCGACAACGGCATGCAGGAACTCCTTGAGGTGCGCCGCCAGACGTTTTGGCTGGATGCGCCGCACAGCGATCCGTCGCTTTGGCCCGTCACGGTGCCAGCGGGCGCGCTGGACAACCGGACGGAATTGACCCTGCTGCCTGACCAGGGCGTGCTGGTGGAAAGCGACGCGGCGGCGGATGCTTTTGGCGACCCCTTTGCCGTGGTGCCTGCCCATGCGCTTGACGGCGTGCGCGGCATCTACCGCGCGGCACCGCAGCAGCAGGTGGAGCTGATCACGCTGATCTTTGCCGCAGAAGAGGTCATCTATGTCGAAGGCGGCGCATTGGTGCACTGCCCGCGCGCGGTTTCTGCGCTGGATGCGATGCTGCATGGGGAGACCGGCGCCTATGAGACCCTCGCCCCGAACGAGGCTGCCTTCGTGGCGGAATGCATGGTGATGGAAGATCAGATTTTGGCAACCGGTGGTGGCGCTTACGGCCAGGCCACGGTGGTCTGCTGATCTGACACCACCCCCCTGGGCGCGGCCCCCCGCCGGGCTGCGTTCACCATTCTTCCCCACGGGGAAAGGGTCGCCACAGTTGGCGGCCCTTTCTCGTTTCAGGCTGGGCGCTGCTCAGACGTCTTCGCGGGCAAAGAGCGTGCGAGCCATCACGCCCACCCGCGTCTCAATCGCTTCGCAGGCGTCCAGGATCAGGTCCTCGCGGAACCGCTGGCCCACGATCTGCACGCCGATGGGCAGGCCGTCATTGAGGCTTGCCGGGACATTGCCAGCGGGCAGACCCATGAAGTTCATCGCAAAGGAATAAAAACACTGGTCGTTGATCACCGCCGCCCCTTCGCGCCCCTCAAGGTCGCGGGCGTGGGCATAAGTCGGCTGCAGCATGAAGGGCGTGAGCACCAGCGGAAATTGCGCCAGCAGCACCAGCCAGTCGCGCACATGGCCCGCCCGCGCGGCATAGGCCTGCAACAGCTCGTCGCCCTCAAAAGGCGGGGCAAGCTCAAAGCAGTGGTCAAAGTAGGTATTGAACTGGTCGCTGCCGTGGGTGCGCATGGTCTCAAGCAGCAGCGCCTTGGTCTCTCCGAAAAGCGTGCGCGCAGCCATTTTGCCGATCTCGGCCACGTTGGGCGTCTCGATTTCCTCCACCGCGTAGCCTGCATCCTCCAAAGCCTCTCGCGCAGTCTGCAAAGCTGCAGCCACCTCGGGCGCCATGTCATAGCCGTAGGTCTCGGTGGTGAAGCCCACCTTGATGGGCCCTTCCAGCGCGGGCCCCTCCCAGGGCATCGGCACCTGCCAGGGGTCCTGCGGGCTGTAGGCTATGGCCGATTGCATCCCCAGCCGCACGTCGCGCACCTCGCGGCAGATCAGCCCCTGAACGGAGCTGATCTGCGCCAGGATTCCCCGTTCCACCGTTTGGCTGGGGTTGTAGGCAGGCGTGCGTCCCAGGCCCGGCTTGACCGTCGCCGCGCCGGTGCAGGTGGACGGAAAACGCAAGGAGCCCCCGATGTCATTGCCATGCGCCATCGCGCCCATGCCCGACATCACGGCGGAGGACGCGCCGCCAGAGGACCCGCCCGCGCTGGCCCAATCGTTCCAGGGATTGAAGGTGCGCCCATGCAGCGGGTTGTCGGTGGTGCCGCGAAAGGAGAACTCCGGCGTGTTTGTACGCCCGATCACGACCGCGCCCGCGCGTTCCATGTTCTCCACGAAGGGGCTGTTGGCGGGCGCGATGATGTCTTTGAAGGCCGCGACCCCGTTGGGCGTGGCCCGGCCCGTCTGGTCGATGTTCTCCTTGATCGTGATCGGCACACCGTGCAGCGGGCCCACGGGGCCGGAGGCGGCGAACGCTTCATCGAGCGCGGCCGCCCGGTCCATCGCCTGCTCCGACAGGTCGTCCACAACCGCGTTCATCGCGCCGTTGCGCGCGGCCATGCGGGCAACGTTTGCCTCCACCACGTCGCGGGCGGAGACCTCTCCACCCGCAATGCGCTGAGCCAGATCGCAGGCGCTGGCCTGCCAAAGCGGCTGATCTGTCATCTTATCCCCCTGATCCCGGTGACTTTCGCGGCCCACTATAGGCACAACGTTTGACTCATCAACTTCCCGGCGAAATAGTTAAGAAGCAACAAGCAAAAGACTTCGATGCGACAACAGGGAGAATAAACATGCTGCAGACATTCAAGCGCGGCACATTGGCGGGGGCAGCCGCGGCTGCCGTGCTCGCCGCAGGGCTTGCCGCCACAGCACCCGCCGCAATGGCCGAGACTGTGCTCAAGGTCGTGCCCCACTCAGGTCTCAAGATCCTAGACCCCATTTGGACCACCGCCTACATCACCCGCAACCACGGCTACATGATCTATGACACGCTGTTCACCTTGGACCCCGAGGGCAACATCCAGCCGCAAATGGTCGATAGCGTTTCGCGCTCGGAGGATGGCAAGACCGTCACGATCACCCTGCGCGAGGGGCTGAAGTGGCACGATGGCGCGGATGTGACGGCGGAAGACACCGTGGCCTCCATCAACCGCTGGGCCTCCAAAGACGCGATGGGTCAAAAGATGATGACCTTCGTGGATGAGCTGGTGGCGACCGATGCCAAGACCATGACCTTCACCCTCAACACGCCCACGAGCCTCATTGAGCTGGCGCTGGCCAAGCCCTCCTCCAACGTGCCTTTCATGATGCCTGCGCGCATCGCGGCCACACCGGGCTCCGAGCAGATCGAGGAATACATCGGCTCCGGTCCTTTCGTCTTCAACAACGAGGAATGGGAGCCCGGCACCAAGGTCGTCTATGACAAGTTCGAGGACTATGTGCCGCGCGATGAGCCCGCGAACGGGCTCGCCGGTGGCAAGGTCGCCAAGGTGGACCGCGTGGAATGGACCCCCAACCGCGACATGCAGCAGGCGGTGAACTCTCTGCTCGCGGGCGAGGTGGACATCATCGAGAGCATGCCGCCTGACCTGCTGCCGCTGATCGACGGCAATGACGACGCCTACACTTCCGTATTCAACCCCGCGGGACTTCAGTACACCTTCCGCTTCAACGTCTTGCACCCGCCCTTTGACGACCCTGCCATCCGCCGCGCGGTGCTGGTGGCGTTCAACCAGGAGGACTTCCTGGATGCGACCATCGGCGATCCCGACTACTACCAGACCTGCAAGGCGATGTTCGTCTGCGGCCTGCCGTTTGAGACCACGGCCCACATGGACGGGCTCTTGGAGAGCGACTTCGCGCGCGCGCGGCAAATGCTGGAAGAGGCAGGTTATGACGGCACGCCCGTGGTGCTGATGCATTCGACCAACGTGCCGGTGCTGACGAACCTCGCGCCGGTGGCCAAGGAACTGCTGGAATCGGTGGGCTTTACCGTCGACATGCAGTCGATGGATTGGTCCACGCTGGTCGCACGCCGGGCCAAGCAAGACACGCCGGCAAACGGCGGCTGGAACGCCTTTGCCACCGCCTGGGACGCGGGCGACCTCTTCAACCCGCTGGCCATGGCATTCCTCAACTCGTCCTGTGACAGCGCGCTTTTCGGCTGGCCCTGTGATGAGACCATTGAAAAGCTGCGCGATGACTTTGCGCGGTCCACTTCTTTCGATGATCAGAAGGCCATCGTGGAGGACATCCAGAAGGCTTGGGTAGAGTACCCGACCCACATCCACTTGGGTCAGTTCAACACGCCCACCGTTCTGCGCTCAGATGTGCAGGGGTTCCTCAATGGCGGCATCTTTGCGCTGTGGAACGTGGAAAAGCAGTAGCTTGATCTGCTCTGGCGGGGCGTCGTTGCATCCGCCAGCCTGAACTCAGAGGCCCCGGGGCAATCCCCGGGCGGCGGTGGCCCCGGCGTGTCCCCGGGGCACCCGGCCCCCCCAAACCAAAG
>JBCCPS010000053.1:0-22389 GCA_039024775.1 Pseudomonadota bacterium
AGCTGCATCTTGAGGTCGTTCATGTTGAACTGACCCTTGGCCATGCGCTTCATCATCTTTTCGGCCTGTTCGGCCTCGATGGTTTCCTGCGCTTTCTCCACGAGGGAGACGATGTCGCCCATGCCGAGGATGCGACCCGCGATGCGCTCGGGCTCGAAGGTCTCCAGCGCGTCCATCTTCTCGCCCAGACCCACGAACTTGATGGGCTTGCCGGTGACCGCGCGCATGGAGAGTGCCGCGCCGCCGCGCCCGTCGCCGTCCATGCGGGTGAGCACCACGCCGGAGATGCCGATGCGCGCGTCGAAGTTCTCGGCCGTGTTGACCGCGTCCTGACCGGTGAGACCGTCGACCACCAGCAGCGTCTCGCGCGGTTCGGCGACGTTGCGGACGTCCTCGACCTGTTGCATCAGCTCTTCGTCGATGGAGAGCCGGCCCGCGGTGTCGAGCATGTAGACGTCATAGCCGCCCAGGCCTGCTTGGGTTTTGGCACGTTTGGCGATCTGCACGGGCTGCTCGCCCGGCACGATGGGCAGGGTGTCTACGCCGATCTGCACGCCGAGGATAGCCAGCTGTTCCATGGCCGCAGGCCGGTTGACGTCGAGCGAGGCCATAAGCACGCGCTTGCCGTCCTTTTCCTTGAGCCGTTTGGCGAGTTTGGCGGTAGTCGTCGTCTTGCCGCCGCCCTGCAGGCCCACCATCAGGATGGGGGCAGGCGGGTTGTCGACCTTCAGCGCACCCGGCTCGCCCTCGCCTTTGAGCACATCGATGAGCGCGTCGTGCACGATCTTGACGACCTGCTGGCCGGGGGTCACGGATTTGGTGACCGCCTGGCCGGTGGCCTGTTCCTGCACTGCCTTGATGAAATCGCGCGCCACGGGCAGGGAGACATCCGCCTCCAAGAGCGCCACGCGGACTTCGCGCAGGGCGGTCTTGACGTCCTCTTCTGACAACGCGCCCTGTTTTGTCAGGCGGTCGAAGACGCTCCCTAGGCGTTCGCTCAGGCTTTCAAACATTGGGCATCTGCCCCCTCATCGTCGGTTGCGGGATGGCTCCAACTTAGGAACGCCCGCGGTCATTCACAAATGGCGCAACGCGAAATGGCCCCAGTGGGCGCGACGCGCTGACTGGGGGCGATCCCGGCATGTGCCAAGGGACCGGAAGGCTCTGCTTCCGGGTGTTGCGGCCGTGTACGTCCAGGGGTCCTGCGAGTCAAGCGTCCTGCGCAAGCCAGCGGTTGATGGCGTCACAGGCGCGCTGGGCGCCGCTGCCGCTGGAATAGACCAGCGTGATCGGATGGGTGCCCGCGTCCATGCCGCCGTCAAAGACCATCACGGCGCGGTATGTGGTGCTGTTGTCGCTGCGCGAGCTTTGCACATCCGCCCGCGCGAAATGTTCCAGCGCCCAACTGCGCGTGCTGTAGCCCAGCAGCGATCTGCGCCGCATCTCCACTCGGTTTTGGGGCCGGTCGAAGATCACCTGCGTGCGGCGGACAAAGGAGATGAGGAAGACCGTCCCGGCAAGCACACCACCGGCGACAAAGGCGAGCCCCAGCCAGAAGTCGGTGCTCATCGTGAAAAGCCCGATGCCAAGGAAGATCAGCGCAAAGCCTGTTAGGAACACCGCGAGCCAGATTGGATTGTTCTCGATAATCAACTGCTCGGGCGTGTCGCGGAGCACCTTCACGGGGCGGCATCCTTGAGCGCGGCGGGCGCGTCGAAATGCGCGCGGTCGCGCAACCAGTCGTTGATGATGCCGCATGCGTGCTCGGTGCCGTCCCCGGAGGTGTACATGCGCGTCACGATCCAGGGGTCGCGGTCATTGAAATGCAGGGTCAGGCGGTGCATGGGCAGATCGCCTGTACGGCTGCTGTCGATCCCGGCTTTGGCCAGGGCAGACAGGGGCGCGGAGCGGACGCGTTTGCCGGTGGCTGTCACATTGCGCACATGCACGATGCCTGCCACCCGGTCGAGCGTGACAGTCACGCTGCGCGTTGCAACCAGTGCGAGGCCCAGCGACATGCCACAGCCGCAGAAAAAGAAGATGGCAGCGTCGCGGATGTTGCCTTCGCCATAGAGGCTGATCGCGGCGTAAAGGCACAACAGCCCGAATACGGCGCTGCCAGCGGCGTAGTACCAGCCTAAGTGATAGAGGCGCAGCCGCTCCGGGCTGCGCTCCTTGATTTTCATGCGTCCGACTTTGGGCTTCATGCCCAAAGTATGCGTCGCTGAGGCGCCGCCGCCAAGAGGGCAATCAGGCTGCGGCTTTCAAGTCCGCGATGCTGTCATGCGCCGCGGCGAGCGCCGCTTCCGGTGCGACCGCCATGCGGTCGGCGGCGACGATCTCCACGTCGGTCATGCCAAGGAAGGCCAGCACGTGGCGCATGTAGCCTGTGGCAAAGTCGATCTCAGAACCCACGCCGGTGCCGCCGGAGGCCACGGCAAGGATCACGCGCTTGCCCTCGATCAGGCCGATGGGGCCATCCGGTGTATAGCGAAAGGTCACGCCAGCCCGCGCAACCAGGTCGATCCAGGCCTTGAGCGCGGCAGGCACCGAGAAGTTGTAGATCGGTAGGCCGATGACAAGCGTATCGGCGGCCATGATTTCTTCGATGAGCTGGTCGGAGAGCGCCAGTTCATCGCGCTGTGCTTGCGTTCTGTCGGCCTCGGGCGTGGCACGGGCGCTGGCCCAGCTTTCGGTGATCTGAGGCAGCGGCTGCGCGGCCAGATCGCGCGTCAGCACGTGCTCCGCGCTCAGCTGGGCGATGATGCGGTCGGTGAGATCGCGGGTGACGGATGAGGTGGTGTTGGCGGAGGCATCGATGCGCAGAAGTGTCATGGCGTGTCCTTTCGGTTGAAATCCTGACGCCCAAGATGGCTCTTGCATCAGCGAACGCAACGGGACAGATTGCACGTGTTCTGTTCGCATATGCACAAAGGCCCTTCATGGAAAACTGGGATGAGGTGAAAACCGCGTACCACGTCGCGCGGCTTGGCACCGTCAGCGGCGCGGCGGAGGCGCTGGGCGTGCACCATGCCACGGTCATCCGCCACATCGACGCGCTCGAAGAGCGGCTGGGCGCGAAGCTCTTTCAGCGCCATCCGCGGGGCTACACCGCGACGGAGGCCGGTCGCGACCTGTTGCGGGTCGCCGCGGCCACGGATGACCAGTTGAGCCAGCTTGCAGGGCGCATCCGGGGCCGTGGGGCGGAGGTGTCGGGCGAACTGGTTGTCACATCGCTCGACTCCGTTTCGCAGACCATGGCGCCCATCCTTGCCGCCTTCCAGCGCGCCTATCCGGATGTCATCGTGCGTTATTTGACGGGCGAGCGGCTCTTTCGGCTTGAGTACGGGGAGGCGCATGTGGCGGTGCGCGCGGGCCCCGCGCCGGATCAGCCTGACAACGTTGTGCAGCCGCTCATCGAGTTAGAGATGGGGGCCTATGCCAGTGCTGAGTATGTTGCGGCGCACGGCCTGCCTAAGGGGCCGGAGGACTACGACAACCACCGGTTTGTCGGGCCTGATGACCGCGACAGCCGCGCGCCATACTACCGGTGGATGCGCAGCCATGTGCCCGATGCCCGGGTCACGTACCGGCTGACGGACGCCCGCGCGGCGGAGGCAGCGGTGCTTGCGGGCGCGGGCATCGGGTTTCTGCCCAAGTCAGAAGTGGAAATGCACCCCAGCCTTGTCGAAGTGCACGCGCCCCGCCCCGAATGGTCCGCGCCACTGTGGCTGGTCACCCACGTCGATCTGCACCGCACGACCAAGGTGCAGGCGCTTTTGAGCTTCATCAAGGAGCGCGTGAAAGAGGGCGCTTTGTGAACCCCGGCCTACAAGGCCATCTGGCGATGTTGCTGTTCTCGGGGCTTGTGGCGGGATCCTTTGCGCTTGGCAGCCTGATGGCAGATCAGGTTGATCCCACCGCCTTTAACGCGATGCGTTTTGCGGTGAGTGCGGTGTGCATCTTTGCGCTGGCCCGCATCATGGGCGTGTGGTGTCGCGCGGCGCTCCGCGCGCCTTGGCGCTATGCGGTGCTGGGCGGGCTCTTTGGGTTTTACTTTGCCATGATGTTCGAGGGGCTCAAAACCGCGCCGCCCGTGAGCGCGGCGGCGGTCTTTACGCTCGTGCCGGTGATGGCGGCGGGCTTTGCCTTTGTCCTGCTGGGCCAACGGCTGACGGCGCGGATGGCAGTGGCGCTGATCATTGGCGGGGCGGGCGCGCTTTGGGTGATTTTCCGCGCGGATGTGGCGGCGCTGTTGGCGTTTGATGTAGGGCGGGGGGAGGCGATCTATTTCATCGGATGCGTGGCTCATGGGCTCTACACCCCGCTTTTGCGCAAGCTCAATCGCGGGGAGCATGTGGTGATGTTCACCTTTGGCACCGTGGTGGGCGGCGCGGTGCTTCTGGGCGGGTGGAGCGCGCCGGAGATTTTGCGCACCGATTGGCTGGCCTTGCCGGGCATCGTTTGGATAACGCTGTTCTACGTGGCGGTTTTTGCCACCGCCGGGTCCGTGCTCTGCCTGCAGTTTGCGACGCTGCGGCTGCCCGCGGCCAAGGTCATGGCCTATACCTACCTCATTCCGTCCTGGGTGATTGTCTGGCAGATCGCGCTGGGCAGGGGCGCCCCTGCGGCGCTGGTGCTGGGGGGTGTGGCGCTGACGGTGCTGGCGCTGGCGCTGCTGCTGCGCGATGAGGGGTCGTAAGGTGGGCCATCTGCCCATCGTCGCCGAGTGGTGGGCAGATTGCCCACCCTACGCATCGTCCGACGGCAGTTCACGCGCCAAAAACCGCTCGAAAGCGTCGAGGTTCACCGGCTCGAACTGGCCAAAGCCCTGCATCCAGATGGAGGCGTCCCGCATCGCGTCGGGCTCCAGCTTGCACCACTTCACGCGCCCGCGCTTTTCCTGGCTGATCAGGCCTGCCTGGGTCAACACCGTGAGGTGCTTTGAAATCGCGGCCAGCGACATCTCAAAGGGCTCCGCCACATCCGTGACGGCCATGTCGTCCTCCAGCAGCATCGCGAGGATGGCGCGGCGGGTGGGGTCGCTGAGCGCGGCAAAGACCTGATCGAGCGTGGGCTTCATGGCACCGCAATGCGCCGGTTGTGGCGCAAACGTCAACCGATTGGTTGAATATTGAATGGGCTTTGATGTTCTCAGCCGCACGCTGGGCGAAGGAAAATAATAAACTATATCAACGCGCTAAGGCGACATCGGGTGGAATTGACTCTATGCATGTCGCGCAGTAGCTATCAGGCGAACGTCGCAAGGGGCCACAGGCGTGACCGAGGCAGACCAAAAGCAGCAGATGCAGCGGTTGGAAGCCCGGATTGATGCCGCCAAAGCGCGCACAGCGCCCAAGCCCCGCGTCGACAAGACCATGGACGAAGGCCACTTGGCTTGGCGCATGGTGATCGAATTGGTGGCCGGTCTGATGATCGGTTTCGGCATCGGGTGGGCGCTGGACTGGGCCTTTGGCACATTGCCGCTTTTCCTGGTGGTCTTCACGCTGTTGGGCTTTGCGGCCGGGGTCAAAACGGTGATCCGATCCGCAAATGCCTTGCAGGAGAAACAGGTGGCCAAACCGGCCGCGGACGACGAAGGAGCCTGAGATGGCCACAGAGGAAAAAGGCGCCGAACTGGTCTTCAAGCCGATGGACCAGTTCGTGGTTGAGCCGCTGTTTGGCAGCGGCGACGTGGGCATGCTGACCCTCACGAACACCGCGCTGTGGATGGGTCTTGCGGTACTCTGCGTGTTTGCGCTGCTGGTTCTGGGCAGCTCCAAGCGCGCGCTGGTGCCCGGGCGGTTCCAGTCGATTGCAGAGCTCGCTTACGGCTTCATCCATAAGATGGTGGAAGACATCTGCGGCAAGGAGGGGCTGAAATACTTCCCCTGGATCATGACACTGTTCATGTTCATCGTGTTCTCCAACTTCCTCGGCCTGATCCCCACCGCCTTTACGCCTACGAGCCACATCGCAGTGACTGTAATCATGGCGATGGGCGTGTTCCTGACGGTCACCATCCTGGGCTTCGTCAAAAACGGCGCGGGTTTCCTGAGTCTCTTCTGGGTGTCTTCCGCACCGCTGGTGCTGCGGCCGATCCTGGCGATAATCGAGGTGATTTCATACTTCGTGCGCCCCGTCAGCCACTCCATCCGTCTGGCAGGCAACATGATGGCGGGTCACGCCGTTCTGAAGGTCTTTGCAGCCTTCGCGCCGTTGGTGCTGATCTCCACCGGGATCGGTCTGATCGTGACGCCGCTGTCGATCATCATGGTTGTCGCGATCTATGCGCTGGAGGTGCTGGTGAGCTTCATCCAAGCCTACGTGTTCACAATTCTCACATGCGTATATCTGCGCGACGCGCTGCATCCGCATCACTAACGCCGTGGGCCGCTGGCCTGCCTCAAGCAACTCTCAAATTCCATCGTAAGGAGAAAGATCATGGAAGGCGATATCGCAGAAATGGGTAAGTTCATCGGCGCAGGCCTGGCCTCCGTCGGCATGGGTGGCGCGGCCATCGGTGTGGGCTCGGTCGCGGGCAACTACCTGGCGGGCGCGCTGCGCAACCCCTCCGCCGCAGCGGGCCAGACGGCCACGCTCTTCATCGGCATCGCGTTTGCTGAAGCTCTGGGGATCTTCTCGTTCCTCGTCGCATTGCTGCTGATGTTTGCGGTCTAAGAACGGCTGAAACGGATATCCTTACGGGCGGGCGGAGACCTTGGCGTTTCCGCCCCGCTGTAAGCCAGGTTTCAGCCAAGGAGAGCCGATATGGCGACCGAAGACACAGCTGCAGACGCAGGCAAAGAAGCCGCCAGCGGCGGCATGCCTCAGTTGGATTTCTCCACCTGGGACAACCAGATATTCTGGATCGTAGTGGCCCTTGGGGCGACCTACCTGATCCTGTCGCGCATCGCCCTGCCGCGGATTGGCGGCATCCTCGCGGAACGCGCGGGCACGATATCCAATGACATCGCGGCGGCGGAAGACCTCAAGTCAAGAGCGGTTGAGGCCGAAGCGGCATATGACAAAGCGCTGCTGGATGCGCGCGCGGAAGCGGGCCGGATCGTCGCGGACGCCAAGGCCGACATTCAGGCCGACTTGGACGACGCGATCGCCAAAGCAGACGCTGAGATTGCCGCCAAATCCGCAGAATCCGAAGCAGCCATCGCAGAGATACGCGAGAGCGCGCTGGTGAACGTGGAGGCAGTGGCAAAAGACACTGCACAAGAGATTGTGGCAGCGCTCGGCGGGTCGGCGGATGCAAAGACCGTGACCGACGCGGTCGCAGCACGGATGAAAGGATAAGCCATGCGTTTGACCCTCACATCCCTGGGCGCGGCGGTCATTGCCTCGCCCGCGCTTGCAGCGGACGGGCCATTCTTTTCGCTTTTCAACAGCGACTTTGTCGTGTTGATCTCCTTCATTCTCTTTATCGGGTTGCTTGTCTTCCTGAAGGTGCCCACGCTTTTGGCCGGCATGCTGGACAAGCGCGCGGAGGGCATCAAATCCGAGCTCGATGAGGCGCGTGCGCTACGCGAAGAGGCGCAGACGTTGCTCGCCTCCTATGAGCGCAAGCAGCAGGAAGTCACCGAACAGGCGGACCGGATTGTGGCCGCGGCCAAGGAAGAGGCCAACGCGGCGGCAGAGCAGGCGCGCGTCGACCTTGCGAAGTCGCTGGAGCGCCGCATGGCGGCGGCGGAGGAGCAAATCGCCTCCGCTGAGGCGGGCGCCGTTAAGGAAGTCCGCGATCAGGCCGTGGCAATCGCCGTAGCAGCGGCCCGCGACGTGATCGCAAAGCAAATGACGGCCGCAGACAGTAATAAGCTGATCGATGACGCCATCGCGCAGGTTGATGCAAAACTGCACTGAAGCGGTGGTGCATCGCTAATGTTGAGACCCCGGCTCATCTTGAAGCCGGGGTTTTGCTTTTGAGAGGGTCAAATCTCTTGCAAGAGATTTGCCAAGAGTTTTGCAAAACTCTTGGCGCGCTTGGGTCAGCTGTTGGTCTCGTGGTCTAGACGTTGGCGCGCGATATCCTCGTTGGCCTGTGCTTTTTGATCGGCGCGCAGCGCGGCCTCGATGAAGTCCAGATGATCCTCCACCGCGCGCCGCGCTGCCTCCGGATCACGGGCCGCAATTGCTTCTTTGATGGTGCGGTGCTGTGCGAGGATCGCGCCCCGGGTGGTCCGGCGTTTGAACATGATCTGCCGGTTGTAGAACACGCCGCCTTCCAGCAGATCGTACATGGATCGCATCATATGCAGCATCACCACGTTGTGGCCCGCCTCGATGATTGCCATGTGAAACTGCGCATCGAGTTTCGCCGCGGGCTCCCCCGCCGCATGTGCGCTTTGCATTTTCTGAAAGGCCGCGTCGATGACCGCCAGGTCAGTGTCAGAGGCCTGCCGGGCAGCGCGTTCGGCGGCGATGGCTTCGATGTCGCGCCTGAAGGCGAGCCCATCGAAAACGGCGTCGTCATGGCGCGCAAAGAGGGCGGCGAGGGCGGGCGAAAACGCACTGTAGAGTGCCTCGGCCACATAGATGCCGTCGCCTGAGCGAGCGGTCAGGAGCCCGTCCTGCTGCATCTGCGCGAGCGCCTCGCGCAGGGAAGGGCGAGAGACGCCGAGCTTTTCTGACAGAGCGCGTTCAGGCGGAAGGCGCTCCCCCGGGCGCAAGATGCCACGCAGGATCAGCAGTTCGATCTGCCGGACAACGGCATGAGAGAGCTTTTGAGGGGTGACGGGCTTAAAGGGCATTGTCAGGCTTCGCTTGGATTGGTCAAATTATATGACCGCAGCGCTCAGACGGCAAACCCCGAGGCGCCTCCCCAGGCCCTGGGGTTTCGTTTTCTTCGAAAGAGGAAGGGTAAAGATTTGTTAACCATGTCTGCGGCACGATGCCCGCATGCGGTTTGTCATACTTTTGTGCCTCGTTCTTTCTGCCTGCAACACGCCCAGCCCGGCTTTCAGGGGTGTGCCAGCGACACGGATCACGGTGGAGGGTTCGGTTTTTGACGTCAGGGTCACCGGCAATCGGGCGGAGGCCATGCGCGTGAACGCGCAATATGCGCCCCGCTTCGGGCCAATCCGGGAACGGGCAGCCCATGCGATGGCACTGGTCAGCGGGTGTACCGTGAAGCGGGTCACCGGGGATCAGGCGTTGGCCTTTGGTGCGCTCGATTGCGGCCAGGGCGCGCCGCCGCCCCGGGTGCAGGGCGGTGATCTGCACTGCGTGCCGGAACGGGGCACCAAGCTACGCGGCGTGGGGGAATTCTTTGTCGAAGTGTCCTGCTATCCCGCCTGACAACGCAATATCTTGTGGATAAAGCCCTGCGCAACGCAGCAATTGGTGCACACTTGTTGACAGGGACCCGTCAGAGCCGTCAGTTTTGGAAGGCGTCAAGAATCGAACACAAACGGGCGGCAGCAGGTGCGCTTTTCCAAACTCAGGCTGACGGGCTTCAAAAGCTTCGTGGACCCCACCGATCTGATCATCGCAGACGGTTTGACGGGCGTGGTGGGTCCCAATGGCTGCGGCAAGTCCAACCTGCTGGAGGCGCTGCGCTGGGTCATGGGGGAAAACCGACCTACCGCGATGCGTGGCGGCGGGATGGAGGACGTGATCTTTGCTGGTGCGGCGACCCGCCCGGCGCGCAATTTCGCGGAAGTGGCGTTGCAGATCGACAATTCAGAGCGGCTCGCGCCCGCTGGCTTCAACGACGAGGACCAGCTTGAGATCGTGCGCCGGATCACCCGCGACGTGGGCTCGGCTTACAAGGCTGCGGGCAAGGACGTGCGCGCGCGCGATGTGCAGATGCTCTTTGCGGATGCCTCTACCGGGGCCCATTCGCCCGCGCTTGTACGTCAGGGCCAGATCGCGGAGCTGATAAACGCCAAACCAAAGAACCGGCGGCGTATCCTCGAGGAGGCGGCGGGGATCTCGGGCCTCTACCAGCGCCGTCACGAGGCGGAGCTTAAGCTGAATGGCGCGGAGGCCAATCTGGCGCGCGTGGAAGACGTGATCGAGCAGTTGGCAGCGCAGCTTGCCCAGCTCGCGCGTCAGGCCCGCCAGGCCGCGCGCTACCGCGAGATCGGCAATGAATTGCGCCGCGCGGAGGGCATGCTGCTCTATCGCCGCTGGCGCGAAGCGGATGACGCGCGGGCGGGCATGGATGAAGACTTGCGCGCGCGCGTCAAGGCCGCAGCACGGGCCCAGGCAGTGGCGGTGCAGACGGCCAATGCACGCGCCGGGGCTGAGGATGCCTTGCCCGCTATCCGTGAAGAAGAAGCAGTTGCGGCTGCCGTCCTGCAGCGTCTTGCGGTGCAGCGCGATGCGTTGAGCGAACGGCAAAGCCGGGCGGAGGCGGCGATTGAGACGCTTGAGGGGCGCATCACCCAGCTTGCCCGCGACATTGAGCGCGAGGGCGGCTTGAACCGCGATGCCGGTGACACGATCGCGCGGCTGGAGCAGGAAGCGGCAGAACTGGCAAGGGCCGGTGAAGGCCACCCGGAAGCTTTGATCGAGGCCTCAGATGCCGCGCATGAGGCCGCTGCCATTTTGCAGACCAGAGAGGCGGATCTGTCAGAGCAGACCGAGGATGCAGCTCGGCTTGCCGCGCGGCACGGATCGGCAGAACGGCTGCTGCAGGACAGCCGAAAGACACAAGAAAAGTCCGAGGCGGAAGCGGCGCGCGCGCGCGAGGCGGTTGCTGCGAGCCAAGAGGCTTTAGCGCAGGCGGGAGCGGCCTTTGACTCGGCTCTGGCGGCGGAGGCTGCCGCGGAAGAGGCGGCGCAATCGGCGGAAGAGGCCCTTGTCAGAGCCGATGACGCCCGCGCGGAGATGCAGGCGCGAGAGGCGGACGCCCGGGCGGAAGCCTCTGAGGCGGAGGGCGAGCTCAACGCGCTGCGCGCGGAGGCCGCGGCGCTGGCCAAGCTGGTGGAGCGCGACACCGCGGAGGGCGGTCAAATTCTGGACCGGCTACAAGTTGAGCATGGCTTTGAAAAAGCGCTTGGCGCCGCCCTTGCCGACGATTTGCGCGCGCCGCAGGTGGAGGGTGACGGCCCGTCTGGCTGGATGCGCCTGCCCGGGTATGACGCGCCGCAGCCGCTGCCTGCGGGTGTGACGCCGCTGACGGCCCATGTCTCCGTGCCGGATGTGTTGGAGCGGCGCATGGGCCAGGTGGGCCTGGTGGATGCGGATGAGGGCTCCGCTTTGCAAGCCGCGCTCCTGCCCGGCCAGCGGCTTGTGTCGACCGAAGGCGATCTGTGGCGGTGGGATGGCTATCGCGCCTGGGCCGAAGACGCGCCCTCTGCAGCGGCTCTGCGGCTACAGCAGCTCAACCGACTGGAAACGCTGAAGCAGGCGTTGGAGGCGGCCACGCAGCGCGCGGACGGCGCGCGGGATGCCCATGACCGGCTCGTAAAGGGATTGGCAGAGGCCACGGCAGAGGACCGCGCGGCGCGCGACGCGCGGCGGGAGGCGGACCGCGCGGTGGCCGAAGCGGGCCGTGCCTTGAGCCGGGCGGAGGCAGATCGCAACCTGGCCGAGGGTCGGTTGGAAAGCCTGGGCCTTGCCGTCTCGCGTCACGATGAAGAGGCGATGGCGGCGCGCACCCGGGTGCTTGAGGCTGAGCGTGCGCTTGCGGAGCTGGGCGATTTGAGCAGCGCGCGCGCGGCGGTCGAGGATCTGCGCCTGACAGTGGAGGCCGCGCGGATCACCATGATGTCGCGGCGCTCCGCCCATGATGAGTTGCGCCGGGAGGGCGAGGCGCGCGTAAAGCGCGCGCAGGAGATCACCAAGGAAGTCAGCGGCTGGAAGCACCGGCTCGAGACCGCCGCCAAGCGCACGGCTGAGTTGCAAGAGCGCAAGGCTGCCTCAGAGGCGGAGCTTCAAACCGCGGTGAATGCACCCGGTGAGATTGCCGCCGAACGCGACGCGCTGAGCCTTTCCATCGCCAAGGCGCAGACCCGCAAGGCGGAAGCCGCCGATACGTTGTCCAAGGCGGAGGCGGCGCTGCGGGATGCCAGCCGCGCCGAACGGGACGCGGAACGGGATGCATCAGAGGCGCGTGAGGCCCGCGCGCGCGCGGAGGCACGGGCCGAAGCTGCGCGGGAGACGGTCTCCGCCGCCGCAGAGCGCATCGCGGAAGACAGGCAGCTGACCCCTAATCAGCTGCTCACCGCGTTGGATATGAACCCCGCTGACATGCCGTCGGCGGATGGTTTGGAGGCGGATGTGGGCAGGCTCAAACGCCAGCGCGATGCCTTGGGCGCGGTGAACCTGCGGGCTGAGGAAGACGCGCGCGAGGTGCAGGCGGAACACGACGCGCTCACCGGCGAAAAGGCTGATCTGGAGGAGGCGATCAAGACGCTGCGCGCCGGCATTGCGAGCCTTAATCGGGAGGGGCGGGAGCGGTTGCTGACGGCCTTCGAGCAGGTCAATTCGAACTTTTCCATGCTCTTTACCCATCTCTTCGGCGGAGGTGAGGCCAATCTGGTGATGGTCGAAAGCGATGATCCGCTGGAAGCGGGGCTTGAGATCATGTGCCAGCCGCCCGGCAAGAAGCTGAGCACGCTGAGCCTGTTGTCAGGGGGGGAGCAGACGCTGACCGCCATGGCGCTGATCTTTGCGGTTTTCCTCGCCAATCCCGCGCCGATTTGCGTGCTCGATGAGGTGGACGCGCCGCTTGATGACGCCAATGTGACGCGGTTTTGCGACCTGTTGGACGAGATGTGCCGTCAGACGGACACGCGTTTCCTGATCATCACCCACCATGCGGTCACGATGAGCCGGATGGACCGGCTGTTTGGTGTCACGATGGCGGAACAGGGCGTGAGCCAGTTGGTGTCGGTTGACCTCAAGGTCGCGGAGAAGATGGTTGCGTAGCGGTCCGCGCCGTCATCAAGGTTAACGCCTTCTAAAGAACTCCCCTCCAATTTGAAGGAGCCGCGACCCATCGCGGCGAGAGGAGGTGATATCACTGGATGAAAACACTTTTCGAAGATGGATGTTCGCAATCGGCGTCTTGACGCTGATTCTTGCTGCCATCCGGCTCTGGATCGGGGCGTGATGCCCTGAAAAAGAGTGAGCCCGCAGAGTAGCACCTCTGCGGGGTCTGCATTTCAGCGATATCACTGAACACACCTTTCGATGCAACAAAGTATAGTCTCAGCCCTAACAAAAAGCAAACGCGTCCCTCACAGCGCGCCCAGCAGCGCGGCGGTGGGCCAGCCGTCTACCGCTAGCCCTAGACGCGCCTGTTCGGTGCGCACCGCGGCACGGGTGCCCGCGCCCAGTATGCCGTCGATTTTGCCAACGTCATGGCCGCGCGCTTGCAGCGCGGTTTGCAGAGCTTTCATCTGGTCACCGTCCAGTCCCGGCTCTGGCGTGCCCGCGTCATAGACTTGCGCACCTTCCAGCCGGGTGGCGAAATAGGCGGCGGTCATCACATAGGTAAAGCTCTGATTCCATTCGAAATAGACCCGAAAGTTGGGGTAGGCGAGGAACGCGGGCCCTTTGCGGCCCTGAGGCACCAGGATGGAGGCCTTCAACCCTTCTTCGAGCGGCCCGTGGCGCGGTTCCGCCCCCATCGCGATCCAGTCGGACACGGGGCGCGTGACCTGCAGACCGGTTTGCGCCCAGTCGAAATCGTCGGGCAGGCGCACCTCGGCAATCCAGGGCTCGCCCGCGCGCCAGCCCAGGTGTTGCAGCATCTTGCCCCCCGACAGCAGCGCATCGGGCGCGGATGTCTTGAGCGACACGCGCCCGTCGCCGTCCCCGTCCACGCCGTTTTCAAGGATGTCGCGAGGCAGCATCTGGACCATGCCGATCTCGCCTGCCCAGGCGCCTGTCGTGGTGGCTGGATCAAACTGGCCGCGCGCGAAAAGCTCAACCGCGGCAAGGACTTGCGGGCGGAAAAGCTCTGGTCTGCGGCAGTCGTGAGCCAGGGTGATCAGTGCATTGGCGGTGTTGAAATCGCCCTGAAAGCTGCCGTAGTCCGTCTCGAACGCCCAGAACGCCAGCAGCACGCCCCGGCTGACGCCGTAGTCCTGTTCAACCCGGGTGAGGATCGCGTCGAATTCCTGGCCTTTCGCGCGGCCCCTGTTGATCCGGTCGGTTGAGATCAGCCGCCGGGAAAACTGGACGAACGGCAGCTGAAAGACGCCCTGCCTGCGATCTGCCGCCAGCACGGCCTCATCAAGGCGCACGCTTGAAAAGAAGCGGTCGACCGTCGCCGGGTCCGCGCCTGTGGCGATGGCCTCTGACTTGAGCTCTGCCACGAAGGCGGGGAAAGGCCCGCCACAGGCTGCGGCCTGCGCGCCTGCAAGCGGCAGCAGAGAAAGTGCGAGGGAGGAAAGCAAAGCGCGCATCAGCGGTCCGATCAGAAAAGGAGAGGGAGGCAAGCGGTGACGAGCAGCAGGATAAGCACCCCGCGCCAGACCCGCCAAAGCAGGGCGTTACAGGCGTCGATGTCCGGTGCGCCAAGGGCGCGGGTGCCTGAGGGATTGACGAAAGGAAAGCTCTGCATGCGGCCATCATAGGCGCGGGGGCCGGCAAGTGCTATATCAAGGCTGTAGGCCACGGCGGCCTCAGGCCAGCCTGCGTTTGGGGATTTGTGCAGCGCGGCATCGCGGCGGATGTCCGGCCAGAGGTGCCGCGCCTCGCCTGAAAGCGCGATCAGGGCTGCGCTCAGGCGGGCAGGCACCCAGTTCAGCAGATCATCGAGGCGCGCGGCAGCCCAGCCGAAGGCGGCGTAGCGGGGGGTGAGATAGCCCACCATGCTGTCGGCAGTGTTCACCGCCTTGTAGATCAGGATGCCGGGCAGGCCTGCGAGCAGAAACCAGAAGGCGGGGGCGATTACCCCGTCGCTGAAATTTTCCGATGCGCTTTCTATGGCGGAGCGGGCGACAGCCTCGGGTTGCATCTCAGCGGTGTCTCGGCTGACGATCATGGCCACCGCGCGCCTGCCTTGGGCGACCGACAGGCGCAGGCCGTCTGCCACGGCGCCGACATGTTGCGCGAGCGACCGCTGGGCAAGCAGGATTGCGGCGATGATAACTTCCACGATCGGGCCAAGCAGGCTGAGACCCCACCCAAGCGTACCCGCCGCGATAACGAGGCCGATGACCAGCAGGGTGCCTTTTGCCATCCGCGCAGAACCTGTGTTGAGTCTCTTTTCTCCCCAGTTGATCACGCGGCCCATCAGCACGGCAGGATGGGGCAGGCGGTCCCACAGCCAGCGGGGCTCGCCCAACGCGGCGTCAAGCAAAAGCGCCAGCGCAAGCAGCAGCGCGGCTGTCATGCCAGCGCCTTGGAGAGCCGCGCCCAGCCGGTGGCGTCTGGCAGGCCCAGGCGCAGCCAGCGGGCGTTGTAGGGAAAGACCCGGCTCCAGATTTGCGCGCGCGCCAGCTGGGTCTGCATGCCCTTGGCATTGCCCACATCGTAAAGCCGAAAGAGCGACGTGCCGCCCAGCGGTGTGGCTCCTGCTGTCTTCAAAACCCCGTCAAGTGTGCGCGCGTCGCGCGCCAGCCGCGCCCGGGTCTCTGCGGCCCAGGCAGGATCCTGGAGCGCGGCAGTGCCGATTTGCAAAGCGGGGCCGGACACGGGCCAAGGCCCCAGCATCTGCGCCAGCCGGTGTATCAGCACCAGATCGCCGATCACAAATCCCAGCCTGAGCCCCGCCAGCCCCCAGAATTTGCCAAAGCTTTTGAGGATCAGCGTGCCGGGGCGCGGGGCCTCTTCCATCAGCGTTGCTTCTGGCGTGACGTCGCAAAAGCTCTCGTCGATGATCCGCAGCGCGCCCTGCGCGTCGCCTGCACCCCACAGCCTGCCGTCGGGGTTGTTCGGATTGACCAGCACGCTCGCCTGCACCTCGCCCGGATCGGGCGTGACCTGCCAGCCTTCAGCGACAAAGCTCGCGGCGTGTTCGTTGTAGGTGGGCGCGGGGATCCAGACGCGGGCCGGGTCTGCCAGTCGGGGCATCTGCGCGATCGCTGCAGAGGCGCCGGGCACGGCGAGGATGCCTGCCTCCGGCGGCACATCCCAAAACCGGCGCGCGGCCGTTATGAGCGCTGTCTGCGCGTTGCTGTCTGGCAGCGCTGTCCAGCCCGTGGTGTCAAGCGGGGGGACAGCAAAGGGCACCGGGTTGATGCCCGTCGACAAATCCAGCCAATCGCAACGGGCGCCGCCAAAGGCACGCGCGGCAGCATCCACCCCGCCGCCGTGATCCCGCTGCTGTGTCGCTGGCATGGCAATTCCCCGGTTGAGCGTGTGTCCGCTTATGAAGCACGGCGGTGAAAGCTCAAGTGCGGCACTTGATCAAGATCATTTTGACCAAACGGGAACTTTCCAAAAGGTGAAAAGTTTCTTAACAATAGTAAGCAGGGACAGCTGCTTTCATTTTTTGGCAGCCATGCTTTTTTCGACAAGGTGGAGGTGCCAGGGCATGCATGTCCTGATCGTGGAAAGCCGGGCCGATCTTGGTGAGCTTTGGGAAGATCACCTGAAGCGCCAGGATATGGCCGTGAGCCGCGTCGCCACCGAGCGGGAGGCGACCGAATTCCTGTCAGAAACGGACGTGGACGCCATCATCCTTGATCTTGTGCTGGAGGAAGGTTCCGCGCTGACGGTCGCGGATTACGCAAATTACCGCCAGCCTGAGGCGCGGGTGATCTTTGTCACGTCCACCAGCTTTTTCTCGGACGGCTCGATCTTTGCCCATTCCGCGAATGCCCGCGCTTTTGTGCCGGCAGGCACGCCACCCGAGGACATCGCTGCCATGGCCGAACACTACGCCCGCGAACGCGTCCGCCAGGCGGGCTCCTGACCGGTCAATCGCCGCGCCCGTGCGGCGCATCAAAGTCAGGTTGGGGATTGATCGGCACGATCCGGTGCGGATTGATGCTTTCGTGACTGTAGTGGTAGTGGCGCACGATGTGATCGAAATTGACCGTCTGCGCCACGCCCTCCCACTGGTAGAGTTCGCGCGTGTAGGCCCAGAGGTTGGGATAGTCGATGATCCGGTGGCGGTTACACTTGAAATGCAGGTGATAGACTTTGTCGAACCGCACCAGCGTGGGAAAGAGCCGCCAGTCAGCCTCTGTCACGCGGTCGCCCATCAGATAGCGGTGCTGGGACAGGCGGTCCTCCAACCAGTCTAGCGTGTCGAAAAGCGGATGCACGGCTTCGTCGTATGCCTCCTGCGTGGTCGCGAAACCGCAGCGGTAGACGCCGTTGTTGAAGGTGTCATAGATGCGGGCGTTGACGGGTGCGATTGCGTCGCGCAGGTCTTGGGGCCAATAGTCGGCGGTGTTCCCGGTGATCCCGTCAAAGGCCGTGTTGAACATGCGAATGATCTCAGCGCTTTCGTTTGACACGATGGTCTCGCGCTCCTTGTCCCAGAGGATTGGGACGGTGA
The DNA here is from genome assembly GCA_039024775.1 of Pseudomonadota bacterium. Classification (GTDB taxonomy): domain Bacteria; phylum Pseudomonadota; class Alphaproteobacteria; order Rhodobacterales; family Rhodobacteraceae; genus Sulfitobacter. The sequence goes on from JBCCPS010000053.1 coordinate 17,420, forward strand.
CCCGGCCGGAAAACGTCGCATCAGCACGGGTGTAGATGTCCCGCGCAAAGGGCAGGCCATAGAGCCTGTCGCCGGTCGCGCCGGGGTAGTCCGCGCTCAGCGACCAGCCATCGCCCAGCATGTCGGGATGCACGACCGAAACGTCGATGTGATCGGTGAGCCCCTTTAGGGCGCGAAAAATCAGCGTCCGGTGCGCCCAGGGGCAGGCGTAGCTGACATAGAGGTGGTAGCGCCCCGATTCGGCTTTGAACCCAGCCTCGCCGCCTGGCCCCGCGCTGCCATCCACTGTGATCCAGTTGCGAAACTTCGCGGCAGAGCGTTCAAAGCTGCCGCCTGTGGATTTCGTGTCATACCACTGGTCGTGCCAGACGCCGTCAACCAAAAGCCCCATCTTGTCCTCCGTACCTTTTCAAGGACTATAGGTAGAGGCTCCGCTGTGCTTTTGCATGCATGCTCCGCGCGCAGGTCCCCCTGCATGGATGCACAAGAACAGAGTGTTGCCAAAATTTAACTTGATTTAACGGCTCCGCGCGGCAGCTTTCGACACAGCAAAGTCGGGGGGAATGGCGATGGAAACGGTTTTTTCCAAAGAAGTGCAGGCGGGACTGGAAGCCGCACGGCTTGAGGCTCTGCGCAAGTCCTCGCGGTTGCGCATTGACCTGGAAGGCAAGCTTTATCCCGTTTTGCGCATGTGGAAGACCGGCTTCGCGATCCACGCAGCGGACGCGCCGCATCTGCGCGGGCTGGTAGATCTCTATGATGGCGCGAATCACCTGTTTCAGTGCCTGATCGTGGCAAGCGAGGAAGACGCGGGCGAGATGCTCTATGAATTCAAGCGCGCGACCCCGGTGACGGACCGCGCAGCGCTGGATTTCGAGAAGGGTGTGAACAAGGCGGCAGGGCTTTTGGAAGCGCCGCGATGAGGCGATCCCCGCTCCGCCTGATGCCAAGCCGTTCTTTGACCGCCGCGCCGGTCGCTACTGGAGATCGCTGAAGGCCGCCGCGAGCCTTGTGCAGGCTTCCTCCACCTGCGCGCGGGGCGTGGCGATGTTGAACCTCAAAAAGCTATCGCCGCCTTTGCCAAACGTGGGCCCGTGGTTGACCGCGATGCAGGCGTCTTTTTCCACCCGGCGCGTGAACTCCGCGGGGTCCATCCCGGTGCCTTCAAAGTCGACCCAGGCCAGATAGGTCGCCTCCAGCGCCATGGATTTGAGCCCCGGAATGGCATTCACTGCCGCGTCGAAGGTCTGGCGGTTGCCATCGAGGTAGCGGACCAGATCATCGACCCAGGCCGCGCCTTCCTCCGAATAGGCGGCGGTGGCCATGAAGAGCCCGAAGGAATTGGGTGACAGGCCCAGGGCCAACATCCGCGCGCCAAAACGGGCACGCAGATCCGGGTCTTCGATGATCACATTGCCGGAGTGTGAGCCCGCGATGTTGAAGGTCTTGGTGGTCGCCGTCATCATCACCAACCGGTCGGTGATGCCGGGGATCTTGGACATCGGGGTGTGCGTATGGCCGGGCATGACCAGATCGTGGTGGATCTCGTCCGAGACAAGGATCAGATCGTGCCGCTTGGCAAAATCCGCCACGCCCTGCAGCTCCTGGCGCGTCCAGACACGCCCACCCGGATTGTGCGGTGAGCAGAGGATCAGCATCTTTTCCGAGCCGTCCATCTGCGCGTCCCAGCTTTCAAAATCCATCTGGTAGCGACCCTCGAAGATGGGCATCTCGCATTCCACAACCCGGCGCCCGGCGGCGTTAATCACCTTGGCGAAAGCATGATAAACTGGGGTGAAAAGCACCACCCCGTCGCCGGGTGCTGTGAAGGCGTCGACGCACATCGCGGTGCCGTTCACCAGGCCATGGGTTGTGAAAATCCAGTCCCGTTCGACCTGCCAGCCGTGGCGCGTCTCCATCCACCACTGGATCGCCGCCAGATATTTGCTGTCATCCCCAAAGTAGCCGTAGACGCCGTGATCGCGCATCGCCTGCACCGCGTCCTGCACCACCTGCGGCGGGCGGAAATCCATGTCGGCCACCCACATCGCGATGCCGGTGTCGCGTGGCACGCCGTAGAGCGCCTCCATCTTGTCCCATTTGGCGCAGTGGGTGCCGCGGCGGTCGATGATCTCGTCGAAACTCATGGGGGGCTCCTGTCCTGTCTTGTCCGCAACCTAGCGGAAGGCGCGGGCGCTGCAAGCGGTGCGCTTGCGCGGGGGGCGGGCTTGGCCTACATCGCGGGGCATGAAACGGACCATCCTTTTGCATCCTGATCCCCGGCTCAAGAAAGTCGCCAGTCCCGTGGCGGACCTGTCGGACGATCTGCGCAAGCTGGGCGATGACATGCTGGAGACGATGTACAAAGCCCCCGGCATCGGCCTTGCCGCGCCGCAGGTGGGCGTGTTGGAGCGTGTCATCGTGCTCGATTGCGAAAAAGCCGAGGATGCGGAGCCGCGCCCGATCATCATGTATAACCCAGAGGTCGTGGCCGCCTCCGACGCGCAAAACACCTATGAGGAAGGCTGCCTGTCGCTGCCCGATCTCTATGCGGATGTAACGCGGCCTGAGGCGGTGGATGTGCGCTGGATCGACCGGGACGGCAACCCGCAGCAGGAAAGCTTTGACGGGCTCTGGGCCACTTGCGTGCAGCATGAGATCGATCACCTCGATGGGAAGCTTTTCATCGACTACCTCAAACCGCTCAAGCGTCAGATGATGACCCGCAAGATGGTCAAGCTCAAGCGTGAGTTGGCGCGGGAGTGAGCGTGCGCGACATCCTGCGCTGGCCCGATCCGCGCCTCGCTGAGGTCTGTGCGCCAGTGGGCGCGATCACGGCAGAGGTGGAGCTGCTTGCGCAGGATCTATTGGACACGATGTATGCCGCACGAGGTCGGGGCCTGGCAGCGCCGCAGGTGGGTGAGATGCAGCGGTTGTTCGTGATGGACGCAGGCTGGAAAGAAGGCGCGCCCGATCCGATGGTCTTCATCGATCCGGTTTTGAAGGAGAAGAGCGCGGAGCGCGTGACGCAGGAAGAAGGCTGTTTGTCCATCCCCGGTGTGACGATGGACGTGGCCCGGCCCGCGCGCGTGCGGATGGCGTGGACGGATCTCGACGGCACCCGTCAGGAACGCAGCTTTGAAGGCTTCGCGGCGGTTTGCGTGCAGCATGAGCTGGATCATTTGGACGGCATCGTCACCTTTGACCGCTTGGACACCGACACGCGGCGCGCCAAACTGGCGGCTTACGCGGGCGCATGACCGTCCGCCCTTTCATCCCCTGGCCCGACAAGCGCCTGCGCCGTCCGGCCGAGGAGGTGACGGAGATCACCGACGAGGTGCGCGCGCTCTGGGACGACATGATCGAGACGATGGATGCCATGCCGGGCGTGGGCCTTGCCGCGCCGCAGATCGGCGTGATGCTGCAACTGGCCGTCGTCGATGTCTCCGACGCGCGCAACCGGCGTATCCGCCTGGCCAATCCTGTGGTGCTGGAGGCCTCCGCCAAGATGCGCGACCATGAGGAGGCAAGTCCCAACCTGCCGGGCGTCTCCGCGCGCATCAGCCGCCCGCGCGCGGTTTCTGTGCGCTATTTGGATGAGACCGGTATGATCGTGCGCCGCGACTTCGTGGAGCTGGAGGCAACATCGGTGCAGCACCAGATCGATCACCTCGCCGGGCGGATGTATTTTGACCGGCTGAGCAAGGTGAAGCGGGACATGCTGCTGCGCCGCGCGCGCAAAGCCAGGACCTGAGGGGCGAGACCAGCAGATGCGCATCATCTTCATGGGCACGCCCGATTTTTCCGTCCCCGCGCTGCAGGCGCTGGTGGGGGCGGGCCACGATGTGGCCTGCGTCTACACCCAGCCGCCACGCCCTGCGGGTCGTGGCAAGAAACCGCGGCCATCGCCTGTGCACGCCAGCGCGGATGCGCTCGGACTGCCGGTGCGCTATCCGACCTCGCTCAAAGACCCGGAAGCGCAGGCAGAGTTCGCAGCGCTGGGCGCGGACGTGGCGGTGGTGGTGGCATACGGTCTGATCCTGCCGCAGGCGGTGCTGGATGCGCCCGCCGCCGGGTGCCTGAACATCCACGCGAGCCTCTTGCCGCGCTGGCGCGGTGCCGCGCCCATCCACCGCGCGATCATGGCGGGGGACGCCAAAACCGGCGTGTGCATCATGCAGATGGAGGCCGGGCTCGACACCGGGCCGGTGCTCGCCCGCCGCGAAACTGAGATCGGGCCAGAGGAGACGACCGCTCAGGTGCATGACCGGCTGAGCCTTCTGGGTGCGTCTCAGATCGTAAAGACCTTGGAAAATCTGTCTACGCTCACGCCCGTGCCGCAGTCCGAGGACGGCGTGACCTATGCCGCCAAGATCGACAAGGCGGAGGCGCGTATCGACTGGACACGCCCGGCAGAAGAAGTGGACCGGCAAACTCGCGGGCTGTCGCCCTTTCCCGGCGCCTGGTTTGATTATGAGGGCACGCGGATCAAGGCGTTGGGGTCGGTTCTTGCTGCAGGGCAGGGCGTGCCGGGGGAGGTGCTGGATGCTGATCTCACGGTGGCCTGTGGCAGCGGCGCGGTGCGCCTGACGGCCTTGCAACGGGCGGGCAAGGCGGCGCAGGATGCCCAGAGCTTTCAGCGTGGCGCGCAGATCGCGCCCGGCACTGTGTTGGCATAAGGAGGCCGCGATGTTCCCCACCATGATTGGCACGGTCGTGATCGCCGGCATCATCGGCTATCTGTCCGAAAAATACGCGTTCACCCACAACGGCATTCTGCAAAGCATCATCATCTGCGTGGGGGGCGCGCTGCTGTTCTACTTCGTGGTGATCATGTTCCAGATCGGCTTTCGGTCCGCCGGGCTCAACGCGATCCTGGCCTCGGTGGGCGCGCTCATCATCGTGCCGACGCATTGGCGAAAGTAGCGCGGGGTGTGCCGCTTAAAGCCACCGACTGGAAACCTGAGACA
>JBCCPS010000054.1:0-21974 GCA_039024775.1 Pseudomonadota bacterium
CGGGGCGCGCGACCTCGCGGCACACAGGGTTCAAAAATTTTGCTGAAACAACCAACCCGAAATCTGAGACATGAGCGCCAATTGTTCATGCGCCGTCCCGCGGGGTGGCGCAAACGCGCCGCCTTATGGGGGCGGGACGGCGCAGCAGGGCAGTGCCTGTTGGGCGGGTGCTTTGAAGGGAGCGGGATGTCTCAGGTTTCGGGTTGGAGGCTCTGAGCGCGACCCAAAATTGCCTTGCAAGTTTAGAGGGCGCAAAGCGCAGCGCAGACAGCATTTCATCGGGGCTCCGCCCGTTCGCCGACTGTCTGGGCTCCGCCCGTGAAACGCACAATCGCTCCACTGGAGCGATTGCCGGGCGCAGCCCGGACAGCGTTTCACCCCTGAAGCTGCGCCCACATTTCGAGGTCGCGCTTGTCGGTCCAGATACGTGGATGCAGGATGCCGCGCGCCTCGTCATAGGCGCGGGAGACGTTGAAGGGCAGGCAGTGCTCATAGATCGCATAATCCGCAAACTTCGGATCGCAGCTGTCGCGCACCGCATCCCAGGCCTCCTTCAGTGACCCGCCCCGCGCCGCGACCTTCGCCGCCGGAGCATAGGTCGAATTCACGAAATCCCGCGTGCTTTCAATCGCGCGGCTCACCGCGTCCTTGCCCACCAGTGCGCCGCCGCGCCCCGGGGCAATGGCATCCACGTCATAGGCAATGAGCCGGTCCAGCGTGCCGCCCCAATCGCCAAAATACCCGTCCCCGCAGTAGCACGCCGAGTGATCTTCCACGATATCACCGGTGAACATCACGTTGGCATCGGGCACATGGATCACCGCATCCCCTGCGGTATGCGCGCGCCCGATGTGGCGGATGTCCACCCGCCGCTTGCCCAGATAAACCGTCATGGCATCGCTGAAGGTGGTGGTGGGCCAGGTCAGCCCAGGAATGCTTTCATGCCCTTCAAAGAGCCGGGGAAAGCGCTGAAACTCGCTGTCCCAATCCTCCTGGCCGCGTTCCGCGACCATGCCACGCGCGACGTCGGACATAATGATCTGGTCTGCGTTATAGGCGGAGGCCCCCAAAACGCGCACTGCGTGATAATGGGTCAGCACCAGATGGGTGATCGGTTTGTCGGTGATGCCGCGCACCTTTTCGATCACCATATTGGCCAGGCGCGGGGTGGCCTGCGCCTCCACGATCATGACGCTGTCATCGCCGATGATCACACCGGAGTTTGGATCGCCCTCCGCCGTGAAGGCCCAGAGGCCCTCGCCGATCTCGTCAAAGGTGATTGTCTTTTCAGACATGTCCCCCTGGGACGCGAATGCCTTGGCCATGCTATTCTCCTTGCATGATCTGAATGATCTGAGGCGTTACCTTCTGCTGAAGCGCCTGCATTTCAGGCGCGAGCTGCCCCATGACACTGGTCATGAAGGGGGTCATCTTGGTCATGACCGCCGCACCGTGCTCCGAGCTGTAAAAGGCGATGAGCGCTTGCAGCTCTTGCGCCGAAAACGTCTCGGCGCTTCCGCTGATCATCAACTCTTCCATCCGGGGGCGCAGGTCGTTCATTGCAGCGCTCATGACCTCGCCGATGCGCGTCTGTTGGTTTGGCGTGAGGGTCACGCCCGGCGGCAGGGTAGCGGCAATCTGCGCGCCCATGGTGGCCGGGCTGAACATCTCGGTGATCATGTTCTGAACTTCCGGCATGTTCACGTATTGCTGCGCAAGCTCTGTCGTGTCTTGCCCGACGGCCGGAAATGCCATCACGCAAAATGCAGCCGTCAGGGAAAATCGTCTCATTTGGTGCCTCTCAGTTTTACGGGGCCTCAGCCCATGCCGTGCTTGCCGCCGTCCCAATCGGGCATCGCCGCTTTGGCCACGCGCGCGGGATGCGCCTCCATGTCGGTGGCCATCGTGTCGTTCCAGCGGTTGAGATAGCCAAAAAGCGCGATGGTGGCGACGATCTCCACGACCTCCGCCTCGTTGAAATGCTCTTTGAGCGCGTCGAAATGGGCGGCTGAAGCCGTGTTGGGCACGCCCGCCGCTTCGCGCGCTAGGACCAAGGCCGCGCGTTCGGCTTCGGTGAAGAGGTCTGAGGCCTCGCAGTCCCAAACGGCGGCGATCTTTTCGTCCGGCACATCGTAGACGTGGCTCAAATTCGCCATATGGCCCTGGCAGTAGAGGCAGCCGGTGGCCATTGAGGTCATCAGCGCAATCATCATCTTGAGGTCTTCTGAGACGGTGCCCTCATAGAGCACCGCCTGATTGAGCGCCATGAAGGCCTCCGCGATGTTGGGGCGGCGCGCCATCGTGAGGATCGAATTGGGCAGAAAGCCGCGGATTTCGTCATAGCGGGCGAATCGGTCTTCGAACTGCGGCAGCTCGGACCGGGGCAGGGGATCGACGTGGGGCATGGCGCGGGCCTCTTACGGGAATGTCTTGGCGGGCAGCACCTTGCCCACGCAATCGCCAAATCCCACGCGGAAGCCGTCGCCCTGCGCGTGGCCTCTGAGCGTCATGGTGTCGCCATCTGCAAGAAAGCTGCGCTCTGAGCCGTCTTTCAGCGTCAGCGGCTCCTTGCCGCCCCAGCTGAGTTCCAGCAGACTGCCGCGCTGGTGCTTTTCAGGGCCGGAGATCGTACCGGAGCCCAAGAGATCACCCGCATTCATCGCACAGCCCGATGAGGCGTGATGCGCCAACTGCTGGGCGGAGGAATAATACATTTCCTTGTAATTCGTCTCAGCGATCACCTCCGCCTCGCCGCCCTCGGGCTGGATTAGCACCGCAAGGTCGACGTCATAGAGCATCGGCTCTGGCTCTTGCAGATAGGGCAGCAGGTCCTTCTCGCGCGCGGGTGTGGAGGTGCGGAAGGCATCCAGCGCCTCGCGCGTCACGATCCAGGGGCTGATGGATGTGGCAAAAGCCTTGGCTTGGAACGGGCCCAGCGGCTGGTACTCCCAAGCCTGAATGTCGCGCGCGGACCAATCGTTGAGCAGGACGTAGCCAAAGATCATCTCATTGGCCTCAGCCACTGTGATGGGCTGGCCCATGTCGGTGGAGGTGCCCACGATGGCGCCCATCTCCAGCTCGATATCGAGCCGTTTGCAGGGGCCGAAGCTGGGCGCATCGGCATCAGGTGCTTTCAACTGGCCATTGGGGCGGTGGATGTCGGTGCCAGAGACGACGACGGTGGAGGCGCGGCCGTTGTAGCCGATGGGAATGTGTAGCCAATTGGGCGGCAGCGCGTTTTCGGCCCCGCGAAACATGGTGCCGACGTTGGTGGCGTGGTGGCGGCCCGCATAGAAATCGGTGAATTCGGTTACCACGATGGGCAACTGCATCCGCGCCTCCGCCATGGGCACCAGATGGGGCGCGACCTGCGCCTGCTCTGCGGCATCTGTCGCCAAGAGCGCCATCAGCCGGGTGCGCAGTGCGGTCCAGGCGTCGGGGCCCATGTCCATGAATTCATTCCAGTAGGGCACATCGAAGATGGGGCCATCCGCCAGCGTGATCAGCCCTGCCTCCTCCGCTGAAGCCATATCGAGGATCATGTCGCCAATGGCCACCCCGCAGCGGGGCTCCAGGCTGTTGGTCTCAAAAACGCCGTAAGGCAGGTTGTTGAGCGGAAAGTCGGTGTCGGGAGAGTTTGCGCTCTCCACCCAGGAAGTGATCAGTGTCATTGGGTGTTCCAAGTTATGGTGGGAGGGGGCATGAGGTGGATACTCCGCCCACCTCTGCCGATTAATATGTCAGCTTTCGTCGTCCTTGTCCTTGAACTGCTGCAAGTGATGCCGCGCCAGCGCGCGCTGGACCAGCACCAAAAAGACGACGCCAACGATGATCAGTACGGTCCCGGTAAACCAGTTCATGTCTGTGTCGATGCCCCCTTACACTGCTTCAAGAACATTGAACGGGGGTAGAACCGTAAATGCACAGCGTTGGATGGGCAATATGCCCACCTTCGCGGCGCGAAAGCAAACTGGGTGATCAACCACCGCCACCGCCTCCATCGCCCCCTGATGCGCCGCCGCCACCGCTTTCGCCGCCAGAGAACCAGCCACCGCTTTTGCCCCCACCGGCATCACCACCCGCCCCGCCGGCCGCGCCGCTACCAGTGTCGCCCGACCTGTTCCCGCGTTTTTTATCGGCACGCATAACAGCCACCATCACGAAGACGACAACCAAGACGATCACAATGGCGATCAGAGCTGTATTCGCCCCGCTCATTTCTTTCCGGGCGTCCCGTCGAACTTCTTCTCTATGTCCGACCAGCAGTCGATGTAATCGTCCTGCAAAGGCGCTTCCTTGGCGGCGAATTCTGTCAGGTGTTGGGGAAAGCGCGTCTCGAACATGAACGACATCGTGTTGTCGAGTTTGTCCGGGCCGAGGTTCGCGTTCGATGCGCCTTCAAAGGCGTTCTTGTCCGGCCCGTGGGGCAGCATCATGTTGTGCAGGCTCATACCACCCGGCACGAAGCCCTTTGGCTTGGCATCATACTGGCCATAGATGTTGCCCATCAGCTCTGACATTACATTCTTATGATACCAGGGCGGGCGGAAGGTGTCTTCTGCAACCAACCAGCGTTCGCGGAACAGCACGAAGTCGATGTTGGCCGTGCCTTCTTGGCCCGAGGGGGCCGTGAGCACGGTAAAGATCGACGGGTCCGGGTGGTCAAAGAGGATCGCGCCCACCGGGCAGTAGGTGCGCAGGTCGTACTTCATCGGGGCGTAATTGCCGTGCCAGGCCACCACGTCGAGCGGGGAGTGGCCGATGTCGGTTTCGTGAAACTGGCCCGCCCATTTGATGGTGAGCGTTGAAGGCACCTCGCGGTCCTCAAACGCCGCCACCGGCGCTTTGAAATCGCGTGGGTTGGCCATGCAGTTGGCGCCGATGGGCCCGCGGCCCGGCAGCTCGAACTTCTGGCCGTAGTTTTCGCAGACAAAGCCGCGTGCGGGCCCTTCGAGCACTTCGACGCGGTAGACCAGCCCGCGCGGCAGGATCGCGATTTCCTTGGGCTCCAGATCAATCACGCCCAGCTCCGTACAGAACCGCAAGCGGCCCTCCTGCGGCACCACCAGCAATTCGGAATCAGCCGAATAGAAGTAGCTGTCGACCATGCTTTCGGTCACCAGGTAGATATGGCTGGCCATGCCCACCTGCGTGTTCACATCGCCCGCGCTCGTCATCGTGCGCATGCCCGTGAGCCAAGTCAGCGCCGCTTCCGAATGCGGCACCGGGTCCCAGCGGTACTGGCCCAGGCTGGTCACATCCTGCGGGATATGCGGCGCGGACTTCCAATAGGGCAGGTCGATGCGCGTGTAGCGGTGAGAGTGTTTCACGGAAGGGCGGATCCGGTAGCACCAGGTCCGTTCTGGCCGCACGTCGGTAAAGGCAGTGCCTGACAGCTGTTCACCGTAGAGCCCGTAATTGCACTTTTGCGGGCTGTTCATGCCCTGTGGCAGCGCGCCGGGCAGCGCCTCGGTTTCAAAGTCGTTGCCGAAACCGGGCATATAGCCTTCATGCTTGCCCATCGGCGTGGCGGCGGAAATCATCGCGCTGGGGGTGGTCTGGCGGTTCATGCGGGCCTCCCGGGCTATTGGTTCATGTTGTCCTTGTGTGACGGGAGAAATAATAGTTGTTTTTGTAACCAACAAGGCATCGCCATGACCCAGAGCGCATTTCAACTCGAAACCTTTCTGCCCTACCTTCTCAACCAGGCGGCGGAGGCGTCTTCGCTGTCTTTTCAGAAGGCCTACAAGGGCAAGTACGGGATGCTGCGCACCGAATGGCGCGTGCTGTTTCATCTGGGGCTTTATGGGTCGATGACCGCAAGCGAGATCGGCGCGCGCGCCAAGTTGCACAAGACCAAGATCAGCCGCGCGGTGCAGCGCCTGACCACGCGGCGGATGATCACCCGCGCGCGTGATGAGGCCGACCGCCGCGTGGAGCACCTGACACTGACGCCGACAGGCCGGGCGGCCTATGCCGACCTGCGCCAGATCGCGGAGCGCTATGAGGCGGAGCTTGTGGCCGGGCTCAGCCCAGCGGAAGTGCAGGCGCTGCGCCGGGCGCTGATCAAACTGAGCGAGGTGCGCGCGGTTTCTTTCACCTGACGCTTTACTTGCGCGCCCGCAAGCGCCAACGCTACGCCCATGACCGACCAAGCCAAAGGCCTGCTGATCACGTTCCTGGGGGTGCTCTTTGTGGTGCCGGATGCGCTCTTTGTGCGGCTCATTACGGCAGATGCGCTGACCATTGCCTGGTGGCGGTTGACGCTGGTGGGCGGGGCCGTGGCGCTGGGCCTTTACGCGCTGCAGGGGGCCGCGCCCTTTCGCGCGGTCGCGGCAACCGGCTGGGTCGCGGTGATCTACATGGTGGGCATCGGGACCAGCGGGGTGCTGTTTATCCTCGCGGTTAGCCTCACGTCGGTGGCAAATGTGGTTTTCATCATCGCCTCCCTGCCGGTTTTCGCGATGATTTTCAGCCGCCTGTTTCTGGCCGAGCCCATCACACCGCGGATGTATCTGACCATTGCCGCCGTGCTGCCGGGGCTGGCGATCATCGCCTATGGCTCGGGCGAGACGGCGGGCGCATCGCTGGCCGGGGACCTGCTGGCGCTCTGCGTCTCTGCCACCTTTGCCGCGGCCCTGACTGCTGCGCGGCGCGCGCGGGCGGTGTCGATGGTGCCCGCCATGGCGCTGGGCTATCTGGGGGCGGCGGTCGTGATCCTGGCCTGGGCCGCTCCATTGTCCATGGGCTGGGACCAGGCGCCGCTGGTGGCGGCACACGCGGGTTTTATCATCATCAGCGCGATCCTTCTGGCGCTTGGTCCGCGCTACATCACCAGCGCGGAGGTGGGTCTGCTGGTGCTCCTCGAATCTGTGCTCGCGCCGCTCTTGGCCTGGGTCGTGGTGGCCGAAGACCCCGGGGCCTACGCCCTAATCGGCGGCGGCATCGTGGTCGGCGCGCTCGCGCTTTCCAACCTCATCGCGCTGCGCCGCCAGCGGGTGAGGGCTTCATGAGCGCTCACAGCGCCGCCCATTTTGTGCTTTCAAAAGCTGTGCAAAGGAAAATACTCTGGTCGGGCAGGATGGGGGAACGTCATGACAGACCGGTTTGAGCAAGGCATGGCCACCCGCCGCGCCGTTCTGGGGGATGCCCATGTCGACCGGGCGGAGGCCGCCAAGACCGCGCTGGACGCCCCGTTCCAGACCATGATCACCGAAGGGGCCTGGGGCACGCTGTGGTCAGATGACACCATCACGCGGCGCGAACGCTCCATGCTGACGCTGGCGCTTCTGGCGGCAACGGGCAACTTTGACGAAATCCCCATGCACGTGCGCGCCACCGCCCAGACCGGTGCCAGCCCCGAAGACGTGATCCAGGCCTTCCTGCATGTCGCCGTCTACGCCGGGGTGCCCAAGGCCAACCACGCGATCAAGCTCGCCAAAGCGACCTTCGCCGAGATGGGAGAGACCGCGTGAACGCGCCCAAGCCCGGCGGCTTTGTGCCGCGTGATCGGGATTGGCAGCCAGACGCGCTGACGCCGCCCTACAAGACGAGCGTGAAGCGCAGCCCGCAGGCGCCGCTCCTGTCCTTTCCAACCACGTTGAGCGAGGAAACCGCGCCGATCTTTGACGCCGAGATGCTGGGGCCGCTCGACAACGATCTGATCCATAATTTCGCCGCACCAGGGGAGGCCGCGATCGGCCCGCGCATCATCGTGCATGGCACGCTGCGCGTTGAAATGGGCCGGCCCGTGCCCGATGCGCTGATCGAGGTCTGGCAGGCCAACGCGGGCGGGCGCTATCGCCACAAGAAAGAGGGCTATCTGGCCGCGCTCGACCCCAACTTTGGCGGCTGTGGCCGGATGATCACGGATGCGCAAGGCCGGTATGAGTTTCGCACGATCCAGCCCGGCCCCTATCCCTGGCCCAACGGCATGAACGACTGGCGGCCTGCGCACATCCATTTCTCGGTCTTTGGCCCCAGCTTTGCCCAGCGGCTGATCACCCAGATGTATTTCGAGGGCGATCCGCATATCGCGCTTTGCCCCATCGTGGGCGTGCTGAAATCGCCCGAGGCGGTGGCGGCGCTGACAGCACCACTCGACATGCACCGCACGGTGCCGATGGACGCCCGCGCCTATAAGTTCGACATCACGCTGCGGGGGCGGCGGCAGACCTATTTCGAGAACCGGCAGGAGGGGCTCTAGATGATGCAGCGTCTGGACTATCTGCGCGAGAGCCCCAGCCAGACAGCGGGGCCCTATGTGCACATCGGCTGCACACCCGCCTTCACCGGGATCGACATCTACGGCGCCGACCTTGGCAGCCGGATGATCACCGGCCCGGTGCAGGGGCAGCGGATCACGTTGAGGGGGTGCGTTTACGATGGCACCGGCACGCCGCTGCGCGACGCAATGGTGGAGATCTGGCAGCCGGACGCGGCGGGGCTGTTTGCCTCCGCCAATGAAGTGCGGGGCCAAGCCGATCCGAACTTCACCGGCTGGGGCCGCAGCCCCGGCGACATGGACACCGGCGAATTTGTCTTTGAAACCGTGAAACCCGGCGCGGTGCCCTGGCCCGCGGGCGGGATGCAGGCGCCTCATATTACCGTCTGGATCGTGGCGCGGGGGATCAACATCGGGCTGCACACCCGCTGCTATTTCGCGGATGAGGAGGAGGCCAATGCCGCCGATCCGATCCTCAGCCGCATTGAGCATCAGAACCGCGTGCCGACCCTGCTGGCACAGCCTGAGGCGGAGGGACGCTACCGCTTTGACATCCAACTGCAGGGACCGGGTGAGACGATCTTTTTCGACATGTGAGGCGCTCCATGACCAAACCCTGCATCATCTGCGTGGCCATCACCGGTTCGGTGCCCACGACGCGCGACAACCCGGCGGTGCCGGTCACGGTAGCGGCTCAGATCGAGAGCACTCATGCCGCATTCGAAGCCGGCGCCGCCATCGCCCATTGCCACGTGCGCAATGCCGATGAGACGCCGACCTCTGACCCCGATAAGTTCGCAGCGCTCAAAGAGGGCATCGAAAAGCACTGTCCGGGCATGATCGTGCAGCTCTCCACCGGGGGGCGCTCAGGCGCGGGACAGGCGCGCGGCGGGATGCTGCCGCTCAGGCCCGACATGGCGTCGTTGTCGGTGGGCTCCAACAACTTTCCCACGCGGGTCTATGAGAACCCGCCGGATCTGGTGGATTGGCTGGCGGCAGAGATGGTGAAATATGAGGTGAAGCCCGAGATCGAGGCCTTTGACCTCAGCCACATCTACCACGCCGCGCTGATGCACGAACGCGGGCAGATCGCGGCCACGCCTTATGTGCAATTCGTGATGGGCGTCAAAAACGCCATGCCCGCGCGGCGGGAGGTTTTTGATTTCTATGTGGCAACTGTGGAGCGGCTCTTTGGGCCGGACGCGCCCTGGTGCGCGGCGGGCATCGGGCCCAATCAGATCGTGTTGAACGACTGGGCCATTGCCGCTGGCGGCCACGCGCGCACGGGGCTGGAGGACAACGTGCGGCTGGACCGGGAGCGGCTGGCGCCGTCAAATGCGGCGCTGGTCAAGCGCGCGGTGGAGATTTGCGAGAAATACGAGCGGCCGGTGGCGAGCGTGGCTGAGGCGCGGGAGATACTGGGGCTGCGGGCGGCTTAAGCGCCCGATGCGCTCGCGGTTCAGCAGTTTCGCGCGAGATACAAAGTCAGGATGATCGGGGCCGCAATCGTCAGGACTTGAACTACGTTGATCATCGCGGACCTCTCATGTTTACGAAGGCCAGCGCCGGCCAAGAACGCCTGCCAGAAAGTAATTCCGTTCCTGAAACGGATTAGAACGATCAGCAGCAACACACCCAGCCAGAATATCACGAGTGGGTAAGTTGAATGCTCTACGTAACACTCGTACAACTTTCAGCCTCTCAGCTTTTGCCAAACCGCAGCCACGCACTTAATGCGGGGCCTCAGGGTCCCTCGTAAAGGAGAGGTCCCGGATCAGGCCCGGGGCTGCTTTTGGGCACTCAAAAGTCGGCCGTCACCCCCGGCAGTTTCAGCGCCTTCACCAGATCGCGCAGCTCCTGACGGGCGGCGACGTTGGAGATGTTGAGCTGTTTGACCCCGATGTCCTTGAGGTCCAGCAGCGTCAGCCCCCGCGGGAAAAGCTCCCTGAAGATCACCCGCTCGTTAAAGCCCGGTGCCACGCGAAACCCGATGCGTTTGGCCAGAAGGGCCACGATCCGCTCCATCTTTTCCTTGTTCACCATCCGCTGCGCGCCCAGCCGGTTGCGCACAACAACCCAGTCGATGGGCGCGAGCCCTGCCTGCGCGCGCAGCTGCCGCGCGTTCCAGACCATCTCTGAGTAAACCGACGGGCCGGTGATCTTTTCTCCGGAGGCATCGGTATGGGCCAAAAGATCGAAATCCACGAAACTGTCATTGAGCGGGGTGACCAGCGTATCGGCCAGCGAATGCGCCACCTGGCTGAGCCGCGTGTGCGAGCCGGGGCAGTCGATCAGGATGAAATCATTGCCCGTCTCCATCCCCGCCACCGCCGCGCTGAGCCGGTGGTCATAGACGTTTTCACCCGGTTTGAGCGCGGCTTGCTCCACCTCCGGCAACTCGGTGAGGGTGGGGCTGGCCAGATCGAGCTCCGCCTCTTTCATGAAGGCGGTGCGGTTGTCGATATAGCGTGCGAAGGTGCGTTGCCTGAGATCGAGATCAAGGCCGGAAACCTTGTGCCCCATCCGCGCAAGCGCAGTGGCCAGATGCATGGAAACGGTCGATTTCCCCGCGCCGCCCTTTTCGTTGCCCACAACGATGATATGCGCCATCACCCGCGCCCCTTTGCCCGCCTGCCTATGCAGCATGTTGTTGACTACACTATATGTTGGTGCTTTGACTTTTGAAAGCGTGCATCCTTCCCTGCCGCAGCGCCTTTGCTGGGCAAACGATGCGCTCCATGGCATCAAGCGGCATGAGCCGCATGAACATCGAACAACTCAAGACCTTTCTCGCCGTGGTCCGGTTCGGCGGCGTGCGCAAAGCGGCAGGCGCGCTGCATCTGACGCAGCCTGCCGTCACGGCGCGCATCAAGAACCTCGAAGCCGCGCTGGGCTGCCCGCTTTATGACCGCAGCGCGCGGGGCATCCGGCTGACCAAACGCGGAGAGCTTTTGCTGGCCCATGCCGAAAAGTTCGAGCATCTGGCCGAGCTGGTGGAACGCGATGTCGTGGATCCCGCGGGCATCGACCGGCGGCTGCGCCTTGGCGTGTCAGAGACCATCGCCCAGTGCTGGCTCCCTGAGCTGGTCGCGCGGCTGCACGAAAACCACCGGCAGTTAGAGATCGAGATCAACGTCGACATCTCCCCCAACCTGCGGGCGGGGCTTTTGAACCGGGAGATTGACCTGGCAATCCTGCTTGGCCCGATCTCCGAACACACGGTCAACAACGTGGCGCTGCCGGGGTTTGAGCTGGCCTGGTACACCTCCGCTGCGGGTGAGGCCTCCGCTGATCCGGCGCGGATCCTCGCGCGGCCCATCCTGACCTACGCGCGCAACACGAGACCCTACCGGGAGCTCAAGGAAATGTTATTTGAGCGGGTCGGGCCGGATGTGTCGCTGTTTCCCTCCACCTCGCTGTCGGCCTGCTTTCGGCTCGTGGCCGCCGATCTGGGGGTTGCAGCGCTGCCGCGCGCGTTGGGCCGCGGCCATGTCGCGGCGGGTGAGATTCGCGAATTCGATCCGGGGTGGGTGCCCGCCCCCCTGCACTTCACCGCGTCCTACCTTGGCGTGCCCAAAAGCCATGTGGTTGAAACAGCAGCCAAAACAGCGCTTGAAATCGCGCAGTCCTTTGATCAGTGATAAAACACTTTGATCAGTTCTGAGTGATTTTTTGAATTTGAATTGATACCGCATCGCTGTCACGCTCAAGGTCATCAGGGGATTTACGTGACGGCGAGCTATCAGGCCTTGAAGCAAAGCACCTTGCTGGATGTGCGACACGCCATCCGGTCGGGGCGCTATACCTCGCACACCGCGGGGCTGGGGCGGGGGTACCTGCAGGCCAATCTGGCGATCATGCCGGAACGCTTCGCGCTCGATTTCATGCGCTACTGCCAGCGCAATCCAAAGCCCTGTCCGCTCACGGGCGTGTCGGACACCGGCAACCCGATGATGCGCACCATGGGCCGCGACATCGACATCAGAAGCGACGTGCCCGCCTATAACATCTACCGCGATGGCCGTCTTGCTGGGACCACCCATGATATCGCGGACATCTGGACGGATGATCTGGTGGCCTTCGCGCTTGGCTGCTCTTTCACGTTCGAACACGCGCTGATGCGCGCGGGCATCCCGGTTTGGCACATCGACAACGACACGACCGTGCCGATGTTCCGATCCAACCTCGACACGGTGCCCGCCGGGCCCTTTCGCGGCAAGATGGTCGTGTCCATGCGCGCGCTGCCGCGAGACCGGATTGATGAGGCGGTGGAGATTTCACGCCGCTTTCCCCTGGCCCACGGCGCGCCCGTGCACTGGGGCGATCCTGCTCAGATCGGCATCAGCGACATCACCCGCCCCGAATGGGGCGATCCGGCGCCGGTGCGCGCGGGCGAGGTGCCGGTGTTCTGGGCCTGCGGCGTGACCCCGCAGGTGGCGCTGGAGGCCGCGGGTCTGCCGCTTTGCATCACCCACAGGCCCGGTCACATGCTGATCAGCGACATCCCTGACGACGCGGAGGTGCCCGTGCTGCGCACCGCCGACGAAAACACTCACTGACACTCAGACAAGGAGAACACGATGAAACGTACCATTGCTCTTTTAGCCGCTACCACCGCGCTGGCCACGCCTGCCTTTGCCGAGGACCTCTCCGTCGTGGGCAGTTGGTCCGGCCTGCCGCTGCACAAGCAGTACGAGGCCCCGTTCTGGAGCGAGACGCTGCCTACGGCTTCGGGTGGCGAGATCAACGTGCAGCTGACCACCCACAACCAGATGAACCTGGGCGTGGGCGATGTGTTCCGCCTGCTGGGCGACGGCGTTTATGACGTGGCGATGACGGTGGCGGACTATGCCGTGGCCGATGCGCCGGAGCTTGAGGGCCTGGATGTGCCGCTGGTCGCGCTCACCGCCGATGAGGCGCGCGCCATGGTCGATGCCGCGCGGCCCATGGTGGAGGAGATCTACGCCAACCGGTTCAATTCCAAGGTGTTGGCCATCGCGCCCTATCCGCCGCAGGTCGTCTTCTGCAACGCGGAGGTCAGCGAATTGGCCGATCTTGAAGGGCTCAAGATCCGCGCCTCGGGCCGGATGACGGCCAAATTCCTAGAAGCGTTGGGCGCCGAAGGCGTGAACGTGAGCTTTTCCGAAGTGCCCGGCGCGCTGCAAAAGGGCGTGGTTGATTGCGCTGTGACGGGTGCGGGATCGGGGTATTCAGCAGGCTGGTGGGAGGTGTCCACGCACCTCATGGCGATCCCCTTGGGCGGCTGGGACAGCGTGGTGACGGCCATGAACATGGACCGGTGGAACAGCCTGAGCGCAGAGAAACAGGCGCTGATCACCGCGCAAATCACGGAGGAGTTCGAGGGCCCGGCATGGGCGAGCGCGCAGGATGCGCTGGTCACTGACATCGCCTGCCTGACGGGCAACGGTGACTGCCCGGCGGGCGAGGCGCGCGGCATGACGCTAGTGGAGGTCTCTGACGCGGATTTCGAGAAGGCGCGCGGCGTGCTTGTGAACGAGGTGCTCCCAGATTGGGCGGAACGCGCCGGCGGTGACTGGGGCGCGCGCTGGAACGAAAGCGTGGGCGCGGTCGTCGGCGTGAGCATCGGCGGCTAGACGCGAGCTCCGATGTCCATCCCGGCCGAGAGCCTTTTCATCGACAGGCTGCGCCGCCTCAACCGCGGCGTGGCCTTGATGACAGGCGTGGTCCTGTTGGCCTGCGCGCTCTTCGTGCTGGCCGACATCGTGCTGCGGCAGCTCGGTGCGTCCTTTGGCGGGACCGATGAAATCTCGGGCTACGTAATGGCCATCGCCACCTCCTGGGGGATGGCCTTTACCCTTCTTGAGCTGGGCCATGTCCGCATCGACGTGCTGCGCGCACGCACGCGGGGCCGTGCGCGTGCGATGTTCGATCTTCTCGCGATGCTGGCGCTCACCGGCACGGTGACGCTGATCGCCTATAAGTGCTGGCCGGTGGTCGCGCGGTCGCTCGCCAACAATTCGAAGGCCAACACCCCGCTGGAGACCCCATTGGCACTGGTTCAGATCCCCTGGTTCGCGGGCTGGGTCTGGTTCGCACTGATGGCCTGGCTGACCTTCATCGCGGCAGCACTCATGGTCATCAAGGGCCGTTATGAAGCCTCGGAGGCCGCCATCGGCTGTTTCGGGGAAGAGCAACAGGGGGTAGGCCCATGATCCTCGCGCTTGCTGTGGGGCTGCTGGGGCTGCTGGCGCTGTCGATCCCGGTGGGGATCGTGCTCTTTCTGCTGGGGCTTGGCGTTGACCAGTTCTTTAGCTTCTTTCCGCTGGTGCGGGGTCTGGGCAATCTCGTCTGGTCCACCTCCAACAACGCCACGCTGATCGCGATCCCCTTCTTTGTGCTTCTGGGCGAAATCCTCGTCCGTTCCGGTGTCGCCGCGCGTACCTACGCCGCGCTCGACCGCTGGGTCAGTTGGCTGCCGGGCGGGCTGGTGCATGCCAATGTGGCGACGGCCACGATGTTTTCGGCCACCTCCGGCTCCTCCGTGGCCACCGCCGCGACCGTGGCCACCGTAGCCATGCCGCAGGCGGAAAAACTGGGCTATGACCCAAGGCTCTTTTCAGGGGCCATCGCGGCGGGTGGTACGCTGGGGATCATGATCCCGCCGTCGATCAACCTGATTGTCTACGGGTTCCTTACCCAGACCTCGATCCCGCAGCTGTTTCTGGCCGGGTTGATCCCAGGCATCGCCTTGGCGCTCGGTTTCATGGCGATCACCGCGCTCATTTGCACCCTGCGGCCCGCGCTGGGCGGCAATCGGCGCACGTTTCCTTTCCCCGAGATGCTGCGCGCGCTCTTGCAGCTTGTGCCGATCATCCTGCTTTTCACCATCATCATCGGCACCATCTATCGTGGCTGGGCGACGCCCACGGAGGCGGCGGCGGTCGGTGTTGCAGGCGCGGTGCTGATTGCCGCGCTTTTTGGCGGGGTGAGCGTGAAGATGTTCGCGGACAGCATCCTTGGCACGGTCAAGATCACCTCCATGATCATGCTCGTCGTGATCGGCGCCTCCTTTTTGAACTTCACGCTCGCCTCTGCCGGGCTTGGCACGGAACTTCAGGCGCTGCTGGACGGGATGGGGCTCTCGCCCATGGGGCTGATTTTTGCGGTGGTGGTGGTCTATATTGTGCTGGGATTTTTCATAGAGACGCTGTCGCTGATGGTCGTGACGATCCCTATCATCGTGCCGCTGGTGGTGGCGCAGGAGTTTGACCCGGTCTGGTTCGGCATCCTGATGATCGTGCTGATTGAGATGGCGCTGATCACGCCGCCCGTGGGGCTGAACCTTTACGTGGTGCAGGGCGCGCGCAAGAGTGGCAAGATGAGCGAAGTCATGGTGGGCGCGGTGCCTTATGTGGTCGCGATGCTGATCATGGTGGGCCTGCTGATCGCCTTTCCGGCCATCGCGCTCTACCTGCCTTCGGTGCTGTCGGGAGGATGACACATGCGCTTTGAAACGCCACAGGGCCCGGTGGAGGCGGAGATCCAGCACCTTACGGTGGCCGGGTGGACCGGGCGCGATCGTGCGGCGGTGGATCACCACATCGCTGAGCTGGCCGAGATCGGTGTCACTCCTCCGTCTGCGGTGCCGCTTTATTATCGCGCCTCTGCCAACCTCCTGACCCAGAACAGCGGGATAGAGGTTCTAGGCGAAGAGACCTCAGGCGAGGTCGAGCCGCTGGTCCTGCGCGTGGGCGGTGCCATGTTCCTGGGGCTTGCATCCGATCATACCGACCGCGCGCTGGAAGTGTCCTCTGTTGCCGCGTCAAAACAGATCTGCGCCAAGCCGGTCTCACGCGCGCTCTGGCCCTGGGAGGACGTGCAGGGGCATCTCGATGTCCTGGAGCTCGCGACCGATGTCGAAGAAGACGGCGGCTGGGTGCACTACCAGGAAGGCACGCTTGCCGCGATCCGGCCCCTGCCAGAGCTCATCGCGGGCGCGGGATTGCCGGATCAAGCGGCAATGCTCTGCGGGACACTGCCTGCCATAGGGGGCGTGCGGCCTGCTGCGCGCTACCGTATGGCTCTGACCGACCCGGTCAGAGGCCTGGAGATACGGCTTGAGTATAGCGTGACCGCACTGCCGGTCATACTCTGAGCGTTGCGCTCTACCGCGCCTAGCCTAAAGCCTATGAAACACTGCTCTATTCAACGCACCCGCCCAACAGGCACTGTTGGGCTGCGCCGTCCCGCTCCCGTCACGCCAAAGGCGTGCTTACAGCACGACGGGCGGCGCATCTGCGCCACCCCGCGGGACGGCGCATGAATCTCTGTAGCCTGTGATTCTGCTTTTGGTTTAGTGAATTAGGATATGGGACGAAAAAACGCGGCCCAAAGAGCCGCGTTTTGTGATTTGCGTGAGAGGTGGCTCCTTAGAACCCCAACCCAGCGTATTTGTTCTTGAACTTGGACACACGGCCACCGGTGTCCATCAGGCGGGACGAGCCGCCGGTCCAGGCCGGATGCGCGGAAGGATCAATGTCCAGCGACAGCTGGTCGCCCTCTTTGCCCCAGGTGGATTTCATCTGCACCACGGTGCCATCGACCAGCTTGACGTCGATCAGGTGATAGTCGGGATGAGTATCGGCTTTCATATCAGCACTCCTTACGCGTTTGCGCCCGACTTGGGCTTGTAGTTGGTGTTCTCTGCGATGCGCGCGGACTTGCCGCGGCGTGCGCGCAGGTAATAGAGCTTCGCCCGACGCACGCGGCCCCGACGCACCACGGTGATGCTGTCGATGTTGGTCGAATGCAGGGGGAACACGCGCTCAACCCCTTCGCCAAAGCTGATCTTGCGGACGGTAAAGCTGCCCGCCACGCCCGCGCCGTTCTTGCGCGCGATGCAGACGCCTTCGTAATTCTGCACCCGGGTGCGGGTGCCCTCGGTCACTTTGTAGCCCACGCGCACGGTGTCGCCCGCGCGGAAGTCTGGGATGTTCTTGCCCAGTTCGGCGATCTGTTCCGCCTCGATCTCTGCGATGATGTCCATCGTCTTGGTCTCCTAATGTCGCTCGTGGTTGGCCCACGGATTTGTCGCACGCGCCCGGGCGCATGACGGTGTGTCGCGATCAGAGCTTCGGGTTTTGCCGGGTCTTCGCAATTTGCGGCCCGCCGGAGGTGCATCGTCTGTTTCTGTATCGGGCTCGCTCGGAGCCATGGGTCCAGAGCCGCGTACGCGATTCCAGACGTGCCAGCGTATAGGGAGCTTCGGGGCGTGGATCAAGCGTTGAGTGGCCGGTCCAACCGCCTGCTCCGCTCACCCGCCTTCGCGGGCGAAAGCGATATACTGGTTGATCGCGAAACTGTCGCGCAGGCTGACCTTCGGGTGGTCGCGTTTGACCTCTGCCACCGCCTCGCCCATGTCCCAATTGCCGTGCCGCCCGAATTGCCGCGCCACTGCGCCTGCAAGTTCCGGATGGGCGGCCAGCACGCCGGGCAATCCGCGCCGCACCGCCCGGCGGGTTGCACCCGTGCCAAAGGCGCCTTGGATGGCCAAAGCCTCAATCACCTTTTCGCGCGTCTCTTCCCTGAGATCAGCGCGCGCCACATAGCGGGTCAGCAGCATCTCCACCGCGCTTGCGCCCTGCAGCTCCACCAGCGCGGTCGCATAGGCGCCCAGATAGCGCAGGTTGCGCTCCGCGCCTTCCGCCAAACCCTGCTCCAGCACCGGGGCGAGCGACCGGTCTCGCGACAGGCCCGCAAGCAGGATGCGGATGGGGCGCAGGTTCGCGTCCCCGCTTTCGATGCCCTGTGCCAGCGCGCCGCTGCCCTTGAGCCGCAGCTTGCGCAGCTGTGCATAGTCGGCGCGGTCAAGCTCCAGCAGGGCCAGTCGGCGCAGCTCTGGATTGGCGCTGCTCAGAAGACCCGCAAAAAAGCGGAAGCGGTCGGGCGCGATTTGGCCCTGCCAGCGGTCCTGCCGGGTCAGCGCCGTCTCCACTACCGTGCGGTAGCCGGGGTCCACCACGGCCAGAGCGACCCAAGGGCCATAGGCCCCGTCCCGGGCAAAAAGCACCGCGCCACCAGGCACCGCCTGCAATTGGCTGCGGGTCTGCGCGTCCGGGCGCGCCGGGATTTCAACGTATTCAAGGCTTCCCGCAAGCGCCTCCACCGGCTCGAAACGGGCAGGGTCTGCCGGGTCGATCCGCGCCAGCACGACCTGTTCGCTCGCGAATACCTTGTCAATGAGTGTGGGCTTGGGCGTGTAGCCGTGAAAGGCACAGGCAAGCGCTTTCTGCATCAGCGGGATGGACAGAGCGCAGCCCAGAAGCAGCTGTTTAAGCATCTACGTCCCTCCTCCAAAGTTGCGGTTTTCCCTGCCTATCGGTCTAGCAACAATGTCCGCGCGCGGCTACCGCCCCTCATCGGATTTACGCTGTATCAGATCGGGGCGGCGCTGCCGGGTCAGCGCCTCTGCCTGGGCCTGCCGCCATTTGGCGATCTGGCCGTGATTGCCAGACATCAGCACCGGCGGGATCGCCCGGCCCTGCCATTCCGCGGGGCGGGTGTATTGGGGATGCTCCAGCAAGCCCGCGCTATGGCTCTCCTCCTGCGCGCTTTCAGCATTTCCCAAGACGCCGGGGATCAGCCGCACGGTGGCGTCGATCATCGCCTGCGCGGCCAACTCTCCGCCGGTCATCACGAAATCGCCCAGCGAGACCTCCGTGACGGAGTAGTGATCGAGCACGCGCTGGTCAAATCCCTCAAACCTGCCGCAGAGCAGCGTGACGCCCTCTGCACGCGCAAGATCCTGCGCCATGGCTTGGCTGAACGGCACCCCGCGCGGTGACATGCAGAGCACAGGCCAGCGCCCGCGCGCATGGGCTTGGACGGCCTCGATCGCGGGCCCCACGACGTCCGCGCGCAAAACCATGCCGGGCCCACCGCCCGCGGGCGTGTCATCGACATTGCGGTGCTTGCCCAAACCGTGCGCGCGTAGATCATGGGTGTGCAACTGCCACAGCCCGTCTTGCAACGCCTTGCCGGTCAGGCTTGCGCCCAGAACGCCCGGAAAAAGTTCAGGAAAAAGCGTGATCACGCGGGCTTGCCAGACGTCGTTGTAGCTGGGTTGCGGCTGCATCAGCTCCCGCGGCTTCAGGCTTGCCCGGACGCTTTGCCGCCCGTGGGAGCGCGCGGTCATGATCCCGCGTCCGGGCCGTTTTCCTCGGGCAACAGCCCCGGCGGCGGATCAGCGACGATGCGACCGGAGGCAAGATCAACCGTGGGCACGGCAGCTTTGGTGAAAGGCAGAAAGGCGGTCGCGGAGGACTCGGCGAGCCTTAGTTCCAGCAGATCATCCGCGCCGTGGTTCTGCACAGTCTTGACCGTCCCCAACAGCGCACCGCCGGTGTCGAACACCTCCAACCCGATGAGATCGGCGTGGTAGAATTCATCGTCGGGCAACGCGGGCAGCTGATCGCGCGCGGCATAGAGCACAGTGCCCTTGAGCGCATCCGCCTCCTCCTTGGTGGAAACCTCCACCGCACGGGCGGCAAAACCGTTCTTAATGGGGCGCAGCAGCGCTACCCGGAAAGAGCGCGCCTGGCCCTCGGTCCAGAGCGGCGCGTAGGTTTCGATGTCCTCGGGCACTGCGCAGTAACTTTTCAGCCGCAGCTCGCCGCGCACGCCATAGGCGCCCGCGATGGCGCCGACCGGGATAAGCTCCGTCATGGCTGGCGCTCCGCACCCTGACAGGTGCTGCCGGTCCAGGTGCCGCCTGCGTCCGTGCACAGCCTGCTGAGCTGGGTGTCCTTGAAGTCAAACCCCAGAACGAAGCCCATGCCTATGAAGATGAAAATCCGCGCAAAGCGAAACATCTTTCACCTCTGAATGTCAGGAAAATGCGGCCCGGCACCTTTGGCTGCCGGGCCATGCCTGAGACTTACTCTTCTGCGGTGGCTTCTTCTGCCGGTGCATTGGCGGCCTCGGCTGCTGCCGCCGCTTTGTCGGCTTTCTCCTGCGCGCGCTCCTGGGCCTTCTTGCCCGGCGTGCCTTTCTTGGGGTTGGCGCGTTCTTTCTTGTCCATCACCCCTGCGGCTTCGAGCATGCGGGCCACGCGGTCGGTGGGCTGGGCGCCTTTGGACATCCAGTCCTGGATGCGCTCGACGTTCATCTTGACGCGGTCCTCGCTGTCTTTCGGCAGCAGCGGATTGTAAGTGCCCAGCTTTTCGATGAAGCGCCCGTCGCGGGGCATGCGGCTGTCGGCGGCCACGATGCGATAGAAGGGGCGCTTTTTGGAGCCGCCGCGGGCGAGACGAATTTTCATTGCCATGGTGTTTGGTCCTTTGAGAGTTGGGTGAAGATGGGTGCGAGCACCCATCCTACGATTGGTGTTTGTGGTGGTGCTGAATGACTTCAGCGATGATGAAGTTGAGAAACTTCTTGGCAAACTCGGGATCGAGGTCCGCGCGTTTTGCCAAATCTTCGAGCCGCGCGATCTGGTCCCTTTCGCGGGCCGGATCGGACGGGGGAAGGTCGTGGGCGGCCTTGAGTTTCCCCACGGCCTGGGTGTGTTTGAACCGCTCGCCTAGGGTGTAGACCAGGATCGCGTCCAGCCGGTCGATGCTGGCGCGGTGATCCGCAAGGACCTCGGCGGCTTTGGTGACGGGATCGCTCATGCGGCCTCCTTGGGGTGGCGGTAGACGTGGCAGGGCGTGCCCAGAAACACGGTATCGCGTTCCAGTGTCGCGCCCAGCCGCTGGGCGAGGGCGATGGAGCGGTGGTTTTCGGGCGCGATGTAGCTGATCACCCCGTCCTGGCCCAGATGCTTGGCTGCGTAGCTTCGGGCAGCTTTGGCGGCCTCATAGGCGACGCCGCGGCCTTCGGCCTCTGCTGCCAGTTGCCAGCCCAGTTCGGGCTCATCCCAGCCGGGTGCAAAGAGGATGCCCGTCGCTCCAAGCCAGGCGTCCGTCTGTTTGTCCGCGATCTGCCAAAAGCCAAAGCCGCGCAGGGCCCAGGAGCCGATGGTGGACAGGACGGCGGAATGAACACCGCGCGCATCGCGCGGGCCGCCGATCATGCGGCTGCGCTCGGAGCTGTAGAGTGCCTCCACCGCTGGCAGGTCAGAGAGCTTGGCCGCGCGCAGGCGCAGGCGCTCGGTTTCGATCACCGGGATATGGTCGGTCATCACCGTCATCTGAGCGCCTCCGGGCTTGGGTGCCGGTAGACGTATAGCTCCATGCCGTCAGAGGCGGTGTGCCGCCCTTCGCGGGTAGCGCCCATGCGTTTCGCAAGCGCCTGGCTGCGGATGTTGTCGAGCGTGGTGCAACTGACCGCGGTGGTCCAGCCCAGGGTGGTATAGGCGTAGTCTCGCGCAGCCATTGCCGCCTCATAGGCGATGCCGCGGCCTTCGGCGGCTTCAAAGACGGACCAGGCGATTTCAGGCTCTGGCCAGTCTTCTGGATAGAAGGGGCCGACGACGCCCAAGGCCTCATCGGTCGTCTTGTCGGCTACCATCCAGCGCCCGTAGCCGCGCAAGGTCCAGTGGCCGATGATCTCGCCCAGTTTGTCGAACGCCTCCGTTCGCGTGTTGGGCCCGCCCAGGTGCACCGCGCGGTCGCTGGCGCGGAAGGCGGCCCAGGCCTCGAAATCGCGTATTTCGGGGCTGCGCAGGCGCAGGCGCTCTGTTTCAAGGGTTGGGATCGTGGTCATGGCGTGATCTGATTGCCGCCCTTACGGGCGATTACATTTTTGGTGCCTGCGGCAGCGTGAGCCC
>JBCCPS010000055.1:0-21843 GCA_039024775.1 Pseudomonadota bacterium
CTCTCCGGCTTTGCGGTTGAATTCCACATCCGTGGTGGCGGGCATGCCCTCGTCGATGAGGTACATGTCAAAATCCAGCGCGAGCATCAGCGAGAAGGAGAACCGTGCGCGCATGCCCGCAGAATAGGTGCCCAGCGGCTGATCGAAGTATTCGCCCAAGCCGCAGAGCCAGCGGCAGAAGCTTTCGACATAGTCCGGGTCCAGCCCATAGAGCCGCGCGATGTAGCGGGCGTTTTCCATGGCGGAGACGCGGGTGACCACGCCGCCCATGAAACCCAGCGGAAAGGAGATGTTGCAGCCGCGCCTGATTTCGCCCTCGTCAGGCTTTTCCAGGCCGGCCATCATGTTGATCAGCGTTGTCTTGCCGGTGCCGTTGGGCGCGAGCACACCCATCGAGTTGCCCAAGTCCACGCGAAACGACACCCGGTCAAGGATCACCTTGTGCTGGGTCCCGGTCCAGAAGGACTTGGATACATTCTCGAATTCCAGCATGCCTGCTCCGGTTAGATGCGGAAATCTGTTGCTCCCTCCTTAGCAGAGGTGTCTTAACGGTCTATTCACCGATTTTGTCCTTATTATGTCGCAGTTTTAGGCAAATGTACATTGAGGCAAACGGGAATTGCCTGCCTGCGCACTCTTTGGCGGGTTTGGGCCGGACAAAAGCCCGGCCCCGGTCCAGCCGTCAGCCCGGCTGCTTTTGCACGCGGCAGACGATGCCGGCGATGATGCTCAGGATCGCTGCGGCAAAGCTGAAGAGCGCGCCCATCTTGGCCGCGTCCTGCACCGTGCCCGCCGGGAAGGCGACAGAGGCCACAAAGAGGGAGACGGTAAAGCCGATTGCCGCGACAAAGCCGATGACGACAAGGTCGATGATCCGCATCCCCTGCGGCAGCCCCAGGTTGAGCGGTTTGGCCGCGATCCAGCCGAAGATCAGGATGCCCACAGGCTTACCGATGATCAGCCCCGCCAGCACCAGCCAGGTCGCATCCCCGATGGAGGAAAACTGCACGCCCGCGTTGCACAGGCCAAAGAAGAACAGGATGATCTCAACCGGGTGCTTGAGCGCGTGCTCGATCTGGTTCAGCAGGTCCGTCAGGTACTGCTCTGCCTCCGCGAAGATGCCAAAGGCACGGTCCGCATGGGGGATCGTCGGCACGATGGGCAAAAGACCCAGCGCCGGATGCAGGCCGGAGCGCATGAAACCGTACCAGGAAAAGCAGGCTGCGATGGCATAGGGCCAGAATTTGAGCGTTTTGCGCACCCAAGTCGATTTGGTGCGCGCCTGATCGCCCCGGTCCAGTCTGCGCGGCAGCCAGTTGGCCAGCACGAACACGCCCACAGCCGCTGCAACGGACAGGAGCAACCAGACAGGGGCCAGATCGCCCGAAGGGTAGAATACCGCCAAAATGATGAGGCCCGCGGCATCGTCCGCGATGGCCAGCAGCAACAGGAACCGCACCGCCGGGTGCCCCGCACCAAAGACGATCCGGCCCACCAAATAGCTGAACGCGATGTCCGTGGCAGTTGGGATCGCCCAGCCGTTCTTGACTGCTTCATAGGTGTCAGAGCCCAACAGCACGGCGAGCCCCAGGTAGACCGCGATGGGCCCGAACATGCCCCCCGCGGTTGCAAAAAGCGGCGTCGCTGCCTTTTTCCCGCGCAAGCTGCCGTTTTTGAGGATCACGGCCTCCCAAACTTCTTTTGCGGCAATCGCAAAGAAGAGTGCCATGAGGATGTCGTTTACCAAATAGTGCAGCGTCAGTGTGCGGTGACCGTCGTGCAGATGGCCGATGGGCGCGTAATCCCAGATCTTGAATTCGACGAAGTCGTGGTAGCTGTCGTAATCGAGGTTGGCCCAGACCAGCGCGATCAGCGCGCCGAAAATCAAAAGCAGTGAATAATTCGTCAGAAAATTCCAGACGCGATACATACGGGTGTCCCTTCGGCTTGGTTAGCTCGTGCTAAGCCAAGGTCAAGATGGGATCAACGGTCTTCGCCGGGAAAACAGCCTGATATTTGAACGATCAACACGTTTTTCAAGCCACTGCTTGCCAGGCCACGCCCGCAATCACCGCACCCACAAGGGCAAAGCCCAGATAGGCCGCAAAAACCCGCGGCTTTACGAGCGCCCAGACCGCGATGGCCGCGGGGATGGAGCTCACGCCGCCCGCGATCATGAATGACATTGCAGCGCCATCCGCCATGCCCTGCGCCAGCAGCGCGTCAATGAGTGGCACCGCGGCATAGCCATTGAGATAGGCAGGCGCGCCCACGATGGCGCCCAACAGGATGGGCTGCAGGCCTGCGCCGCCCAGCACATTGGCGATCCACTCCGCCGGGACATAGGCCAGCATCAGCGCCTCGATCACATAGGCCAAAAGCAGCCACTTGAGCAGGAAGAGCGCGTTCTCTACGCCGGTATCGCGGAACACCGCGCGGCGCTCAGGCTCTCGCCAAAACCGCCAGACGGGGGTGCCGGAAAAGGGCTTTTTCACGCCGCAGCAGCCGCCGATGGCGGGGCGTTCCCGCAAGGGGTCAGCAAAGACGGGTGAATTGGCCGCCAGCATTACGCCAAAACCGCCAAAAAGCCCCAGGCTCACCGCCGCCACTGCTTTGGCAAGGGCGAATTCATATCCCAATGTGCCGGAGGTGATGGCGAACATTGCAGGATCCATGAGCGGAGAGGCGAGCCAGAAGGCCATCACCGCCGAAAGCGGTGCGCCCACGGCCAGAAGGGCGGCGATAAAGGGGATCACCTCGCAAGAGCAAAAGGGCGACAGGCCGCCCAGCAGCGCTGCCATCACGATCATGCGCGCAGGATTGCCCTCAAAGGCGCGCGCGAGGAGGTTTTCCGCGCCCGTGGCCTTCAGGTAGGCCACTGCGAGCACCGCAAAGGCGATGAAGGGGGCAGTGCCTGCCAGCGCTTTGGCGGTGAAGCTGAGCGTGGGCCAAAGCTGCGGCCAATCAAAGAGCGCGACAAGCACCAACAGCAGTGCCGCCGCCAGCCAGGCGTTGGGGCGCAGCGCAAAGGCGCGCGTTTGGGTCTGCGTCGTATCAGCCATGGGCGGGGTCCTTTTCAGGCGCGGTCGCATCCGCGCAGCATTCGGTCAATAGAAATCGCGACAGGCTTTCGACTTCCGCATAGGCAACCGCCGCGCAGATCACGCTGCGGCCCTGTTTCTCCTGTTGCACCAGCCCCGCCGCCGTCAGCAGCTTCAGATGATGCGTGAGCGTGGAGCCCGTCACGCCACTGCGTTCGCCAAGCGCGCCCATGCTCAAGCCCGACGGCCCCGCGCGCACCAGACAACGCAGCACGCCGAGCCGTTGTTCGGACCCCAGCGCCGCAAAGGCGGCAGCAGCACGGGTGAGAGGGGCGGTGTGGGGAGAATCAGATTCCATGTTTCTAGAAATATCGAAATGTTGCGGGCGCACAAGCTTTATTTCGAAAACCATCGAAATTAATGCAGGGGTGTCTGGAACACCCCGCGCGCCTACATCCCTCCCCATGTCTGTCCTACGCGCCGAAATCTCTGCTTGCACGCTCTGTCAGGATCGCTTCGCCGCGACGCCCACCGCCCATGCGCCGCGCCCGGTTGTCTGGTTCAGGCCCGGCGCGCGGATGCTGATCGCGGGCCAGGCGCCCGGCATGCGGGTGCATCTGTCGGGGAGGCCCTTTGATGACCGCTCCGGCGACCGGCTGCGCGACTGGCTGGGCGTGGACCGCGCGACCTTCTATGACCAGTCGCGTGTCGCGATCATCCCCATGGCGTTCTGCTTTCCGGGCTACAACGCAAAAGGCAGCGACTTGCCGCCGCCGCCGCTTTGCGCCAAGACCTGGCGCGCACGGGCGCTGGCGGAGGTGCCGGGCGCGCGGCTCAAAGTGCTGATCGGAGGCTACGCGATGAAATACCACCTGCCCCGCTTTACCAGCGTGACCGCCGCTGTTGCAGCCTGGCGCGACCACCCGAAGGGCGTCTTTGCCATCCCCCATCCATCCTGGCGCAACACCGGCTGGCTGAAAAAGAACCCCTGGTTTGAGGCGGAGGTCGTCCCGCGCCTGCAAGCCGCCGTGAGGGAGACCCTGACATGAGCGATCCGACTGCGCTGGATACCGCGCATGCCGCGATGGAAGCGGCCCCTGAGGATGACACGCTGCGGCTGCGCTTCTTCGAACGGGTGGCGGATGCGGAGTTCTTCGTGCTGCTAGAGGCCGAACCCGAGGGCGATCAAATCAACCCGGTGCTGACGGAAAACAACTTGCTCGCCTTCGACCGGGCCGAGCGGCTGGCGGCCTATGCGGGGGGCAGCGCGGCCTACGTGGCGCTGTCGGGGCGCGCGATTGTGGAGATGCTGGACGGGCAGGGCCTTGGCCTGGCGATCAATCTGGGGATGGCGCCCTCGGAGACGCTGCTGGACCCGGCCGCGCTGGACTGGCTGCGCGACACGCTGGCGCATAAACCGGGCGAGGTGGAGGCGCGGATCGACCGCGTGCTGCCGCCCAAAGGCCTGCCCGAAGTGCTGATCGAGGCGATTGACGCCAAGCTTGCCACTGCCACCGCGATGGCCGCGGGTGCCTATCTGGTGGGCGTGGAGCACGCGGGTGGCGGGCGCGGGCACGTGCTGGCCTTTGTGGGGGCCACAGATCGGGCGCGAGATGCGTTGGTGCGCGCGGCCTCCGAGGCGCTGATCTTTTCCGGCATCGAGGCGGGCGCGATGGACGTCGGATTTTTCGCGCCAGATGACCCCGTGGTGGAGAAACTGGCGCGTGTGGGCCTGCGCTTTGACCTGCCGCAGGGCGAGGGGCTGCAACATACGCCGCGCATGCCGCCTGGGTCGGACCCGGGCAAACCGCCCATTCTGAAATAATCCAGCCGTCCCGCGCACGCCCGCTCGCGATGCCGTCACATGCGCGCGAGATGGCGGTGAGCCGGGGTGCAATGGGCGGCGGCTGCGGCTAGCTTTGCGAAATCAGACAGCAAGGAGCGTCCAGATGAACCGTTTCACCCTCACCATCGCCGCCGCGGCCACGGCCCTCAGCTTTGCCGGCGCCGCCTTCGCGGGCGATCAATACATCGACGACACGGGCTTTGCCGCCTCCGGCTATGATGTCGTGGCCTATTTCGATCTGGCACAGGTGCCGGTGGGTCAGAAACAGCCCGCGGGCGTGCCGGGCAAGGCGGACATCACGGCGGAGTACAACGGTGCCACCTTCGCCTTCTCGACCGAGGCCAACCGCGACGCCTTTGTCGCCGATCCCGCGAAATTCGCGCCGCAGTACGACGGCCACTGCGCCTATGGCGTGTCCAAGGGCGGCAAGGTGCCGGGCAACCCGAACCTCTGGCGCATCGTGGACGACAAGCTTTACCTCAACATCACCGAAAACGTGGTAGGCTTCTGGGAAGAAGACATCCCCGGCAACATCACACTGGCGGAAAACAACTGGGTGAACATCGAGGATGAGGCGGCGTCGACCCGCGCGATCCCGAAATTCACCTCTGCAGCGCCGCTGAAATGACAGGTGCGTCCGGTCTCCCTAAACCGGACGCAGCGCAGGCCCTGCCGCACTTGGCGCGGCGGGGCTTTTTGCTGGGCGGTGCGGCGCTCCTCGGCGCGGGCGGCTTGGGCGTGGCGCGCTGGTTCAACGTCTTGGCCGATCCAGATGCCGCGGACGCCCTGAGCGCGCCCGAGGCCCACGCGCAGGCGCTTTCAGGCGCGATCACGCTGGTGGACATCCGCCGCCCCGATGAATGGGCGCGCACTGGCGTGCCGGAGGGTGGCCTGCCGCTCGACATGCGGCGTGCGGATTTCACCGAAGTGCTTTTGGCGGAAGTCGGCGCGACGGGCGCGCCCATCGCGCTGATTTGCGCGCGCGGCGTGCGCTCGCGCGGGCTGAGCGCTCGGTTAAGGGAAGCGGGGTTCAGCCGGATCATCGATGTGCCCGAAGGGATGCTGGGCTCAGGTGCCGGCCCGGGCTGGCTTGCGCGCGGGCTGCCGGTGATCCAGGTCTCAGATCAATAGCCCCGCCGCGCCTTCGTGGCGCAAGAGCGCGACTTTCGTCTCCACTCCTGCGCCACCGGAGAACCCGGTAAGACCCCTGGCGCCCATCACCCGGTGACAGGGGATGAGGATCGGGATCGGATTACCGCCGCAGGCCTGCCCCACCGCCTGCGCGGGCACGCCAAGCTCCTTTGCGAGTTCTCCATAGGTGCGCGTGCATCCAAAGGGGATGGCCTGCATGGCCGCGCAGACGCGCTGTTGCAACGCGCTGCCGGTCACCCGCAGCGGGAGGTCGAAGCCCTCTCGCGTGCCTGCGGCATAGGCGGCAAGCTGGCGCGCGGCGTTATCCAGAAGCTTTGAGGCGTGCTGCTGCGCAACCGCACCCCAGCTCAGCGCAGTGATCGCGCCACCCTCTTCGGTCAGCGTGAGGTCGCCGAACTGCGTGGAAATGCTGCGCTGTTTCATGTGCCGAGCATGCCCGGTGGGCCGGGCACGCTCAATCCGAAAGCTGCGCTAAGAGGGACGCCCATGCGCGGGGGCCGGGGCTGCGTTCGGCTTAACTGTCGTGGTTGTGGGAGTGGGAATGGCCGGAGTGGTCATGGCCCTCGCCCTTGGCTGGCTTGCGTTCATGATCTACGGGCACACTGATTTCCACGTCCCCCGCCTTTTCAAAGGTGAGCGTCACGGTGATCTCCGATCCCTGCGCCAACGGCTCTGTGAGACCCATGAACATCACGTGATCCCCGCCGCGCGTCATGTGGTGCATGCCGCCCGCTGGAATGGCGATGCCGCCCTCGATCTCGGTCATTTTCATGACGCCGTTTTCATCCATCTCGTGCTTGTGCAGCTCAACCCGCGGCGCCACGTCCGAGGAGGCGGCGATGAGCACGTCGTCCTCGCCCGAGTTGTTCATCAGCATCATGAAGGCCGCGCCCGATTTGGCCGAGGGCGTGGCCGAGCGCACGTAGGCGTCCTTGACCATGAAATCAGCCGCCATCAGCGGTGCAGACATCACGACGGTCGCGGCGGTGGCCGCAGCAAAAAGGGCTTTGAAAGTCATCTTATTGGTCCTTTGTCAGTCTGAAAGTGCGTTGGTTTCAGACTGCAACGGGTGGTGCGCGGCTTTGCGGCAGTAGGCGAGGTGCAGGTGCGTCAAGGGTCGCCCGCTGTCTGTCAGCAAGCTGCGCGACAAGTGTGAGCGCGGGCTGCGCAGGGGCCGCCACTGGGCCCTGCACAACGGCATGCAACGCGGCGTCCGGGCAGATGTGCGGTGCAGCAGTAGGCTCACCTTCCGCATCGATGTAGACGGCCATTGGCCCGGTGCTGGTGCACAGCACGATCTTACCCGTTGCGGCAGAGGCGCCGCGCGCCACGGCCATGCTTTGGCTCGTCAGCGCCAGCACCAGCGCAAGCAGCAAGGAGGAAATCGTGCGTCCCATGACGCTAATTTAGGTCTTGGTACCGCGCGCGACGAGGGGGAAAAACGAAAAAACCCCGGCGCTTAGGCGACCGGGGTTTCAAATTTCGAAAGTCTTAAGATCAGGACAGCGCGTCGGCTTCCATGCCCGATTTGGCGATGGCCTTTTTGATCTTAAGCGCCCGCGCGCTCAGCTCGCTGTCCTTGGCTTTTGCCAGATACTTGTCCAGCCCGCCGCGGTGGTCAACCGACCGCAGCGCCGCCGCCGAGATGCGCAGCTTGAACGACCGCCCCAGCGCTTCGGACTGCAGCGTGGTGTCGTTGAGGTTGGGCAGAAAGCGACGCTTGGTCTTGTTGTTGGCGTGGCTCACGTTGTTGCCCACCATCGGGCCTTTTCCGGTCAGTTCGCAAACGCGGCTCATCGGTTCATCCTTTGTCGTTTGGGGCCAGCTTGAGGGCGGCGCACCACGTGAAAGAGGCAGCGCAAGGCTGCCCTGAAACTCGTCCGCTGGCTCTAAGGGGAATCGTGGAAGCCGTCAAGCGTGCAGCACCGGCCACGCTCAGGTTTTTGGCCGCACGCGCGCGGCACTCTTGTTGGCGAAGGCCTCCAGCCGGGCGCGCGCATCGGGCTGGGTGTTCACAATCCCGCCCACAAAGGCCTCCGCATAGGCCGCGTCCATGCCGGACATGTTGTTCATGTGGCTCACGGCAGAGCAGATCGCGAAGTTCGTCAGCGGCAAGTTCTGCGCCACCTTGTCCGCCAGCTCCAGCGCTTTTTCAAAGCTCTGGCCCGGCTCCACGATGTATTGCGCAAGGCCCAGGTCCACCGCCTCCTGCCCCTGATAGACGCGACCGGTCAGGATCATGTCGATCATCCGGTATTTGCCGATCATGTCAGAGACCCGGATCGTGGCGCCCCCGCCGGTGAAGATGCCGCGCTGGCCCTCGGGCAGGGCAAAATAGGTGCCGGGATCGATCACGCGCACATGCGCGGCACTGGCCAGCTCCAGCCCGCCGCCCACCACCGCGCCCTTGAGGGCTGCGATGACCGGGACGCCGCCGTATTCCATCTTGTTGAATGCCTCGTGCCAGCGCAGGCAGACGTGCATGAAGTCATCCGGGCTGCGATCCGCCTTCCAATGCTCCACCAGATCGAGGCCTGCGCAAAAGTGATCGCCCGCGCCGGTGAGCAGCACCGCCTTGACCCCCGCCAGCCGCGCGCCGCTGAAAAAGCGGATGAGTTCCTCAATGGTGGCCACGTTGAGCGCATTGCGCTTTTCAGGCCGGTTGAGCGTGAGGACATAGAGCCCGTTGTCGCGCGCGCTCAGGTGAAGCGTCTCGTAGCTTTCAGGGTTTGTAACGTCTTGCATGGGGGGTCCTCCTGCGGGGCTGGCCGTCCTGTCGGCCCTAAACCGCAGCCCGGCCCGCCGCAAGGCCGCTGCGCTTTCGCTCTTCCATCCAGGCGGGCAATTTGCGAAACCGAAGCCCATGTCCATCCGCGTCAAAGCCATGCTGGTCCATTTCTTCACCGCCACCGGCGCGGTCTTTGCAATGCTCGCGATGCTGGCCGCGATTGAAGGCGAATGGGCGCTGATGTTCTTCTGGCTCGTTGTGGCCTTCTTTGTGGATGGCATCGATGGGCCGCTAGCGCGCCACTACGACGTCAAGCAGAACGCGCCGGAGTTTGACGGCGTGATCCTCGATATGATCATCGACTATACCACCTACGTCTTTATCCCCGCCTTTGCGCTATTTTCCTCCGGGCTGATGGACGGTTGGTCGGGTTGGGTGATGCTGATCATCGTGACCTTCGCCTCCACGCTCTATCTGGGCGACACGCGGATGAAGACGGTGGACAATTCCTTTGCCGGGTTCCCCGCCTGCTGGAACATGGTGGTGCTGGTGCTTTTTGCGCTCAAGCCCGACTGGTGGGTGTGCCTGGCGGTGGTCACGGTGCTGGCGGCCACGATGTTCACCCCGGTCAAATTCGTGCATCCCGTGCGCACCGAACGCTGGCGCTTGATCACGCTGCCGGTGGCGCTGGCCTGGGTCGTGTTTGCCGGCTGGGCGGCGGTGGTGGAGTTCTATCCTAACAGCTGGGCGCTTTGGGGGCTGATGGTAACTTCCGTTTATCTGATGGTGGCGGGCGGCTTGCAGCAGGTGCTTTACGGGCGCAACGGGTAAGGCGCGGCGGTGGGCAGAGTGCCCACCTTAAGCGGCGGGAAGTTGCGGCGCTTCGATCTCACCCCGGAAAGCGGAGCGCGAGGCCTTGGCCCGGCACACGATGGCGGGTTCGCGCAGGGTTTGCGGGCTGTCGAGCCGCAGCCCCCGGGGGCCATGCTTTTCCAAGTTGAAAGCAGAGAGCGCGGAAAGCGGCACCGCCAGGACAAGGCTGAACACGATGGGGATTAGCCAAAGAGACACGAGACCCGAAGCCAGCCCCGCGAGCAAGATCAACCCTGTGATCGTCTCTACCCAGTGAAATTTGCACAGCGTCGCGAGCGAAAAGCCACGCGCGCTACGCTGCTGCGGGGCCCAGGGCTCTGACCGGGTGAGGCTCGCGCGCAGCACGGCGCGGGTTTGTTGGATCATCATGATGGGCGCATAGGCCACCGAAAGCGCCACCTCTGTGAGGAACGCCGTGCCAAAGGCCAGCTTGCCCCCATAGGTCCGCGCGGCCTTTGGCGTGGCCAGGATCAGCGCGGCCCCCGCGATCTTGGGGGTCAAAAGCATGGCATACATGATCACCAGGAAGATCGCGCTGTCGATGTGGCTCATGGCGGGCGGCCAATCGGGAAAGAGCGGATTGGCCTCGTTGAAGTAGCGGATCACGTTTGTCTCTTCGTCCACGCCCAAAAGCGCCCAGAAAACCAGCAACGCGAACCAGGCGGGGCTGAGCAGATAAGCCACCGCGCCGTGAAAGAGGTGAAAGCGGCTGACGGGGTGCAGACCGGCGGTGCCCAGAAGCCGCAGGTGTTGCAGGTTGCCCCTGCACCAGCGGCGGTCGCGCAGAACATAGTCGATCAGCGTGGCGGGCGTTTCCTCATAGCTGCCGGACACCCGCGGCAGAAAGCGCACGCGCCAGCCCGCGCGGCGCAAGAGCCCGGCTTCCACGAAGTCATGGCTCAGGATCAAGTCGCGGCCCTTGAGATGCGGCAAGCCCGCGCTGTCTGCAAAGGCGCGGGTGCGGATGATGGCGTTATGGCCCCAGTAATTGCCCTCGCTGCGCGACCAGAGCGACAGGCCCTCGGCCAACAACCAGCCGTAAGCCACGTTGGAGAACTGCTGCATCCGCGCAAAAAGCGTGCGCGCGCCGATGAGCATGGGAAAGCTCTGGATGAGCCCTGCATCGGGGTCTGCTGACAGCTCCGAGGCGAGCCGCTCAATGGCGCGGCCCGTCATCAGGCTGTCGGCATCGAGCACGAGCATCGCCTCGTATTCCGCGCCCCAGCCGGTGACCCAGTCGAGAATATTGCCCACCTTCTTGTCGGTGTTCTGCGCGCGACGGCGGTAGAAGACGCGCGTGCCTGCCGGGGCCTGCGCCTTCAGCCGCTCAAACGCCTGCCACTCCTGCGCGGCGATCTTTTCATCGCGGGTGTCCGACAGCACGAAGAGCGTGTAGCGATGAGGCCCCGCTTGCCGGTCAAGATCGGCCAGCATGGCTGCGGCATTGCCGAAGACATCCCAGGGCACCTCGTTGTAGATGGGCATCAAAAGCGCGGTTTGCAGGGGGGCCACCGCGCCGGGCGCCCGGTCTTCCGCGTTCATGCCCGCGATCAGGCCCGCGATGGCCACGCCGACCGTGCTCACCGACAGGGTGACCCAGATGAAGGTCGCACCGATCATGCTCAAAAGCGCCCACTCCAGGCCCGACATGCCGCTGCCCGACAGAAAGCCGTACATGCCCTTGAGCAACAGCGCCGTTCCGATGACGGCAGGGCCAAACACCGCGAGCCGCCAGAGCAGGGATCTGTTGGAGCTGTCGCCTTGTCGGCGGGCAGGTGCCCGTGCGAGATCCTGCGCGCGCATTTCAAGGGGCGCGCGGGGCGGCATGGCCTGCAGGATGGGGGCGGGGGTGCTCATGGTTTGGTCCACCGATACAACCAGACCTCGCTCAGCGGTGCGCCGTTCAGGCGCAGCTGCGCACGGAACTCCGCCAGCGGGGCATCATTTGCGTAAAAGGTGAACGCCAGACGGGGGCCGTTGGTTTCGGGGTTTCTTTGCAGGATACCGGGCGTGACCTCTCCGGCGGTGGTGCGCACGAAATACTCGATCTCGCCCAGGTCGTCCGGCACGGCCGGGCCATCCGCAAAATCGATCACCACAACGTCCCCGCCTTCGGGCCTGGCACCCATCGCGGTGCCCAGCACGCGTAGCGGTCGGCGCGCGCTGGCGGGCACGGGATCGGCGCCCCAGTGCAGGGTATAGCTCAGCCGGTGGCTGTCCCCCGGGGCCATGCGCTGGGACGGGCGCCAGTAGGCCACGATGTTGTCGTAGATCTCCAGATCGGCCGGGATCTCCACCAGCGTGACGGAGCCCCGGCCCCAGCCTTCACCCGGCGTGATCCAGACCGCGGGGCGGTTGTGATAGAGCGACTCAAGATCGGCGAAATCCGAATAGCGCCGCTTGCGCTGCATCAGGCCAAAGCCGCGCGGATTGTTGTCGGCAAAGGCGCTGATCTGCAGCCGCGTGGGGTTGGCCAGAGGCCGCCAGATCACCTCACCCGCGCCGTTGTGGATCATCAGCCCGTCGCTGTCGTGCACCGCCGGGCGAAAGTCCGAGAACCGATCGCGCATGGTGGCGTCAAAGAGGAACATGGAGGTGAGCGGGGCAAGGCCCGCATGGTTCACCGTCTCGCGCGCGAAGAGCTGCGCCTCCACTTTCATCTCCATCACCTCGCCGTGGGTGATCTCAAACCGGTAGGCGCCGGTAATGGAAGGGCTGTCGAGTAGGGCGTGCAGGATTTGGGTGGAGTTGCCGGGTTCGGGCGTCTCCAGCCAGAAGGCGGTGAAATCGGGAAATTCCTCGCCCGAGGGATCGCCTGTCTTGAGTGCCAAACCGCGCGCGGAGAGGCCGTAGATCTCTCCAGTGCCGATGCCGCGGAAATAGCTGGCGCCCTGGAAAACCGCGTATTCGGAGAAGATGCCAGGCGTCTCAAGCTCTGCGCGCAGGCGCAGGCCGGAGTAGCCGAGCGTGTCGTCGATCTCCATTTCCGGGAATTTGTCGGTGGTGTCGAAGACGGCCATATCGAAGGCGATGGGCCGTGCCATGCCGTTTTCCACGACGTTGATCGACACCCCGCGCGGGAAGTAGAGCCCGGGGGGAAAGACATCCACGCGCTGGGGCCGCGCAGTGCCCTCCCACAGCGCGTTGCGGGCGTCGAACCAGATTTTGCGGTACTGGTCATAGGTCAGGTTGCGCCAGCTTTCAGGGATCAGCGGGCGCGGCTCATAGGGCAGGGTGGCCTGGATCTGGGCGCGCTGGGCGAGGATGTCGTGGCTGAAAGGCGTGGCCTCATCGCTCAGGCCGAGGCCTGGCTCTTCGGCGCGGCCAGCGGCGGGCAGAACGGCCAAGGCAGCGAGGGTTTTGAGCAGGTCGCGGCGCTGCATCACGCGGGCCTCTTGGGGCGCCACGGCTGGCCCTTGAACCAGCCTGCGCCGTAGGCGGTCAAAACCAGCACGCCCGCGCCCGCGAGGTTCACGAGCAGCGTCGTGGCC
The DNA here is from genome assembly GCA_039024775.1 of Pseudomonadota bacterium. Lineage (GTDB taxonomy): Bacteria > Pseudomonadota > Alphaproteobacteria > Rhodobacterales > Rhodobacteraceae > Sulfitobacter. The sequence continues at coordinate 13,132 of JBCCPS010000055.1, forward strand.
GTGTCGCGGCCCATCACATCCATCGCAAACCCCATCATGCGGGCGGTGAACATGGAGACCACGAAAACCGCCAGCGACTGCTGGCCCACCTTGAGGATGATCGCCAGGATGCCCTCCCAGAGCTGTGCTGAAATCCCGCTGCCCCGCGCCATCAACCGCGCACCTTTGTCGCCTGCGGCGACCCAGACGAGATAGCCCAGTGCCAGCGCGTGGAAGTAGCGCAGGATGCCGAAATCCGACTTGTCGATCAGTGCTTTGTACTCCGCGCGCCACTCGCGCGCCCACTCGAACCCGAACTCCCGCACGCCGATGTTGGACAGCGGCACATTGGCCAGCACCACGAAGGCGGCGAGCGCCACGAGCCAGGTCTCAACGGGCGGTTTCGGGATCCAGCCGCGCATCAGGGCAAAGCCGGTGAAGAAGATCAGTTGCCAGCCGAAGGGGTTGAAAAACCACTGTCTTTCCGTCCAGGGCTCTGCTGGGAAGTTGAGGTGCAGATGGCCCAGACCAAGTGCCGCCATCAGCGCCTCTTGCGCCATCAGCCAGAGCCCGCCGCAAAAGACTGCGACCAGCCACAGGTTGATCCGCGCCAGCAGCATGATCAACGGCATGAGGCACAAGACGACCATATACATCGGCAAAATGTCAAAGTAATTAGGCACATAGCGCAGGGTCATGAAGCTGAGCAGGATGTTGGAGTTTTCCCATTTGTCGCTCTCGACAAACATCATCCAGAGGTTCAGCTGACCCCAGTAATTGCGCGTCCCCCAGCCGGTCTCCGTCAGCCAGACCGTCATCGCGAGCGTGGCGAAGAAGAGGCCGACATGGGCCCAGTAAACCTGCCAGACGCGGAAGGCCACGCGGGTCGATCCCAGCGCCCAGCCCATGCGCTGGTAGGTGCCGCCGAACGCGATGGCAGAGGCCATGCCGGAGCAGAAGACGAAGACTTCCGTGGCGTCTGAAAAGCCCCAGCGGGCGGGGATCCAGGAGGTCAGGAAGTTGCTGGGCGTGTGCGCGATGAGGATGATGAACATCGCGCAGCCGCGGAAGAAATCGAGGCGCAGATCGCGGACCTTCGCTGCGGGTGCTGCGGCAGAAGACCCCAGCGCGGTGACAGCGCGGGAGGGGATCGCGGAGGTGTCGGCGGCGGTCATCGGAAGCCCAGAAACCCTATCGGTAATGCGTCGGTATCACGTCGGTATCGCGTCAGTTGCAAAGTGGGCGCGCTCACTCTGCCGGGATGCGCTGCTGGTCGGCCAGCTGCGCAAAGCGCGTGGCGGCGAACCGGTCTTCATGCCCGCCGCGTCGCGCGAGCCTGTCCATCAAAATGGTTTCGGCCGCTGCGAAGTGGCCCGCGCGGATGCCCGCATCCACCGTCATGCGCTCAAACACGTCGCGCTGGGCGTGGCTGCCGCCGATGCACTGCATCTGAGGACGCGCGGCGGCGAGGTTCTGAAACGCCTCGCCATAGCGGCCTTCGGCAAAGGCGTTGAGCCCGGCGAGGGCAGCAACGCCCGGATGCGTGACCCGCGCGGCCATGTCGCCCAAGCCCCCCGCATCGCGGGCAAAGCGCGCCGTCATCGCGCGCATGCCTTCGCGTTTGCCAGCGCCTGCCAGCGCCAGTTGGTAGTGTAGATCGGCAAAGACCACGCAGCCGTCGTCGATGCGGTTTTCGGCCAGCGCGCCAAGCTCTTCCCAGCGATCGCCCACGTCCCGGCCCTCAAGCTCAAGCCGCATCAGAAGCGAAGTGGCGTTGGAGATGTCGCGGTAGTCATCCGTCTTCTCAATCCGCACTTTAGCGTCATAGAGCGCGAGCGCTATGTCCACCTCACCCCGGTCCAGATGCAAGAGCGCCTTGTGCCACCAGACATGGTAGCGGAAGTTGTTGGAGCCCTCCCAGGCGGAGGTGTGATTTTCGATGAGCCGGATGCCCAGATCAGGTTCCGAGCGCATGTCGTGCACATGCGCCACCGCGTGCAGGCCCCAGGCGTCATCGGGCGCGTGAATGAGGCCGTGCAACCCCTCGCGTTCGGCGCGTTCGTATTCGCCCGTTTCCTCGAGCGTGAAGGCGTGACAGCCCATCATGTAGCCGCGCAGCGGGTGGTTGCAGTCATGGGCAGGCAACACCCGTTCGATGGAGGCGCGCATGCCGCGCCCGTCGCCCAGGATGAAACGGATCGCATGGCAGACCTTGGCGCCAAAGCTGTCGTAGGGGTGCTGTTCAAGGATCTCTTCCATGGCCGCGACAGCGCCGGTGGGGCTGTCGGCCAGCCAGCGGTCAAGCGCTGTGATAAACCACTCCTCCCGGCGTGTGACCGGGCTCTCCTTGCGGGCCGCGTGGGCCATGCGGCGGGCCTCTTCGGCCACCTCCCACATCTCCGCCCGGCCCATCAGCAGGGAAAAGAGACCCTTGGCCGCAAAGCCCATGGCGAAGTCCGGCTCAGCCTCAAGCGTGGCGCCAAGATGGGTGGGGGTGCTGGCAGAATGCGCAAGAAAGGCGCGCACCATGCTGTCCCAACTCTTCAATCCGTCTGCCGTTTTCAGTGAAATCGGCGCGCCGCAAATGTCACTCTTCATCAGGTCCTGGCCCTTGGTTTTCCGTCGTCGAAAGAAGCATTAGCCTGAAAATGGTAGCCCAGGAATGTTTTAGGACATCTTACACGCCAACGTGAAGCGCGAGCGCTGGCTTTGTGATCAAGAACGGGAAAACCCGCCCAGCGTGCATGCAAACTGAGCGGGTTTTCGCGTGTTTTAGGTAGTTTGGGGGCCGCCGCGCCTTAGAATTGCACCGACAGCGGGTCCAAAGGTTTCTTGTTGGGCGGCGCGAACTTGGTCAGATCGATACCTTCCACTGCTGTCTTGTATTCCTCCAGCGTGGGTGTGCGGCCCAGGATGGCCGACAGTACGACGACGGGGGTGGAGCCCAGCAGGCTTTCGCCCTTTTTGTCTTCGGCATCGGCCACAACGCGGCCCTGGAAGAGGCGCGTGGAGGTGGCCAGCACCGTGTCGCCCTTGGCAGCCTTTTCCTGGTTGCCCATGCACAGGTTACAGCCGGGACGTTCGAGGTAGAGAATGTTCTCATACTCCGTTCGGGCGGTCACCTTGGGCGCGCTGTCATCAAACTCGAACCCTGAGTATTTCTGCAGGACGTCCCAGTCGCCTTCGGCTTTGAGCTCTTCGATGATGTTGTAGGTGGGCGCGGCCACCACGAGGGGGGCTTTGAATTCCACCGTGCCTTGGGCTTTCTCAAGGTTGCGCAGCATTTGCGCCACGATCTTGATGTCGCCCTTGTGCACCATGCAGGAGCCGACAAAGCCCAGGTCCACGTGCTTTTCCGCGTTGTAGTAGGAAATTGGCCGGATGGTGTCGTGGGTGTAGCGCTTGGAGACGTCTGCGTTGTTCACGTCCGGGTCCGCGATCATCGGCTCGTCGATGGCACTTAGGTCCACGACCACTTCGGCGGCGTATTTGGCGTTGTCATCGGGCGCCAGCGCGGGCTTTTCGCCGGAGCGGATTTCGGCGATGCGCTTGTCGGCGATGTCGATGAGGCCCTGGAGCATCTTGGCATCGTTTTCCATGCCCTTGTCGATCATAATCTGGATGCGGCTTTTGGCGATTTCCAGGCTCTCGATCAGGGTTTCATCGTTGGAGATACAGATGGAGGCCTTGGCCTTCATCTCTGCCGTCCAGTCGGTGAAGGTGAATGCCTGGTCTGCGAGCAGCGTGCCGATATGCACCTCGATGATGTTGCCCTGGAAGACGTTGTCGCCGTGTTGCGCCAGCATCTGCGCCTGTGTCGCATGCACCACGTCGCGGAAGTCCATGTGGGGCTGCATTTCACCTTTGAAGGTGACTTTCACGGACTCCGGGATCGGCATCGTGGCCTCGCCTGTGGCCAGGGCCAGCGCCACGGTGCCGCTATCGGCACCAAAGGCCACGCCCTTGGACATGCGCGTGTGGCTGTCGCCGCCGATGATGACGGACCAGTCGTCCACCGTGATGTCGTTGAGGACCTTGTGGATCACATCCGTCATCGAATGATAGACCCCCTTGGGGTCGCGGCCTGTGATGAGGCCGAATTTATGCATGAAGGCCATCAGCTTGGGCGTATTGGCCTGCGCTTTGAGGTCCCAAACAGAAGCGGTGTGACAGCCCGACTGATAGGCGCCATCCACCGCGGGGTTGAGCACGGTGGCGGCCATCGCCTCCAGCTCTTGCGCCGTCATCGGGCCGGTGGTGTCTTGGGAGCCCACGATGTTGACCTTCACGCGCACGTCAGAGCCTGCGTGCAGCACCTTACCGGGCTCCACGCCCACGGCGTTGGCGTTGAAAATCTTCTCCACTGCCGTCAGGCCCTGGCCCTCGTGGCTGATCTCGCGCGAGGGCGCGAAGGCGGATTTGAGCGGCACGTCGAGGATCTCGCAGGCCACGGTCTGGAGCTTTTTGCCGAAGACGATGGCATAAGAACCGCCCGCCTTCATGAACTCCATTTTCTGCGGCGTGAAGGAGGAGGCCATATCGACCAATTCCTCGCCCGTCTCGTCCGAATAGAGCTTTTTGTCCTTGGTGTTGATGCGCAGCACGGTGCCGGTTTCCACGGAGTATTTCTGCTCCAGCACCGGGTTACCGTCGTTGTTGAGAATGGGATCGCCCTTCTCATCGACCTTCTTGACCCAGTTCTTGAGGTCCACGCCGATGCCGCCCGTGACGCCCACGGTGGTCAGGAAGATGGGCGAAATGCCGTTGGTGCCGGCCACGACGGGGGCGATGTTGACGAAGGGCACGTAGGGGCTGGCCTGCTTGCCGGTCCAGAGGGCCACGTTATTGACGCCCGACATTCGGGAGGAGCCCACGCCCATCGTGCCCTTCTCGGCGATCAGCATCACCTGCTTGTCCGGGTGCTGCAGCTTGAGCGCCTTGATCTCCTCCTGCGCCTCGGGTGAGCACATGCACTGGCCGTGCAGTTCGCGGTCGGCGCGGGAGTGGGCCTGGTTGCCAGGGGAGAGGAGGTCGGTGGAGATGTCGCCTTCGGCGGCGATATAGGTGACGACTTTGATCTCTTCGTCGATGTCGGGCAGCTTGGTGAAGAATTCGGCTTTTGAATAGCTCTCCAGCACGTCTTTGGCCACGGGGTTGCCGGCCTGATAGGCCTCCTTCAACCGGTCGGTGTCCGCTTCATAGAGGAAGACTTGGGTTTTCAGCACCTCACCTGCGTCCGCCGCAATCTCCGCGTCTTGGCCAAGCGCGAGGTCCAGCAGGACTTCAACCGAAGGCCCACCTTTCATGTGCGATAGCATCTCAAAGGCGAAGGCGGGGGTGATCTCTTCTACTTCGGTCTCTCCGAGGATGACCTCCTTGAGAAACGCCGCTTTGACGCCTGCCGCAGAGGTCGTGCCGGGCAGGGTGTTGTAGATCAGATAGTTGAGCGAATCCGCGCGATGGGGGTGACCTTCGTCCGTGATCTGCGCGATGAGCTCCGCGACCAGATCACCGTCGTCGATGGGCTTGGGGCTCAACCCCTCTTCCTTGCGGGTTTCGATCTCTTCCAAGTAGTCCTCATAGAGGCTTTTGGTGTCTTCGATGGCTTTGGCTGTTTGGCTGTTGGCTTGCATTTTGGCGGCCTTTGGTTTGAGTCGCATGGATTGTATACCGTGGTATACTATAGCAGATATGAGCGCAAGTTTTCTGCGTTCAAGATGCGGTCTGCGTGTGGCATTTTCGTCTGTGTTGGCTGTAGTTTCCTAGCATACCAACGTGCAAATCGCAAAATGGATGCCGCGCTGCCGCGTGGCGGGGGTATTTTGGGGGAAAAGGCCCGTGTTTATCCGTCTTTGCGTCCCCATCGGCGCAGGACTTCTTCGGTGTCCTGGCCCATGTGCGGCGGTGGCCGGTCATAGCGCACAGGCGTGGCCGACAGTTTGAGCGGATTGGCCAGCAACCGCAGCGGGTCGCCGCTTTCCCGCGCGACCTCCACCACCGCGCCGCGCGCTGTTGCCTGATCCGATCCCAGCGCCTCGCCCACGGTGTTGATCGGGCCGCAAGGCACACTGACGGCGTAGAGCCGCTCCATCACGTCCGCCCGGGGCAGGGCGCGCATCGCAGGGCGGATCAGTGGCATCAGCGCCTCGCGGTGCTCGATCCGGCCCAGATTGGTCTTGAAGCGGTCGTCCTCGGCCACCTCCGCGATCCCGAGCGCGTCGCAGAAGCGCGCGAATTGCGCGTCATTGCCGACGGCCAAGAGGAACCAGCCGTCCGCACATTCGAAGGCGTCATAGGGCACGATGTTGGGGTGCGCGTTGCCGCGACGGATGGGTTCCTGGCCGGATGTGAGGAAGTTGCAGCCCTCATTGATCAACCAGGCCATCTGCGCGTCGACGAGCGCGAGGTCGATGTGCTGGCCCACGCCGGTGGCGTCGCGGTGGCGCAGGGCGGCCAGGATGCCGATGGTAGCGTACATCCCGCACATCACGTCCGCGATGCCCACGCCCACTTTGGTCGGCACGCCCTCAGGGTCGCCGGTGAGCGCCATGATCCCGCCGTAGCCCTGAGCCATGAGGTCATAGCCGGGCTGTTCGCGGTTGGGGCCGGTCTGGCCGAAGCCGGAGATGGAGCAGTAGACGAGGGAGGGGTGGGCCTTGAGCAGGGTTTCGTGGTCGAGGCCGTATTTCTTGAGCCCACCGGGTTTGAAGTTCTCGATCACAACGTCCGCGCGGGCGGCGAGGTGGCGTAGGGTTGCTTGGCCTTCGTCGGTGGTAATGTCCACCGCGATGGAGCGCTTGTTGCGGTTGGCGGACATGAAGTAAGCGGAAAGATCAGTGCGGTTGCCTTGGGCATCCTTGGCGTAATTCGGCCCCCAGCCGCGGGTGTCATCGCCGCCGGTCTTGGGGTTTTCGACCTTGATCACGGTGGCACCGAAGTCGCCGAGGAGCTGCGTGCAGGTGGGGCCTGCGAGGATGCGGGAGAGGTCGAGGACAAAGAGGCCTTCGAGGGCGGATGGGGTCATGGGTGCTCCCTTCATTCTGCGAGGTCGCCCGGAATCCAGGCCAGCTTTGCTGGCTGCCGGGCAGCGGCAGGCCGCCCCCACGGCCTGTCGCTTTGGTTGTCGTCAGCGCCTAGCTCGGAGCGAAGATATACTTGGCTGCCATAAAGTACTGTCGCTCAAAGGCTGGATGCGACAGACCTCGGCCTGCCGCTGCCCGGCCTACGCTGCACTCAGATCCGCCCGTCATAGGCCCCCCGCTCAATCAGCGCGGCAATCACGGTGAACCGATCGGCTTTCATCGCCTTCTCCAGCGCCTCTTCCAGCTCCGCCCGTGTCTGCACGGTGTCGCCATTTCCGCCAAAGGCCAGCCCCATGGCGGCAAAGTTGTGCTGAGCAAAATCCACGCCCAAATTGGGCATCTGCCGCTCGCGCTGCTTCTTTTCAATGAGCGCCAGCGAGGCATCCACGAAGACCACGATGATGGGCGCGATATCAAGCTCTGCCGCCGTTGCAAGCTCGCCTGCCACCATAAGGAAGCCCGCATCGCCGGTGAAGGCCACCACCGGGCGCTCGGGCGAGGCTAATTTCGCGCCGATGGCCAGCGGCACCGCGCAGCCCATGGTGCAGAGCGCGGAGCTCTGCATCAGCTCGCGGGGGGCATGGGCCTCCCACATCTGGCTGAGCAAAATGCGGTGCGCGCCGCTGTCCACGGATGCCAGCGACCCGCGCGGCAGGACCTTGCGGCAGGTGTCGATGATGGCCGCTGGGCCCCAGACCTCATCGCGCGGGAAGGCCGCGTTGAGGTCTGATTTCACCTGATAGATCTCTCCTTCTTCCCATGTGGCGGGCACGTCGAGCCCGTCGCTGAGGGCCCGCAGGGTCGCAGCGCAGGAGGTGCGGAAGTTGAGCGAGGCCTGGTGCATGTAGTGGTGGTTGGGCTCTGGCGAGATGTCGATGATCCGCTGATCGGCGGGCGACCAGATGTTGCGCCAGCCCGGGCGCATCTCGATAGGGTCGTAGCCCACCAGCAGGATCAGATCGGCGTCCTCGATGAAAGGCACCAGCACCGCGTCCGCCTTCGGAGAGAGCCCCGCGCCGCCCAGCGAGAGCGCGTGGTCCTCGGGGATAATGCCCTTGGCCTTGTAGCTGGTGATGACCGGCACGCCGTGGTCTTCGGCGAATTCGGTGATCGCGGTGCCCGCGCCTTCGTTCATCGCGTCCACGCCCACGACAATGACGGGCCGCTGCGCGGCTTCCAGCCAGCCCCGCGCGGTGCCCAGATCAGCCCCCGCCGGGGCAGAGGGTGAGGCGGGGGGACGCGGGGGCGGGGCGGCGGCAGGGATGCGCTGGTCGGCCACGGCCACGGGCACGTCGATGTGCACCGGGCCCCAGTGGCCTTCCATCGCGATGCTCACGGCCTTGTCGGCCATGATGTGCGCGGCCTCAGCCGTCAGCGTGAAGCCCGCCTTGGTCAGCGGTGCGAGCACCGCGCGCTGGTCGACGACCTGGTGGGTGTAGCTCTGTGCCTCAGAGGCATCCACGCAGCCCGACAGCACAATGAGCGGCACCTGGTCCTGCAGCGCGTTGGCCACGGTGTTCACCCCGTTGAGCACGCCCGGCCCGATGGTGCCCACGAGGATCGCAGGCGCCAGATCGCGGTGGTGCACCCCTTCGGCGATGAATCCGGCGGCATTCTCATGCTTGGCCAGGATGAATCGGATGCCCGCCGC
>JBCCPS010000056.1:0-20828 GCA_039024775.1 Pseudomonadota bacterium
CATCCCTTGGGGTGGCGCAGATGCGCTGCCGGTTGTGCTGGATGCAGGTCTCAGGCTTTGGGATAGTGGCTCTTGCTCATTTTAAAGCGCGTTGTGTCAGCTCAGGGACCCTGACTTCTGTTCAAGTCTCTACGCAAAAACCGCAGTGAACGATGCGTCTCTGAGATAACAGACCGGTTTGCCTTTTTTCTGCGCGACCCCAGGTTGCCTTGCGCAGGAGGGCGCCAAATTACTGACGTTATCATCATAGGAGCTGGCGCAGCCGGTCTCGCCGCAGCCCGTCATCTGAAAAAGAAGGGCGTGGCGTTCAAGATCGTTGAAGCCGCGGATCGCATCGGCGGACGGGCCTGGACCGACCACACCACGCTGGGGCAGCCCGTAGACATGGGGTGCTCCTGGGTATCGGGGTCGGACAAGAACTCGCTGGTGAAGGTTGGCCGAAAACACGCCTTCACCCTGGTCGATCACACCGATGCAGAAGAGACGGTTTTTCGGGGCGCCCAGCGCGCCACAAAGGCCGATTTGAAGGCCTTCAGATCAACCGGCAAGGCGATCGACAAGGCGCTCAGCAAGGCTGGAAAGAAAAAGTCCAAGAAATCCGCGGCAGAGGTGATCCCGAAAGGGTTGCCCTATTCAGGGACCGTGCAGTCCTGGATGGGGCCGATGGATTACGGCGTGGATTTCAAGGATTTGTCGCCGCTGGATCATTGGGAGCAGGCCGATGACCAGCCCAGCTACCTCGTGCAAGAGGGCTTTGGCGCGCTGATCGCCACGCTGGGCACGGGCCTAGACGTCTCACTTTCGACGCAGGTGACGCATATCGACTGGAGCGGGGACGACGTAAAGGTCGAGACGTCAAAGGGGACACTGAGGGCGGCGCACGTCTTGATCACAGTCTCCACGGGCGTGCTGGCGGCAGGCGCGATCACCTTCTCGCCCGCCCTTCCCGTCGAAAAGCAGGAGGCGATCCACAATGTCCCCATGGGGTTGCTGGTGAAGGTGCCGCTGCTTTTTGATGGCACGCGCTTGGGCTTTTCCGATGGCGAGTGGCTGTCCTATCACGTGCCTGAGACGGATGCAGGCCGCGCTTGCTTTTTCATCACTTGGCCCTGCGGACATGATTACATGTTTGGCAATATCGGCGGGGATCTTGGCTGGGAGCTGTCCCGTGAAGGAAGCGACGCGACCGTCGCCTTTGCCTTGGAGGAGCTCGTGAAGTGCCTGGGCAGTGATGTGCGCAAACACTTTCTAAACGGCATCATGACCGATTGGGCGATCAACCCGCTGACCCGGGGCGCCTATTCCGTGCAGCGGCCCGGCACCATTGGGGCGCGCGAGGCGCTTGGCAAACCGGTGGCCGACAAGCTCTTTTTTGCAGGCGAGGCAACGGGCGGGGCGCGTGCGGCCCTTGCAAATGGGGCTTATGACAGTGGCAAGAAGGTGGCCAAGAAAATCGCAAAACGCGTGCTCAAAGGCCTTTAGTCCCCTGCCCAAAAGCTGAACAACTGATTGCGCGTGAGCCTTAACATCGCGACATGCGCCGTATTGAGCGGGCTCGCGCTGTCCTCTATCACGCTCCATACCCGGTCGGCTTCGGCCGCATCTGGAAACGCAATGGTGGTCATGAAAGACTGTCGACGCGTCGCATCGGTGTCATAGCCGGAGCCTGAAACACGCGCGCAAACGGGGCTCAGCTCTGTCGCCGGGGAGACAGCCGCCAGGGCCGCGCCGAAATGCTGCCAAGCTATTTTGAACGATGCAGTACTCGTTGTGGCCTTGAGATCAAAAACGCTCACCAAGATGCGCATTTTCGGGCCGCAAGGTTGATGTGGGAAGCCTCCAGCCAAGTTGTCCCGGCGGCAATATGCCAATCGCTGCGGTCCCGGGCATCGACAAAGACACTGTCGCGCACGCCAAAGTATGCATCACCGATCTTTATCCCGCCGGACAGCACCGTCACGATCCGCTGTCCCGCGCTCGGGACCGGCCCGCGAAACGGCGCGCCATACCCCCGCCGCGCGACTGTCATTTGACCATCAGCCGAGGCAAACACCGTCTGGGATGTCTCAACCGCATCAGCGGCATAAGCCAAGGGAATCATGGACGGCTTGATCACTTTCGCCAGGGAGGTGTTCTTTGACGTGGTCCGTCCGTCGTTTTCCACGATCATAAACACCTTGCGGACGTCCTTGGGCATCTTCCACTGACACTCAAACCCCTGGGGCAACACAAAGGCCTCCCCCGCCTCAATGCGCACGTTCTGCCCATCTGGAAGGGCCATCACCACCACGCCTTCCAACAGCAGCATGTACTCATCGACCGGATAAGGACCCGGCGCGTCGTCAAAGGGCGTGCAGTGCCACACCCCCGCAGAATATCCGCGCGCCTCGTCTTCATCGTAGAGGTATCCCGATTGCACTGGCGTGCCCGCTGCGAGCGTTGCCGGATCCAGGGCCTCCCACGCGACAAGACCGGAACCCCCGGGTCCATTCGCTTCGATTCGGCGCACGAACGCCTCCCCCGCCTGATTTTTGTGCGCTGCATCCATCTCCGCCCATCCTTCCTTAACCAATTGACAAAACAGGTTAATTCGCCGAGCCGCACAACGACCCCTGCCCGCACCTGTCGATAGAGCCACAAAAAACTTGACGTAGGGGAAGTGTCAATCAATTTATGAATGAATAACCATTCAGTCGGTTTTTGGTTCAACGCTCTCAACAGAAACCAGGTCAAAACGTCTTTCAAAGTGGCCCAGACAGAGGAGAAGACACATGGATATCATCGACAATCTCAACGCGGTGAAGCGGGGCAAACTGTCCCGGCGCGCTTTCAACCGCTCGCTTTTTGCGGCGGGCGTCGGCCTCTTCTCGGCCCCCCTGCTCCCGCGTAAGGTGATGGCGTCCGAGGGGGATCATCCCACGTTTTTCACCTGGGGCGGCTATGACATTGCAGAGATTTACCAGTCCTATGAGGCGGCGCACGGTGTCCTGCCAAATTTCTCCATTTTTGGCGGCACCGAAGAGGCGCTGACCAAGATGCGCGGCGGCTTTGTGGTGGATGCAGCGCATCCGTGCAACGTCGGGCTGAAGCGTTGGGTCGAGAGCGGGCTCTTCCAGCCGGTCGATACGTCGCGCCTGTCCAATTGGGGCGACGTGATGCCAGAGCTCATTGCGATGGAAGGCAATGATAACGGGGCGGGCAGCCCCTGGATGGTGCCCTTTGACTGGGGCGGCACCTCCATCACCTACCGCACGGATATCTTCGAGCTTGAAGGCGAGGAAAGCTGGGACATGCTCTGGGATGACCGCTACGCCGGGCGGCTGGGCTCGCTTGCCTCCGGTGGTGATGCCTGGTGGTGCGGCGCGATCAAGGCGGGTGTGGATTTCAAGGACATCGCGACGGACACGGCCTTTGACAAAATTGCCGCCGTGATGCGCGAACAGCGCCCGCTGATCCGGGTCTATACCGATGACACCACCACGCTGGAACAGGCGCTCGCCTCGGGCGAGATGGCCGCGGCGATGACCTGGAACAGCTCTGCGGTGCTGCTGCAGTCCGAGGAAGTGCCGGTGAAATTTGCCAAGCCCAAGGAGGGCCAGCTCACCTGGGTCTGCGGCATCATGATCCACAAGGACGCGCCCAACCTCGACAAGACCTACGAGATGATCGACGCGCTGCTCAGCGTGGAGACGGGCCAATTCATGATCAACGATTACGGCTACGGCCATTCCAATCTCAAAGCCTTTGACGCCTTTGATGATGAGACACTTGTGTCGCTGGGTCTGAGCAAGGATCCGGCCGCGATCCTGGGCGAGGGCCACTTCATGGTGCCCCAGTCCCAGGACTGGGAAACCCGCATGAACGAGACGTTCGAGATGATCAAAGCGGGCTTTTAGGCCTGAAAAACAGGGCGCTCTCAACAGATCAGGGCGCCCTTTTCGATCCATGCGGGAGACAGGAACATGACGGACGCTGCCAGTTCGCCAGGGGCCATTGCCCCCCCTCAAAGGGAGCGCAGAAGCGGTCTGCGCGGCCTCATCGCTCGCAGTGAGATGCTGCGCGGGTACCTGATGCTGACGCCTGCCATGATGATCATGGTGATCGGCGTTTTGATGCCCTTTCTCATCCTCGTCGTGATGAGCTTTTGGACGCGTGAAGGCTTTGGCTTTGACACCACTCTGACGCTGGCCAACTACGAACGCGCGGTGGATGAGCCGATCTTTGGCGTGTTTCTGGCGCGGTCCTTCTGGGTGTCGGGCATCGCCACAGTTGTCACCGTGCTGCTGTGCTACCCGATGGCCTACTACGTGGCCTTCCACGTGCATCGCAACAAGATGCTCTGGATCATCCTGATGACGCTGCCGTTCTGGACCAGCTATCTGCTGCGGGTCTTCGCCTGGAAGGTCATTTTGGGATACGAGGGCGTGATCAATTCCTCCCTGCTGTCGGCAGGTCTGATCGAGGCCCCGCTGGAGTTCCTGCTTTATAGTCAAACGGCTGTGATCATCACCTTGGCCCACGCCTGGGCCGCGTTCGCGATCCTGCCGCTTTATGTGTCGCTGGAGAAGATCGACCGGTCTTTGCTGGAAGCTGCCGCCGATTTGGGGGATGGTCCGGTGAAGCGCTTCTTGCGCATCACGCTGCCGCTGTCCCTGCCGGGGATCATGTCGGCCACCTTTCTGATCTTCATCCCGACGACCGGGGATTACATCACGCCTGCGCTTTTGGGTGGGCCGGACGGCGCGATGATCGGCAACCTTATTCAGCTGCAGTTTGGCCCCGTGAACAACTGGCCCATGGGCGCCACACTGTCGATCATTCTGATGCTCTGGATTGCCGCGGTGGCGCTGGCGTTCCTCTTTGTCAGCCGCAAATCGAAGGAGAGCCTGATATGATCGAGGTGTCCTACATCAAGCGCCCGAACCGGGTCCTGACGGTTTATGCCTACATCTTCCTGATCGTGCTCTATCTGCCGGTCCTGTCGATCCCGCTCTTTGCGTTCAACGATTCCATCTACGTACGCTTCCCGCTTCAAGGCTTCACCACCCAGTGGTTCGGGCAGCTTTGGGAACGGGAATCGCTCTGGGATGCGCTTGGCAATAGCCTGCGGGTCGGGTTCTTCGTCGCTGTTCTCTCTACGTCTCTGGGCGTGTTGGCCGCCCGCGCCATCACCCGCAGCCGCCTGCCGGGGCAAAGCGCGATCGTGGCTTTCGTCATGCTGCCCATCGTCATGCCCGGCATCATCTTTGGCGTGGCTCTTCTGGTGCTGCTCAGCCGCCTGGGCGTGCCGCTGTCGCTTTACACCGTCACGCTGGGCCACATGATCGTCTGCCTGCCCTTTGCCATCGCCACCCTGCTGCCGCGGTTTGAGGGGTTTGACCGCTCAATGGAAGAAGCCTCCGCCGATCTGGGCGAAAACGGCTGGTTCACCTTCTGGCGCGTGACATTTCCCATGGTGCTGCCGGGGGTTGTGGCAAGCCTTCTCCTGACCTTCACCATTTCATTCGATGAAGTGATCATGGCCTTCTTCCTCACCGGCACCGAGCCCACGCTGCCCATGTACATCTGGTCCCAATTGCGCTTCCCGCGGGAATTCCCCTCGGTGCTGGCGCTGTCCACCATCATCCTTTTCGTATCCTTCCTGCTGGTCTTTGCCGCCCTCTACATCGGGCGCATGGGGCTGCAGAAGAACACGGATGCGAGCTGAACAGGAGTGTCACAAGCCATGTCTGACAGCTACATTTCGATCCGCAACGTCGGCAAGACCTTCGGTAGTTTCGAAGCGATTGAGAGCATCTCGATGGACATCCGGGAGGGCGAGTTCTTTTCCCTGCTTGGTGCCTCGGGATGCGGCAAGACAACTCTGCTGCGCATGCTTGCGGGGTTCGAGACGCCCTCGCGCGGGGAAATCTTCATCGACGGGCAGCGGATCAATGACGTCCCGCCCTTTGAGCGCCCAGTGAACATGGTGTTCCAGAGCTATGCGATCTTTCCGCACATGAACGTGCGCGACAATATCGGCTACGGGCTGCGCAAGCTGAAGCTGCCCAAGGCAAAGCGCAACGACATGATCGACGAGATGCTGGAGCTGGTGCAGTTGCAGGGCTACGGCGACCGCAAATCAGATGCGCTGTCGGGCGGTCAGCGTCAGCGGATTGCGCTGGCGCGCGCGCTGATCCTCAAGCCGAAGGTGCTGCTGCTGGATGAACCGCTTGGCGCGCTGGACAAACGCCTGCGCGAGCAGATGCAGGTCGAGTTGCGGCGCTTGCAGCGGTCTATCGGGATCACCTTCGTCTTTGTCACCCATGACCAGGAAGAGGCGCTGACGCTTTCGGATCGCATCGCGGTGATGTCGGGCGGTCAGGTGCTGCAGGTCGACACGCCTGACGGTCTCTATGAACGCCCCCGCACGCGGGAAGTGGCCAGCTTTATCGGCAGCATGAACTTCGTTGAGGGCAAGGTGCTGTCGCGCGTTAACGGGCATGCGACCCTCGGCCTGTCGCAGCTGGGTGAGATCAAGGTCGCGGCCAAGCAGACGGGGTTTGTCGAAGGCGACGCCGTGCCGCTGGCCATTCGCCCCGAAAAGATCGAGCTTCTGAAAGAGCCGAGCGAAGGCGCGGTGGCGGGCTCGCTTGAGCTCAAAAGCTATCACGGTGAGCGGTCCTATTTTCAGGTGCGTGTGGACGGGCATGACGATCTGATGGCCGTCTCCACGCAGAATGCGGGCCGCGCAAAGCTGCGCGCGCTTGAGGAAGGCGCGCCGGTCTGGCTGAAATGGCAGGACGACGCCTTCATCGTTTTGGACAGGAACTGAGCAGAGCAAATGGACGGGAACACAGACCTCAAGTCGCGCAGGTTCGCCCCCAAAGAGGTGCGAAAACAGCAGCTTATTGATGCAACAATTGCGGTCATCGCGGAAAAGGGCGTGTCGGGCACCACCACCGCGCAAGTCACCGGCAAGGCCGGGCTGTCAGCGGGCATCATCAGCCTGCACTTTGAGAACAAGGACAATCTGCTGAAAGCGACACTCGAATATCTCGCCGAGGAGCTTCAGGACAAGTGGCAGGCGGTGGATGCCGACCCCGCTTTGAGCGCTGAGCAAAAGCTTTGGGGGATCATCGCGGCGGGTTTTCATCCCGACATCTGCTCTTACGAGAAGATCCGCGTCTGGTTCGCCTTTTTCGGAGAGGCTGAATACCGCGCCTTCTACCGTGAAATGGTGGACCGGTTTGACACCGAACGCGAAGACGCGCTCACCAAGCTGCTGGTGGAGCTGGGGCAATCCCAGGATCAGGCCAAGGCCACGACCCAGACCATCGAGAGCCTCGCGGACGGGCTGTGGCTGACCATGATGCTCTATCCCCATTGGCTCGACCGGGATGCAAGCGAGCAGCGGATCTGGGATCTGCTTTGCCTGCACTTCCCCGACCTTTTTCATCCTGATGGCAGGCCAAAGGGACTGGCGGCGTCATGACGCAATTTTCGGTTTCTCGGAGGACTTTTATGGCGGGCGCATTGTCCACGGCGGCACTTCCTAAACTGGGCGCGGCGATGCCCACCAACCCTGACGTGGTGGTGATCGGCGCAGGGGCCGCAGGGATCGGTGCCGCGCGCCGCTTGATGGCGGAAGGCCGCAGCGTTCTGGTGATCGAGGCCGCGGATCGTATCGGTGGCCGCGCCTTTACCGAAAGCGACACCTTCGGCGTGCCCTATGACCATGGCTGCGCCTGGCTGCAGGGGCCAAAGGACCTTCCGCATCTCGATGTGATCGCGGACAAAGGCTTTACCAAGGTGAACCATAACCTGGCGGATGAGGCGTTTTTCGTGGATGGCAAGCCTGCCAGCTATACCGACAAACGTGCCTATGAGCGGGCGCAGTCCGCACTCTACGACGACATGTGGGATCAAGGCGATGTGGCGGCAGCGGATGTCATCCGCGACCGTCCCTTCATGCCCGCAGCGCTCACATGGACGACGATGGGCCATGCAGTGGACATGGAGAACCTCTCCACCGCGGATGTGAATTCCTATGCCGAATACGAGGTGAATTACCTTGTCAAAGAGGGGTTGGGGCGGATCGTCTGGGAATTGGGTCAGGGCCTCCCCGTCAAGCTCAACTGTGCCGCCAAGGTCGTCGACTGGAGCGGGGATGGCGTCCGGGTCGAGACGACACAGGGCACCATCTCTGCTGCGGCCTGCATCGTCACCGTCTCCACCGGTGTCCTGGCCTCGGGCGCGATCAAGTTCACACCTGAATTGCCGCAAGACAAACAGGAAGCGATTGACGACGTGCCCATGGGCCTCTTCACCAAGATCGCGCTGCAGTTTGACGGCGAACGCTTTGGCCTGACGGACAACAACTGGCTCAGCTACGACCTGCCCAAGGAACAGACCGGGCAAGGGTGTTTCTTCATCACCTGGCCTACCGGCACCGACCTGGCGGTGGGCATGCTGGGCGGGGATCACGCCTGGGATGTCACCAGCAAGGGCGCGGACGTGGCCATTGACCTCGCCCTTGAAACCTTCGCGGGGCTGGTGGGCAGCGATGCCCGCAAGCACTTCGTCAAAGGCCACATGAGCGATTGGCACGCCAACCCGAACGTGCTGGGCGCCTATGCCGCCGCCCGGCCCGGGCGCTTTGCCTCCCGCGATGTGCTCAAAGCCCCCTTGGGCCGCCGCGTGTTCTTTGCCGGTGAGGCGGTTGCGGTGCCCCTCGCCGCGCTCTGCTCTGGCGCGCATCTCAGCGGTGAGGCAGCGGCAGAGGCAGTGCACGCAGTCCTTTCGGTGGATGGCACCTGCTCTTCTTGCGATGCGCGCGGAACGTCAAAGCAGCTCTTGAAAGAGGTTTCTGAATGACAAAACACCAGCCAGCTTTCACGCCGAATGCGCGTGATGCCCGCTATGACGTCCTGTTTGAACCGGTCAAGATTGGTCCGGTTCAGACCAAGAACCGCTTTTATCAGGTGCCGCACTGCAACGGGATGGGCCATGCATATCCCTCCTCCATGGCAGCGATGCGGGGCATCAAGGCTGAGGGCGGCTGGGGCGTGGTCTGCACCGAACAGGTAGAAATCCACCATACGTCCGAGCTCACCCCCGTGATTGAAGGACGCCTTTGGGATGACCGCGACATCCCCGTGATGGCCAAGATGTGCGACAAGATCCATGAGCACGGCGCGCTGGCGGGCATCGAGCCCTGCTATGACGGGCTGGCCACCCCCAACCGGTTGAGCCGCGAGATCCCCATGGCGCCCTCCGCGCGGCCTGTCACTTATCTGGAGCCGGTGCAGGCGCGGGGGATGGACAAGCAGGACATCCGCAACGTGCGCAAGTGGTACGTGGATGCCGCCAAGCGGGCGCAAAGGGCTGGGTTTGACATCGTTTACGTTTACGCAGGCCACGACCTGAACGCGCTGTCGCACTTCCTGTCGCGCCGCTGGAACGACCGGAGCGATGAATATGGCGGCAGTCTTGAGAACCGCGCGCGCCTGCTGCGCGAGGTGCTGGCCGATACCAAGGACGCGGTGGGCGACACCTGCGGGATCGCGCTGCGTTTCGGCGTCGATGAACTGATGGGCGCCGAGGGGCTCACCTGCGAGGGCGAAGGCCGCGACGTGGTGGAGATGCTGGCAGAATACCCGGACCTCTGGGACGTGAATGTCTCTGACTGGGACAATGACAGCATGACCTCGCGCTTTGCGCAGTCAGGGTTTCAGGACAGCTACGTGTCCTTCGTCAAAAAGGTCACGTCGAAGCCGGTGCTGGGTGTGGGGCGTTACACCTCGCCCGATGCGATGGTCTCGCTGATCAAATCCGGCGCGCTTGATCTCATTGGCGCCGCGCGGCCCTCGATTGCGGACCCCTTCCTGCCCAAGAAGGTCGAGGAAGGGCGCATTGAGGACATTCGCGAATGCATCGGCTGCAACATCTGTGTCTCCGCGGACTTTCACATGGTCCCGCTGCGCTGCACTCAAAATCCCACGATGGGCGAGGAATGGCGCAAGGGCTGGCATCCTGAAAAGATCCCCCAGGCGCATGCTGCTGAGAGCGTTCTTGTCGTGGGCGGAGGCCCCTCGGGGCTGGAGGCCGCGCGGGCCTTGGGCCAGCGTGGCTATGAAGTGACGCTGGCGGAGGCGGGCGATGCCTTGGGCGGGCGCGTGACCCGCGAAGGCGCGTTGCCGGGCTTGGGCGAATGGCGGCGGGTTGTGGACTACCGCCAGTACCAGATCAGCCAGATGGCCAATGTGAACACCTATCTGGAAAGCCCGCTGAGGGCCGCGGACTTGCTTGAGTTTGGCGCAGATCACGTTGTAATCGCGACCGGCGCCAAATGGACATCGGATGGCGTGGGACGCGAAAATCATGCGCCCATTGAGACGACAGCGGACGCGAACGTGCTCACGCCCGACGAAATCATGGCGGGCGCAGAGGCGCAGGGCCCGGTCGTGATCTTTGATGATGATCACTACTACATGGGCGGGGTCATCGCGGAGCTTTTGCGCAGCAAGGGTCTGGATGTCACCATCGTGACCCCTGCTGCCGACGTCTCCAACTGGACGCACAACACGCTTGAGCAGCACCGCATCCAGTCAAAGCTGATGAAAATGGGCGTGAAGGTGATCCCGCTGCACAACGTGGTGGCCTGTGGCGCAGACAGCGTCACGGTTGAATGCGGCTATACCGAAGAGACGCGCGATCTGCCTTGCGGCACCTTCATCCCCGTCACCAGGCGCCAGCCCGTCGACAGCTTGTTCCATGAAGCGCAGGCGCTCATCAAAGGCCGCGCGGATGCGCCAACGCTTGAACGGATCGGCGATTGCTTTGGCCCTGGCACCATCGCGGCGGCAGTCTATGCCGGACACCGCTATGCCCGCGAGCTGGGGGAGCCCAAGACCGATGCGGTGCCCTTCCGCCGCGAACTCCCCGCCCTCGCCGCAGACTAGCCAGCCCGTAAAGGAGCGCCGCCAGTGACCCGTGATCCCCGCTATGACATCTTGTTCGAGCCGTTGAAAATCGGCCCTGTCACCACCAAGAACCGCTTCTACCAGGTGCCGCATTGCACCGGCATGGGCCATCTGCGGCCCCGGACGCTGGCCGCCATGCGCGGGGTCAAGGCGCAAGGCGGCTGGGGCGTGATCTGTACCGAATACAACTCGATCCATCCCACCTCTGACGACCTGCCGGGCGTTTCAGCATCTCTTTGGGATGACAGCGACATTCGCGCCCATTCCGCGATGACGGACCTGGTGCACGAACACGGCAGCCTCGCGGGCGCGGAGCTTTGGGCTTCAGGCGCGCGCAGTGCCAATCTTTACACCCGCGAAGTGCCGATGGACGTGACCAACTTGCCCAACGCAGTGGGCCACCCGTTCCAGGCGCGCGCGATGGACAAGACGGATATCCGCGATCTGCGCCGTTGGCACCGCAAGGCGGCGCTCAGGGCGCGGGATGCCGGCTTTGACGTGGTCTACGTCTACGCGACCCATGGCTATCTTCTTGCGAACTTCCTGGACCCGCGCGTGAACACGCGCAGCGATGAATACGGTGGCAGCCTCGAAAACCGCGTGCGGCTGGTGCGCGAATTGATCGAGGAGACCAAGGACGCCGTGGGCGACCGCTGCGCCGTCGCGGTGCGCTTCAAGGCGGATGAGACCATCGGGGAGGACGGGTCGCCTCAGTATGGTGAGCGGCATGAGATGTTCGAGATGCTGGCAGAGCTGCCGGATCTCTGGGACATCAACGTGGCGGATTATTCGCTGGAGATGGGCGTCTCCCGCTTTGTTCAAGAAGGCGCGCTGGAGCCCTACATGGCATGGGTCAAGGGCGCCACGTCCAAACCGGTCGTGACGGTGGGCCGCTATACATCTCCCGATGCAATGGTCGGCCTGCTCAAGCGCGGCGTGGTGGATCTCATAGGGGCCGCTCGGCCCTCTATCGCAGACCCCTACCTGCCCAAGAAGATCGAAGAGGGGCGGCTGGAAGACATCCGCGAATGCATCGGCTGCAACATCTGCTATTCCGGCGACAGCACCGGCACGCCCATCCGCTGCACGCAGAACCCCACGATGGGCGAGGAATGGCGCAAGAATTGGCATCCCGAAAAGGTGCCGGAAAAGGGCTCTGACAGCAGTGTGCTGATCGTGGGCGCGGGCCCCGCGGGTCTTGAGGCGGCGCGCGCGCTGGGGAGGCGGGGCTATCAGGTCATGCTGGCGGAAGCGACGCGCGAGCTGGGCGGGCGGGTTACGCGAGAGGCGAGACTGCCGGGTATGAGTGCTTACATCCGGGTACGCGACTACCGCGAACAACAGTTGCTGAAACTGACGAACGTGGAGGTTTACCGCGAAAGCAAGCTGAGCGCGCAAGATGTGTTTGACGTGGGCGCCGATCATGTGGCCATCGCGACCGGCGCCAGCTGGCGGCGGGAGGTTTTTGACGGCAAGACATTTGTGCCCGTGGCTCCTGAGGGCGTCGATGTGCTAACGCCCGACGACATCATGGATGGCACGCTCCCCCAAGGACCCACGGTCGTCTTTGACGGCGACAACTACTACATGGCCAGCGTCGTTGCTGAGCGGATTCGGCAAACGGGCGTGCCCGTGACCTATGTGACAGAAGACGACAGCGTCTCCGCCTGGGCCGGGATGACATCAGAGCGTTGGCGCATCCGTAGGCGGCTCATTGAGCAGGGCATTGAGATCATCACCGCCCATGGGCTGACGGGTTTTGACGGCGGGGAAGCGACGCTGAGCTGCAGCTACTCCGGCCAGACCCGGACGCTGGCCGCCACAGACGTGGTTCTGGTCACGCAACGGCTGCAGAACGATGCGCTCTATAATGAGATATTGGCGCAGGTGGACGGCGATGCCACCGCCCTGCCCTTCACCCTCAAACGCATTGGCGACTGCAACGCGCCGGCAATCGTCGCGGCGGCGGTCTATGCGGGGCACAAATTTGCAATGGAAATGGACGCAGCCGTCGATATCGACGTGCCTTTGAAACACGACAGAGTGGATGTTGGAATGGACAAAAGCAAACAACCGATCCCGCTGGCCGCGGGCAAAGCCGTCTCGGAAAAGTACCTGGAGACCCTGCTGCTCTACTATGAGGAAGAGATCGCGGGAGAGGCCTATTTCATAGCGCTGGCCGACCGCGTGGATGCGGATGCCGCTGTTGGATTGCGCTTGCTAGGCGATGTGGAACGGCATTGCGCGGCCATCGTGGCGCCACTGCTGGCCAAATATGGGCTCAAACCCCGCCCCACACCAGACCTGATCGACCAAGGCCGCGCCGACGCAGACCGCGGCCCGCAGACCTACCCGGAGATGATCGCCTACATGCGCAAAACCTTCCCCGCCTACATCGGCGATTTCGAGCGGTTGGAAGCGATGGCCCCAGCAGAAGACCTGCCCGTGCTCAAACGCATGACCGAGCACGAGGTCGTGGCAATCGAATTTCTGGAGCGGCAGGGCACCGGCGCGCCGGACCCGACCGGGCCGCTGACAGTTTTCCTGTCGGGCCCCGTTGAGACGGAAAACGCCGCGTGAGGGCAGAGCCCGTCATCCAGAACGAACGCGCGCCTTTGTCGGCCAGCCTTTGGGCGGCGACGGCGAACGCCGCACCGGATCGCCCCGCTTTGACGGGCGATGCGGAAGCAGACGTTGTGGTGATCGGGGCGGGCTTTACGGGCCTCTCAGCGGCCTTGCATCTGGCTGAGGCTGGCAAGCGCGTGATCGTGCTGGAAGCCGAGACCCCCGGCTGGGGCGCCTCCGGGCGCAATGGTGGGCAGGTGAACCCCGGGCTCAAAGCCGATCCGGAAGAGACCGAAGCGGCATTCGGGTTCGAGATGGGCAGGCGGATGGTTGAAGCCTCAGCTGCCGCCGGAGAACTCGTTTTCGGCCTCATTGAAAAGCACGGCATAGAGTGCGACGCGAACCGCTGCGGTTGGGTCCGGTCGGCCACATCGGCCAAGACCTTGGCGCAGTTGAGCGAAACGGGCCGTCAGTGGCGCGCGCGCGGTCACGCGGTCGATGAGATCGACGCGGATGAGATGGCGCGGCTCCTTGGCGTCAAACACTATGTCGGCGGGTTGATCGACCGGCGCGGCGGGAACCTGCATCCGTTGAATTATGCGCTGGGGCTTGCGGCGACGGCCGAGAAGGCTGGCGCGCGCATTCATGGCAATAGCCGGGTTGAAGCACTCAAATGCGACGGCGATGCGGTGCATGTGAAAACGGGCGGGGGCCAGGTAACCGCGGCCAAAGCGCTCATCTGCACCAATGCCTATACCGGCCCACTGGCCCAGCCCTTGGGGCAAACGGTTGTGCCCGTAACCTCCGTTCAGGTCGCCACCGAGCCGCTTAGTGACAATGTCGCCCGCTCCATCTTGCCCGAAGGCCATTCGCCTTCCGACACCCGCCGCCTTCTGGTCTACTTCCGCAAGGATGCCGCGGGCCGCTTCATCATGGGCGGGCGCGGGGCCATGAGTGACAAACACGTGCTGGGCCGCCAGCAAGCGCTTCGGGACGCCGCGCAAGAGCTTTACCCCCAGCTTGAAGGCGCCGAATGGCAGTATGCCTGGGGCGGGGATGTCGCGCTGACCCGCAGCCACGCGCCCGGATTGCACAAGGTCGGCCCTAATGCCCTCGCGGGCATCGGCTTTAACGGCCGCGGCGTGGGCATGGCGACGGTCATGGGCCGCATCCTTGCCGATTGGGCGTTGGGATGCCCCGAAGACCAGCTTGATTAT
Source organism: Pseudomonadota bacterium (assembly GCA_039024775.1). Taxonomy (GTDB): domain Bacteria; phylum Pseudomonadota; class Alphaproteobacteria; order Rhodobacterales; family Rhodobacteraceae; genus Sulfitobacter. The sequence goes on from JBCCPS010000056.1 coordinate 14,747, forward strand.
CCCATCACCCCGGCAGAGCCGATCCCGTTTCACCGTTTCAGACGCATAGGCCTTGGCGCCACAGTGGCCCTCTTCCGCGTCCTGGACCGCCTGCGCCCCTGACAGAATTTGCGCCCACCCCCCTGAGAGGAGAGACCCCATGAACGTCCAAACCGATTTCACCAAGAACCTGTCTTTGCCCAGCGGGATCTGGATCGACGGTGCGTATCGCCCCGCGCTCTCTGGCAAGACGTTTGAGACGTCAAACCCCTTTGATGGATCGCTCATTGCAACCCTGCCCTCTTGCGACACGGCTGATGTGGACGCGGCGGTCGCTTCCGCCCGGGCTGCTTTCAAATCGGGCATTTGGTCGGGCCTGCACCCCACCGAGCGGAAGGGCGTGCTGGCCAAGCTTGCTGATCTAATCATGGAAAACCTCGAAGAGCTGGCCACGATGGAGGCGCTGGACGCGGGCAAGCCTATCACCGACTGCAAAGAGATCGACGTGCCCGAGACCGCCAATTGCATCCGCTGGCACGGCGAGGCGCAGGACAAGCTCTATGATCAGATCGCGCCAACCTCGCGCGATGCGGTGGGAATGATCGTGCGCGAACCCATCGGCGTGGTGGCCGCCGTGCTACCCTGGAACTTTCCGCTCATGATGATGGCCTGGAAAATCGGCCCGGCGCTTGCCACCGGTAATTCGGTTGTCGTCAAACCTGCCGAGCAGACGAGCCTCACCGCGTTGCGCCTGGCGGAACTGGCGCTTGAGGCGGGTGTGCCGCCGGGTGTTTTGAATGTCGTGACAGGCTTTGGCCCGGAAGTGGGCGAACCGCTGGGGCGGCACATGGACGTGAACGCACTGACCTTCACAGGCTCCACCGAAGTGGGCCGCAAATTCTTGGAGTATGCCGCGCAATCCAATCTCAAGGAGGTTTGTCTTGAGATGGGCGGCAAGAGCGCCGCTGTCATCCTGAGCGATGCCGCCGACATCCCGCGCATCGCACAGATCCAGTCTGAGGCGATTTTCTGGAACATGGGCGAGAATTGCACCGCAAACAGCCGCATCATTGCCCACAAGGATGTGTATGATGAGGTCGTGGCCGAATTGACCAAAGCCGCCGCCGGGTGGAAAGTGGGCGACCAGATGGATCCCGATACACAGAACGGTCCCTTGGTCAGCAGCGAACACTTTGAAAAAGTCGCAGGCCTGGTGGAGACCGGAAAGACGCAGGGCGCGCGCGTGGCTTATGGCGGCGCGGGCGCGGGCGGGCTGATGTTCCAGCCTACCGTGTTCGCAGATGTCAACGCAGAGATGGACATCTTCCAGCAGGAGATATTCGGCCCGGTGGTCGCTGTGACCAAGGCAGAAACAGATGAAGAGGCCATCGAACTTGCCAATCAGACGCAATACGGTCTTGCCGCCACGCTCTACACCAAAGACATCTCCAAGGCGCATCGATACGCGCGGATGCTCGATGCGGGCACGGTCGGGGTGAACGCCTATTCAGAAGGCGAGATATCGACCCCCTTTGGCGGGTTTAAGGCCAGCGGATTTGGAGGCCGCGACAACGGCATTCACGCTCATGAACAATACACCGAGCTGAAGACGATTTGGATTGATCTGACCGCATAACTGCCCAGTGAAAGGGGCGACACAGATCACTCAAGAAACTGGCGGCCTATCCCTCAAGGGTGCGTTGTGTCCAAAACCCGGCTCTGGACGCGCGCACCCCTGCTGCCTATATCTGAGCGGCAGCTAAACCAGAGGTTTTCATGTCCGACCCCAGCACCCAGATGGAAGGCGAGCCGTTGATCGCGCCCTCTACGCCCGATCATCCGCTCTATGGCGCTGTTGTCGAGGCGTGCCGGTCTGTCTATGACCCCGAAATTCCTGTGAATATCTACGAATTGGGTCTGATCTACACCATCGCGATCTCTGACCAGAACGAAGTTGCCATCAAAATGTCACTCACCGCCCCCGGTTGCCCCGTCGCAGGCGAAATGCCGGGCTGGGTGGCCGACGCGGTAGAGCCGATCCCGGGCGTCAAACAGGTCGATGTGGAGCTGGTGTGGGAGCCGCCCTGGGGCATGGAATTCATGTCTGATGAAGCCCGGCTCGAACTGGGTTTCATGTAGCGACGCTTGAGAAGCCCTTCCATTCGGCTTATGTTGTAAAGGTAAGGAGCGCGCCCATGTTCAGCATCCCCGGAAAACAGGCCGTCAACATCACCGAAAAGGCGGCCAAACAGATCGTTAAGCTCATGGCTGCCGAAGGCCACCACGGCTTGCGCATTGGCGTCAAGAAAGGCGGCTGTGCGGGCATGGAATACACCATGGAATACGTTGACGAAGCCGATCCCAACGACGAAGTGGTCGAACAGGATGGCGCGCGGGTCATGATCGCCCCCATGGCGCAGATGTTCCTTTTCGGAACGGAAATCGACTACGAAGTTTCTCTGTTGGAAAGCGGTTTCAAGTTCAACAATCCAAATGTGACAGAGGCCTGCGGCTGCGGCGAATCCATCAAGTTCGACGACGCGCTTTTCGCCAAGTAACGGGCAATAAGACAGCCTTCCGCGCGCCGCCGGTGGGCTGATTGCCCAGCCAACGGTGTTTTTTGCTGACTACGGCCTCGCAGTGAGGCCTCCGAACCCGAGCCCGGTTCTATCCACGCGCGCGCCGCGCGTCCCGAAAGCTCTTGATAAAAGCCACCATCGCGTAAATGCAGGTACCGATCATCAGCATGACGCGGAGCAGCGGGCCCGGCTCACCGCTCTCCAACGCGGACGACAGCGGCATGTAAAGCGCGACGAGCACCACAAAGGTCAGCAACACCGCCACATGCGCGATCACTTTGTTCTGTGCGCGCACGCCTGGAAGACACGCCAGCAATACCACCCCGAACCCTGCGGGGATCAGCGCCGTGATGGAACTGCCACCGATGGCCACATATGCCCAGATCGCGCAGATAATCAGCGTCAAGGCGTTGATCAGACTTGCAATATGCGGTGCCATCCCGCTCCCCTTTTCTTACTCAAACCAATCACAGTTAGCCTCTAGGCCGCGCGCGACCAGGGTCAGCCCTTCTGCAGATGCACATAGGTCTCTTCAAACCGGCGCGACAGATGATCACCTGCCGCGATGGGCGCAGCGCCTTTGGGGGCCACGTTAACTTCATAGGTCGGGTTGAAAAAAAGCGGCACGGAAATCCGCTCCGCAGCACCGCCAACCACGCGATGCGGCGTGGCCTGTATTTCTCCGCCGGACCAGAATTGCATCATCTCACCAAAGTTGATCACAAACTCGCCCGGCGGGGCCTGCACCGGGATCCACCCGCCGCCGCGCCGCTTGACCTCCAGCCCCGGCGAGCCATCGGTCGCCAACAACGTCAAGCAGCCGTAATCAGTATGCGTGGCGATGCCAAAGTCCTTTTCTCCTGCCCATGCAGGGCGCTCGGGGTAGTAATTGCCGCGCAAGAGCGCCATCGGCACCTCGAAAGAGGCGTCAAAGCTCTCCCAAGACCGCCCGATGCTGGCGGCCACACCGCGCAAGACCTCCATGGCGACCGCACAGGCTGCATCGTAGTAGGCGCGAATGACCGGCTCAAACTGCGGGGGCTCATCGGGCCAGATGTTGGCGCCATAGACGGTCTGGGCTGTGCGCGGATCATCCGGCGCAAGCGTCACACCTGAATCGAAGAACTGTTTGTAATCGGCGTTTGCATCGGGATCGACCTGCTCGGATCCCGGCGCGCCCCAGCCCCTGTTGGCCCCGGTCGCCGCCATGTCATAAGGCCGCTTTTGCGCCTCTGGTAGCTTGAAGAACGCGCGGTATGTCTCAATCACCTCGCGCACCTGAGCCTCGGTGAGCGCGGTGTTGAAAACGGTGGCAAAGCCCACGTCGGTGGCCGCCCAATTCATCCCCGCCAGCGCCATCTCGTCGCCCGTGCTGAGCGCTGCCAGATTAATCCTCGGTATCATCTGATGTCCCCTGTCCCTGTCGCCCCCTCCTAGCCCACCACGCGCTTCAGGACCAGCGCGTTGCCGCCCGCGCATGGCAGTGCTACACCTCCCCCAGCGCACCTGCAGGAGACCGCGATGCCCGCCAAGATCGCCGCTGGCAACTGGAAAATGAACGGCATCGCTGCTGATCTTACCGAACTGGATGCGCTTGCCGCCGCCCTGCCCACGCCTGCGCCAACTGTGCTGATCTGCCCACCGGCGCCGCTGCTTTACCGTGCCTGTGAAAGGGCCGCTCCCCTTGGCATCGCCATCGGGGCGCAGGACTGCCACGCAGAAGATGCCGGCGCCCATACCGGCGATATCTCCGCTACGATGATCGCCGACACCGGCGCGCGGCACGTTATACTGGGCCATTCCGAACGCCGCGACACCCATGCTGAGCACAATTCAGACGTCCGCGCTAAGGCCGCCACGGCCTGGGCGGCAGACCTGACCGCGATCATCTGCATCGGAGAAAGCGCGGACGACCGCGCCGCCGACAATACGCTCGACATCATCGCAGGCCAGCTTGCCGGGTCCCTCCCCGATGGCGCGACCGCCGCCAATACGGTTGTGGCCTATGAACCCATTTGGGCCATCGGTACCGGCAAAGTGCCGACGCTGGCGCAAATCGAGGAAGTGCATGATTTCATCCGCGCCCGCCTGCACCAACGCTTTGGCGCTGAGGGTACCGAAATCTCACTTCTCTATGGCGGCTCGGTCAAAGCCGAAAACGCTGAAATGATCTTTCGCGCGGCCAATGTGGATGGCGCCCTTGTTGGCGGTGCTGCGCTGAAGGCTGCCGATTTCGCACCGATCATTGCCGCGCTCAGCCGGTCTTGACCGGGTGACTAAAGCGGCAACGCAACGGTTGATTTGATCTCTTCCATCGACAAAAGCGCGGTCACGTTGTGCACCCGAACTTCTGAAATCAGCGCCTGATAAAATGCGTCATAGGCCCGCGCATTGGCCACGCGCACTTTCAAAATGTAGTCAATGTCGCCCGCCAGGCGATGCGCCTCTTGCACCTCGGGCCGATCTTTCAACGCCTTCAAAAACGCCGCCTGCCAGGTCGCGTCATGCTCCGACGTGCGGATCAGCACAAAAAAACAAGCCTCGAACCCCAGCGCCTCGGCATCTAGCAGAACGGTCTGCTGCCCGATCACTCCCGCCTCGCGCAGCTTGCGAATCCGGTTCCATACTGGCGTCTTCGAAGACCCAACCTCACGCGCGATCTCATCTAATGACTGGCTGGCATCACGCTGCAGCGCTTTCATGATTTTCCGGTCCGTGCGGTCAATCCGAACGGTCATTCCGCAAATTCCTTCTCGTTTGGGAATTGGTTTCTATGAGGGGCCCACAAGGAACGATATTCCTTTTTCGGGGCGCACACTGGCGCTCTAATGGGATTTCTTCCTATCTTCAAGATCTAGCCACCGCCGCGAAAGGCCTTGCGATGCACCACTATTGGAAAACACCGACCCGTGGAAAACCGCGCATCACCGCCTTTTTGGGTGACAGCCGTCAGAGCGCCAGGGCACCAAAGATAAACCCCGCACCTACAGCTGTGCCGCAGGCCGCTAACGCCGTGCATCCGCCCCCCGGCACCCCCGCCCTGCCCAGACGGGCCACACCGCCGCAGCACCGCACAGCGCCCGTGCACCCAAACTGGGCAGCACTTGCACACTCACGTCAAGTAGAAGCGCTGATGCTCGACGCGCAGACCGCCCGCCTCGTACAAGCACGGCTCCTCATGTACGGGGTCGCACCGACAACGCCCGTGACCTTCATCCAAAGCACCGCCGCCGAGGCTGGGCGCGTGCTGAGGACCACTCTCGACATCTTGCCCCTCGCGCTGAAAGAAGCGGGGGTCACCATGCCGGGCCTCACCCTGCTGCGGCCAATGGCACCCCCTCGAACCACGACGCCTGTCCCACCAAACCGCAAAACGGTCTAGGGCTCCAACCCTCCCTTTTTCTGGCTCAAAATATCCATATCCAACGCCCCAACCATCGCATTGGGTCAAGCAGACGTCCCCACCTCTACGCCCATCTGTCAAATCTGGTTGACACCGCCCGCACCTTCCCCTTTTGATCCGC
>JBCCPS010000057.1:0-20465 GCA_039024775.1 Pseudomonadota bacterium
CCTCTGTCGTGGTGGCCTTCACCAATCCCGAGCACCCGATGGAAGAGGTCACGCTGGCGCGGCTGCAAGCGGAGGTCGACCGCTTTGGCGCGGGCCTTGAGGTGCTGGACTTTGCGTTCCACGACTGGGTCAGCGACCCCCATGCGCTGGGAACCTGGGGCAATTTCCGGCCCAATCAGTTTACCCGCTGCTTCCGCCAAGCGCTGCAACACGAGGGCCGGCTGCATTTTGCCAGCGGCGACATCGCGCAAGGATGGCGCGGGTTTTTCGATGGCGCGATCGAAAGCGGGCTCCGCAGCGCGCGGGCTGTTTTGGTCGCGGAGGACTAGGCGAAAAGATGCCGCAGCGCCGCGTTTCTTGCGGTTGACGGAACGTCATTTTTCAGAGCTTTGCACCGCGCAAAGCAGAAACATTTGGGATCAACTACTTAGACGATCTCCGCGCCTATGCTGCATCGCAGAAGAAATCTGCGCCACATATTGCAATGCAGCATCTCACGCCTTACGTTCACGTCAACCGCGAGGATACCCTCACGGGGCTGAGTGAAAGCCAAGTAAGGAGACAACCCATGGCGACCGCGAAGAAGACTGAAAAGACCGCTGCTGCAAAAGAAGACGCAAAGTCCACGCTCAACAGCATTCAGGACACCGTGACCGAGCGGGCCTCCGCCGCTCGCGAAACGCTGACCGAAGGCTTTGGCACCGTGCGTGCGACCTCCGGCATGGCCGCAGGTGCTGCGACCGACTTTGGCCGCGCTTACTACTCTGGCGTGACCACGCTGGGCCGCACGCTCTTTGGCTTTGGTCAGGAGTTCTATGGCGAGGTGACCGATCACGCTCGCAAGACCATGAGCGCCAAGTCGCTGCGTGAAGTGGCAGAGCTGCAGGCGGCCTATGTGCAAAACCGCATTGAAGTGTCCGCCGCGCACAGCAAGGAATTCATCGACGTGGCACGCGTCGAGACCGAGAAGACCATGAAGCCCGTGATCGAGCTTCTGGACGGCAAGCGCGCCGCTTAAAACGCCCCCGCACATTCAAGGCTCCTCCCGCAGATGCGGGGGGACCCGCCCCGACGCGCACCTGCGTGCCGCCACGTCGGGCTTTGTCCGGCGTGCAGGGGCGTATTATGTCTAACCGTAGCCGTCTGCCCCAGGGCACGGCGGAGGCAAGGGAGGAAACCATGCCAGCACCCAAGGGATACACCTGCGCGACCATGCAGGATTTCATCGGTCACGACTTCGGCTCGGCAGAGCCGATGTTGATGAACCAGATCAGGATCAACACCTTCGCGGACGTCACCGGCGACCACCAGTGGATCCACACGCAGCCGGAGATGGCCAAGAAGCACAGCCCCTTTGGCGGCACCGTCGCGCATGGGTTTCTTGTGCTTTCCACCCTTGCGGGTTCCATCGCGGATGTGGGCATCGTGCCCAAGGATGCAAAAGGCGTGCTCAACTACGGCACTGACAAGGTGCGGTTCCTGACGCCGGTGCTGGTGGATAGCAAGGTGGTGAACTCTTACAAGCTGATGAGCGTTGAAGAAAAGGGCAAGGACCGGCTGCTGATCAAGGTGGAGGCGACCACGACGATTGAAGGGATGCCCAAGCCCGCCATCGTGGCCGAAGTCCTTGCCATGGTTGTGACCTGAGGGGGGAAGACAAATGGCTGACAGAGAAGATAAAGCGTCGCTTGAGACGGCGGCGGACATGGCCAAGGCCCTGATGGGTTTTTACGGCAAGGCGCTCATGGCGCCGCAAGTGGCGGTGTCTGAATCAATGAAACTGGGCCAGGAAGTTGTCCGCTCGGTCACCGCGAAATCGACCGTAGGCCCGGAGAAGGGCGACAAGCGCTGGCGCGATCCGGTTTGGATGACCAACCCCGCTTACCGCGTGATGATGCAAAGCTATCTGGCCTGGTCCCGGGGCATTGAGGCCTGGGTCGATGGTCTGGGTCTGGGGGAGCGCGACAAGCTGCGCGCCAAGCTGCTGACGGGCATTGTGACCGACACCATGGCGCCCACAAACACGCTGCTGGGCAACCCCACGGCGATGAAGGTGACGCTTGAATACGGCGGGCAGAACCTGGCCAAGGGGCTCAAGCAGTTCATCGGCGATATGCAAAAGAACAACGGTCTGCCGTCGATGGTGGACAAGTCGAAGTTCACGGTGGGCGAGAACCTCGCGCTCACAGAGGGCCAGGTGATCTACCAAGAGGACCATCTGGAGCTGTTGCAGTACCTGCCCAAGACCGACACGACCTTCAAAACGCCCATCTTCATCGTGCCGCCGCAGATCAACAAGTTCTACGTCTGGGATCTCGCACCCGGCCGGTCGGTGATCGAATACCTGACCTCGCTGGGCCACACCGTCTTTATCGTGTCCTGGCGCAACCCGACGGCCAAGCAGTCCGACTGGGGCATCAATTCCTACGTCGAAGCGCTGGATCGCGCCTCTGAGGTCGCCTGCGAGATCTCCAAGTCCAAAAGCCTCAATGTGATCGGCGCCTGTTCGGGCGGGATCACGGCGGCCATGCTCATCGCGCTTTGGACCGCGCGCGGGGACAAAGACCGGGCGAATACCTTCACCTGTCTCGTCGCGATCCTCGACGTGGAGGGCGGTAAAAACACCACCATGGGCCTTTTCGCCAACCTGGAAACGCTGGAGCTGGCACGCGCTTTCTCAGGCCGCAAGGGCGTGCTGGAAGGCAAGGACCTGGAGCGGACCTTCGCCTGGCTGCGGCCAAACGATCTGATCTGGGCCTACTGGGTGAACAACTACCTTATCGGCAACGACCCACCCGCTTTCGACATTCTTTTCTGGAACGCCGATACTACAAACTTGCCCGCAGCGCTGCACAGCGATCTGATCGAGCTTCTGCAGCGCGGTGGCCTCAGCGGCGAGGAAGGTTGGGAGCTGAGCGGTCACAAACTCAGCCTCAAGGATGTGACTTGCGATACTTTCATCGTGGGCGGGGAGACTGATCACATCACGCCCTGGGACGGCTGCTATCTCAGCCATCACGCCTTTGGCGGCAAGTCGGAGTTCGTGCTGAGCCAGGCAGGCCACATCCAGTCGCTGATCAACCCGCCGGGCAATCCGCGCGCGAAATTCCTGACCAACGATGGCGATCATGGGACGCCCGAGGAATTTCTGGAGACCGCGCAGCAAAACAAGGGCAGCTGGTGGCCGCACTGGATGCACTGGCTGAATGAACGCTCCGGCAAGGAGGGCAAGGCGCCCACATCCTTCGGCTCGGCCAAGTACAAGCCGATGGGCGATGCGCCCGGCACCTATGTGTTTGACAAGGCAAAGGTCTAAGACACGCAAAGACCCGTCCCGGCCATGAGCCAGGACCTCTCTCTCAAGCCAGGAGGCCCCGGGTCAAGCCCAGGGCGGGTGGTCTCAAGCTAAAAGGGAGCCGCATCGTGGCCGACACACCAGACGTAAAAGCCCAGACGATTACCATCATGGGCCAAAAGATCCGCTACGTCTTTTTCGGAGACGACGACGCGCCGCGCACGTTGCTGGTGTTCAACGGCATCGGTGCGAGCCTTGACGCGGTGGCGCCGGTCGCGGGTTCATTTAAGCGTACGCGCATTCTGACGTTCGATGTGCCGGGCGTGGGTGGCTCGCCCACCCCGCTTATTCCCTATCGCTTCTCCTGGCTCAGCCGCATGACCGCGCGGCTGCTCGATGCCTTGGACGTAGACCGCGTGGATGTCGCCGGGGTCTCCTGGGGCGGAGCAGCGGCGCAGCAGTTTGTCTATGACCATCAGGACCGCTGCGACAGCCTTACGCTTTGCGCCACCTCCGCCGGGATGGTGATGATCCCCGGCAACATCCAGGTCTTGCGCAAAATGGCCACGCCCAAGCGCTACATGGACCCGCAGCACATGGCCAACATCGGCCCGGACATCTACGGCGGGCAGATGCGGATGAACCGCGAATTGCTGAACATGCACGCAGGATCACTGAAGGCAGGCGATGCGCGCGGCTATCTCTACCAGCTTCTGTGCGGGATGGGCTGGACCAGCTGGCTCTGGCTGCCGCAGATCAAGGTGCCTACGCTGCTGCTGATGGGCGGGGATGACCCACTCATTCCGGTGGTGAACGGGCGCATTCTGGGGGGCCGCCTGCCCGATGCGCGGATGGTGGTGATGGACTGCGGGCATCTGTTTATCCTGACCAAACCAGATGAGACCGCCGCGCGGATCGAGGATTTCATTCACGACGGCGTGGTGCGGGACGCGGAGAGCTTTGAGGATGAAGAGCCCGTTACCGTCTGACGTAGAGGCTGACGCCGCCAAGATCGCCCGCCTGCGCCAGACCAAGAGCTGGGCCAGCTGGGTGTTGGTGGTGCTGGTCGGCATTTGGCTGGCCACTTTCATACCGGACGAGACGCCGCTCTGGCTGCGGCTCATCCGCCACATGGCGGAGGCGGGCATGATTGGCGGTCTGGCGGACTGGTTCGCCGTGGTCGCGCTCTTTCGCCATCCGTTGAGCATCCCCATCCCTCACACCGCGCTGCTGCCGCGCAATCAGGCGCGTGCAGCCGACAGCGTGGGGCAGTTCTTCAAAAGCTACTTTCTGGAGCCCGCCGCGCTCGCCGCGCGCGTGGCCGATCTGGCGCCCGCCCGGCGCGCGGCGGAATGGCTGCGTGTGCCCGCCAATGCCCGGCTGGTGGCCGGACCGCTGGCGCAGGCGGTCTCCGTCGCGCTGCGCTCTGACAACGAAAGCGGGTTGAACGCAGGGCTCAGACGCGAGCTGCGCGGCGCGCTCGCCAGCCAGACGGCCACGCGCGCGCTGACCTCCGCGCTAGGGCCGGTGCTGGAAAAAGCCGTCGAGGGCCCGCTTTTGGACGACATGCTTGGGCAGGTGCGCAGCGCGCTCGATGGCAACCGGGACCGGGTACTGGAACTGGTGCAGGAAAACAGCCGCTGGTGGGTCGCGTCCCGCGTGGACCGGGGCCTGTCCAATGTGCTGGTGGAAGGGGTGCTGAGCGTTCTGGACGACATGCAGACCCCCGGCAGCGATCTCAGGCGCGATTTCGAAGCGGGGCTGACCGGCTTTTTGGCCAGCCTGTCACAGAACGGCGCGTTGGAGCGGGCGGTGCATGACGGCAAGGCCGCGTTCACGGGGTCAGAGGCCTTCGACGGCGCGGTTGACGACACTCTGACGCTTGTGCGCAAGCGCCTGGCGCAGGGGCTGGATCAGGACAAGGCCGAGGCTGAGGCCACGATCGCGCAAGCCGTGCAGCGGTTCGGAGAAAAGCTTTTGAGCGATGAGACCGCGCTCAAACGGTTTGAAGAGCAGCTGGCCAAGACCGCCGAAACCGCCATCGCAGAGCTGCGCGATCCCATCGGCGCCTATGTCAGCGACGTGATCGCGGGCTGGGAAGCGCAAGAGCTCTCGGACCGGTTCGAGCGCGAGATTGGCCCGGATCTGCAGTTCATCCGCATCAACGGCGCGGTACTCGGGGCGCTGATTGGTGGGGTCCTGTTCTTTGTGGCGCAGGGGTTGGAGGCGTTGTGAACGGTTTGCCCGGATCGAGGCCGCCCATGGCGGCCGGCAGGCAGCGCCATCCCTTCCCGAGACCTGGTTCTCCCCGGCCCCCTACCCCGCCAGTGACGGCAACCAGAGCACGATGGCGGGGAAGGCCACCAGCAGCGCGATGGTGATGGCATCTGCGATGAAGAACGGCGTGACGCCCTTGAACACGTCCTGCACCGTCAGGTCATCGCGCACGCCCGCCACGACAAAACAGTTGAGCCCGATAGGCGGCGTTATGAGACAGAACTCCGCCATTTTGACCACCAGTATCCCGAACCAGATCGCACACATCGTGCCCGACATGCCAAAGGCTGAGTCCTCTGCTGTCACGAACTCACCGCCGTTCAAGGCCATGACCGCCGGGTAGACCACCGGCAGTGTCAAGAGCAGCATGCCGATGGCGTCCATGAACATGCCGAGCACGGCGTAGGCCAGCAGGATGCAAATGAGGATCAACATCGGCGACATCTCCAGCGCCGTGATCCAGTCGGCGAAGGCGTCGGGCAGCTTGGCGAACCCGAGGAACCGCACGTAGATCAGGACGCCCCAGATGATCGTGAAAATCATGATGGTGAGCTTGGCGGTCTCCAAGAGCGCCTCTTTAAGCTGAGCCCAGCGCATGCCGCGCACCAGCGCCATGACAAAGACGATGAAGGCACCCACCGCGCCGCCTTCCGTGGGCGTGCCCCAGGCGTCGCCGAAGGGGTTGTAGACAAAGAAGATGATGATCACCACGACCGCCACGATGGGCAGCGCGGGCGGCAGGCTCTCGAAGCGTTCGCGCCAGGTAAAGCCGGAGACGGGCGGGCCGATGGTTTTCAGACCCACTGCGAGGCTCACGATGAGCACGGCGTAGACGATGGCCGAGAAGACGCCGGGGATGAAGCCCGCGAGCAGCAGCTTGCCCACGTCCTGCTCCACGATGATGGCGTAGATCACGAGGATCGCCGAAGGCGGGATCAGGGAGGCCAGCGTGCCGCCCGCGGCCACCACGCCCGCTGCGAACTGCTTGTTGTAGCCGATCTTGAGCATCTCGGGAATGGCGATGCGGGCGAAGACGGCCGCGGTGGCGACAGAGGCGCCGGAGACCGCGGCGAAACCCGCGGTCGCAAAAACGGTGGAGACGGCGAGCCCCCCCGGCACCCAGGCGATCCAGCGTTTGGCGGCCTCGAAGAGTGCTGTGGTCAGCCGCGCGTGATAGGCCATGTAGCCGATCATGATGAAGACGGGGATGAGGCTCAGGACCTGGGCGGAGACCTTGGAATGGGGCACCTGGCCCGCGATCTGGAAGGCCTTGCCCAGCGCGCCGTCCCAGATCTCGCGCCTTTCGTTGAAGAACAGGAACTTGTCCCAAGCATAGTTGGACCGCTCCCAGAAAATCCAGGTGATGCCGACAAGTCCCGCGAGCCCCGCCGCAAAGGCCACGCGCATCCCCAGCACCACGGCCAGCAGCATGCCACCCGAGACCCAGAGGCCAATCGTTGTCTCGTCCATCAGTCCGACCCTTCCAGGCTTTCGGCCTCGATCCGGGCCTGTTCGGCGACCGAGAGGTTCAGCGGCACGGCAGCGGGGTTTTCCAGCCCCAGCACAAAGGCGCGGCCATAACCCCAGGCTTGTAACAACAGCCGCAGCGACAGGATGACAAAGGCGATGGGCACGACCAGCTTGGAGGGCCAGGTGGGGATGCCCACGTCGATAGAGCTGTCGCGAGAGCACAAGGGGACAGAGCAGTCAAAGCTACGGTCGAAATGCGCCCAGGCGCCCACGGTCAGGGCGAGCACGAGGGCCAGCATCAGAACGACGGAAATGAACTCAAACGCCCAGAGCGTGCGGCCCCGCAGCGCGCTCACCAGCATGTCCATACGGATGTGGGTGCCGTCACGCGCCACGTAGGAGACGCCCATGATGGCGATCAGCGGCATGATCGCTTCGATGTAATCGACATAGCCCAGCATGGGCGAGGCAAAGAACTTGCGTCCCGTCACGGACCAGACAGCAAGGAACATAAGCGAGAAAATCGCGAGGCCTGAGAGCAGCGCGGAGAGCCGCTCGAGCGGCAGCAGCGCCCGGTCGAGTTTGCTCAGGAGGCTGGAGTCCTCCAGTACGGCGGCGGAACCAGCCATCGCGCGCCTCCCTTCTTCTTTTGGAATCCAGACGGTAAGGCGGGGTCGAACCCCGCCCTACCCTAGTCTATCAGCTGCCGCCTTTGGCTTCAGCCAGAGTGCTCACCACAAGGTCATAGAGCTCCTGACCCGGCAGGCCCTGGGCTTCCATGTCGGCGATCCACTTGTCGCGGATGGGGTCGGCTGCCTTGGCGCGGAATTCGGCGATCACCTCGTCCGAGATCTCTACCTTCTGAACGCCTTTCTCCTCCAGCACGCTGTCCCAACGCTCCAGCAGTTCGGCGTAGTTGGCCAGATAGTGGTCGAGCGCCTCATCCACCGAGCTGTCGAGCGCTGCGCGGTGTTCATCGCTCAAGCCCTCATAGGCGTCGATGTTGACCACCACGGGGCAGTTCACCGTGCCGGGGTTCAGGTTCGCGGTCCACCAGTCGGCCTGGTTGATGGTGCCAAAGCTCAGATGCGCGTGCTGCGCGAAAGCAACGGTATCGACCACGCCCGATTCCATCGCCTGATAGGCCTCCGTCGCGGTCACAGATGTGGGCACACCGCCCACGGCTTCAAAGGCCTGACCCAGACCACCCGTCGCGCGCACGCGCATGCCTTCGAAATCGGTCAGCGTCGAGCGCGGATCGCCGGTGCCCACGATGTTGTACTGCGGCATGGGCGAGGTCATCAGCAGTTTGGCGTTCCACTGCTCCATCTCTTCCGCCGCGGCGGGGTGGTTGTAGACGGCCATGGAGACGGCGACTTCCTGCTCCAGGTTCTCCACGCCCAGGAACGGTAGCTCCAACACGGTGATCACGCGGTTCTTGTCGCGGTGATAGCCCGCGCAGAACTGCGCCATCTCGAAGGCGCCGATGGAGATGCCATCGAGGTTCTCACGGTTCTTGGACAGCCCGCCGTAGCTCACGTTCATGGTGAACTCGCCGCCGGTTTTCTCGGATACCAGCTCAGCAATCTTTTCAACGTGTTCGGTAAAGGCCCGGCGCTTGCCCCAGACGGAGACGTTCCATTCGGTAGCAGCGGCTTCAGTCACGAAGGCAAAGCTGATGGCGCAGACGGCTGCACCGCTCAGATATTTTGACATGTGTTTCTCCCTTATGCTGCGCGTCCCCTCCCGGGCGCGCTTGGGAGGCAAGCTAACGCGGGCGCGCGCGACTGCCAAGCCCTGCAAAAGGAGGCTGCAACGCGGGGTTCGATGCTGGATTGCAGGCCCTTCAGGCAGGGTCAGGCAGCACGACGATATTGCCCACATGCGCCTTTTCGATGAAAGCGGCTTGGGCGGCGTGCAACTCGGACAGCGGGTAGGTCGCGGCAAGAAGCGGCTTGATCTCCCCCCGTTCGATGTAGCTCACAAGATCGGTGAAGATGTGGTGCGGCACGACGGTTGAGCCGTGCAGCGTCAGGTCGTTGAGATAGAAGGTGCGCAGGTCCAGCTCCACCATCGGGCCCGCAATGGCCCCCGAACAGGTGTATCTCCCGCCCCGCGCCAGCGCGTCGATCAGCCGGGGCCAATATGCGCCACCCACGATGTCGGCCACGACCGTGACCTTGTCCGCGCCCGTGGCCTCCTTGAGCGCCGCGCCCAGGTCGCTCGGCGCGCGGTCCAGCACGTAATCGGCCCCCAGCGCGCGGACCTGGTCCTGCTTGGCCGGGCTTGAGAGCGCGATCACCTGCGCGCCGCGCCGCTTGGCCAGTTGCACAAGCGCTGAGCCCACGCCGCCCGAGGCGCCGGTGACGAGCACACTGTCCCCTGCGCCAACGTCTGCACGCCACAACATACCTTCGGCGGTGGTGTAAGAACACGAAAACGTCGCAAGCTCGGCATCTGTCATGTCGCTGTCAACCGCCGCCACGTTGCGGTGGTCAATGACCGCGTATTGCGCAAAGCCGCCGTCGGCTTCGGACCCGAAATAGCCCGTGCTGTTGCGGTTGAGCGGATCGTCCCAGTCGCGCAGCCAATTGTCCGTCATCACCCGCTTGCCGATGAGGCTCTGATCCGACGCAGCACCTGCTGCGACCACGACGCCCACCGCATCCGCCCCCTGGATCCGCGGCAGCCCGATGGGCGCGCCGCCCCAGGTGGGATCGGCTTCATCCGTGCCCGCCGTGCCAGTGCTGTCTGTGGCCCCCGTCACGGTCTTGGAATACCACCCGGTCCGGGTGTTCACATCAGTGTTGTTGAGCCCGCAAGCGCCCACCCGGATCAGCACTTGGGAGGGGCTTGGCTCAGGCCGGGGCCAATCGGGGTGAAAGCGCAACGCCTCCGGCCCCCCATGTGTGTGAAGCACGAATGCCTGCATCGTGTCGGGCAGCTGGGTCATGGCGCTCTCCTTTGCACTGGTGAAACCAGTCAACTCCGGCAGGGGCAGCCCTGCCGCGCCTGATGCGACACGCGCAGATGAACGCGCGACATGCGCAGGAAGCCTAAACGCTCAGGCCCTATAAAGAGAGGACCATTTTGGACGCACCAGCCCGCCGCTAATAATCCCGCTCAAAGAAAATGCCGATGGAAGTGTTGCCGTCAGACTTGAGCGCACCGCGCGCGGTCAGGCTCTCTGTGATGTCGAGGTTGATGCTCACCTCCGCCTCGCCATCTGACGAGGCGGTCACGTCCGTGTAGACATTGTCGGAGATGTATTTGCCCACCCGAAGCTCCGTCGCCCCAGTGTCGGTGGTCGTCACGTCCAGATCATCCAGGCCAAATCCATCGCGCAGGTTGCCGATGATGCCGTTGCCGCCGCGCCCGGCGAGCGTGGCCACGGCACCGGCCAGTTGCAGCGCCTGGAAGGCGGAGATCTGGCTGAGGTTGCGGCCAAACAGAAGCTGCGCCAGCACCTCGTCCTGGGGCGCCTCGGGCGTGGCCTCAAACCGCACATCGGGATCATCCGCGGGCCCTTCGACGATCACACGCGCCTCGCCTGCGCTGGTTGATGTGGCGGAGACAAAGCGCAAGAAGGGCACCAGCGTGCCTTGAAACAGGATCGCGCCCTCGCGCAGGTCAAACCGTTTGCCCAGGATATCGAGCCGCCCGCGCAGAAGGTCAAAGCGGCCCACGGAGATGATGTTGTTGGTGTCGCCGGTCAGTCTCAGGCTGCCGCCAAGCTCCGCGTCGAGCCCGCGCCCGCGTACAAAGATGCGGTTGGGCGCATTGACCGCCACATCAAGGCCCAGACCGGGACCGGAGGCGCCAGACGCTGCCGGATCGCGCGCGGCCCCTGCGCGAGCGAGCCCGGCGCGCGCGCGCGTCGCTGCCGCCGCACGGCTGGAGCCCACGTGTGTGATGGGGGGAATGTCGCCAATGCTCGTCAGACCCGTGGCGGGCACATTCACATTAGTTTCGCCCACATTGATGGTGCCCGCGATGCTCGCGGCGCCAGTCAGCGGGCCCGCAATGCGCAGGTCGCCGTTCACTGCCGTCCGGTAAAGCCGCGGGTCCGAGAGCACCAGGCCGCGCAGTGCGACGGAGATATCCGCGGGCAGCGTAGGCGTCAGCGTCACCGCGCCGCCCACCGCCAGCTCTCCGCCCTCGCTGGCGCGGGCGCGCACATCCAGCGTGGCGCGGTTGCCACCCACGCCGATCTGTGCCGCGATCCCCTCTAGCGTGATGCGCAGGTTGGGCGCGGTCAGCGTCGCACCGCTTGTCTCGATGCGCCCCGAAAGCGAGGACAGCGCGGGCGGGCCGTTGACAGCGAGGTCAAAGCGCGCGGTGCCCTGCAGATTGCGCGGCGCGATGAAGGGGCGTGAGAGGCCCAGGGGCGCGCTGCCCGTGACATCCAGCGCCAGCGTCCCGTCGCCCGCCACCTGCCCCGCGATGCGGGCCTGGGTGCCGGAGGGGCCCTGCGCCTGGGTGTCGATCTGCCAGGCGGTCCCGGCGCGGCGGGCAGAGCCCGTGACGTCCAGCGGCCCGTTCACGCGGTCCACCAACGCGCCAATATTGGCCAGCGCCAGGTTGAAATCCACCGCCGCTTCGGGTCCGGTGACGATGCCAGAGACCCGCGCGCGGCTGGCGTAAGGCCCCGTGGCGTTGGCCATCAGTTCGATGCCCTGGGGCCGCTGCATGACGGTGCCCGACGCGTTCAGAGCGCCCGGCACACCCGGTGCAAGCGCGCTGACGTTCGGCACATCTGCCGTGAAGGTCAGCGACATGTCAGGTCCCGTCGCCAGCCCCTCGGCGGAGACGCGCGCCCCAAAAGGTCCGCTCGCCCGCGCGTCGATGAAAAAGCCCACGTCCTCCTGGCGCAGCCTGCCTTGCGCGCTCAAAGGCCCGTTCACCTGCGGGACGAGGCGGCTGATCTCGGGCACATCTGCCGCAAACGTCACGTCGATGCGTGGTGCGATGGCGCCCGCCACCTCGGCTGACGCATCGAACGGACCGCGCGCGGTCGTGTCGATCTCCCACCCCTCCCCCGCGCGCGAGAGCCTGCCCCGCGCGCTCAGCGGACCGCTGATGTCCTGCCCTGCAATGGCCGCGAAGGGGGCCACGTCGGGCAAATCGGCTGTAAAGTCGAGCGCAGCCTGCGGCCCCGTCGCCAACCCCCGCGCGGTGAGGGCGGCGCGGTAGGGCCCCTGCGTGCGTGCGTCTACCCGCCAGCCCGCGCTATCTTGATTGGCACTGGCCGTCACGTTCACCGGGCCTTGCAACTCAGACACGACAAGGCCCACATCCGCCAGCGTGAAGGTGGCATTCACGGTGCTCGCGTCGGTGCGCAACGCCGCCTCTCCGGTCAGCTCCAAGGCGGGGTTTTGCAGCGACAGGTCGCGCAGGAAGGTGCCCGTCTCATCGCGCCGCGCGGCCACGCCCAGCACCGTGCGCCCGGCCAGCAGCGTATCGGCCTGGGCGATGCCGAGCGCCAGGTCCTGCGTGCTGCCGCTGATGTCCAGCTCAAACGCGCCGCTCAGCGGGGTCACGGTGCCGCGCAGCGCGAGCGCTGCCTGCCCCGCCAGCGACTGACCCGCGAGCGCGGAAAACCGGCTGAGATCGCCCGCGTCGAGCACGATAGAAAGCCGCGTGAGCAGCCCCTCCCCCGGGCCATTGACCGCGACCCGGCCCGTGAGGCCATAATCGCTGCCGTCAAAGTCCATGTCCTCAATCCGCAGCGGCTGGCCTTCGATGAAGTTCACCTCCGCCCGGCCTTGCAGGACCGGGCCCACCGCCTGTTGCAGCGCGTCATCGTCCAGAGCAATGCCCTGCGCCTCAAGCGTCATATCCGCCAGAAACTGCCCGACGGAGCCCAGATTGCCCTGCAAGGTGCCGTCGAACCGCAGCCGCGCGCGGGCCACCTCCACACCGGCGGTGCGGAAGGCGCTCACATCAAAGGCCGCGTCAAAGGCGTCGTCATCGCCCGCATCATAGGCCACGTTGAGATCGACCCGCTCAACCGTCGTGTCGGCACCCCCGCCGGGCAGCAGCACCGGCGTGCCCTGCGCATTGGCGATGGAGCCCGTCACGTCCACGAAGGTGGGCCAGTTTTCCGCGTTAAGCGTCACCTGCCCGCGCAGCGCGGCCGCTTGCGCGCGCAGCGTAAAGTCCGACACCTCGATCGCGCCCGAGCCTTCGCGCAGGGCATCCAGGCGCAACTGCACGTCCTCGCCGAAGAAATCCCGGTACTCAGGCGCCAAGAGCGCCGTGATATCGCCGCCAATGTCGGCCTGCAGCCGCCGGTCGGGCGTGTCGGACGCGCGGCGTGGGCTTTGCGCGGCAAGCGTGATCTCGCCAGAGAGCCGTTCCGTGCCGTCGGTCGCGATGTTCAGTGTCGTTCGAAAATCATCGAGCGGCCCCGCGCCGTTCACCGCCATCTCCACCGGCGGGGCGCCCGGCAGATTGAGCAGCGTGGCGGCGATGCCCTGGGCCTCCTCGGTCAGCGCGAGCGTGAGGGTGAGCGCGTTGCTGGCGCGCGCGAGGTTGGCTTCGATGTCAAAACGGCCCGCGCGCCCATCGGTGCGCCGCGCTTCGAAATCGGCAAAGGCCTCCGTCTCAGTATAGCGCGCCGTGGCGCTCAGGCTCAGCTGGGTGGGCTGACCCAGAAGGGGCGCGCCCAGGTTGATCTCATCAATGCCCAGCGCGCCGATCTCGATGGAGACCGGCAGATCGGGCAGGTTGAATTCAAAGGGTTCGGCCTCGGCGGTGACGTCGGGTTCCTCTGCCTCTCCCCCGCTGGGCAGGCGCGGCAGGTCGAGCCGCGTCGCGGTCAGCTCCTCCACCTCCAGCCGTCCGCGCAAGAGCGCGGAACGGTTCCAGATCAGCTCCGCCCCGTCCAGCGTCAACCAGATGCCGTCGTCATCCGCGATGGTCAGGCGGGAAAAGCGCGCGTTGGAGCTGAGCGCGCCTTCAAAGCCTTCGATCTCCACCGCGCGGCCCGCCCCGCTGAGCGCGTCCTGAATCTGCCGCGTGAGCCAGCCCTTGTCGTCCTCCTTCGCGCGCGCCACACCGGCCCAGACCAATAGCCAACTGAGCAGCGCGATATGCCACCACGTGCGCATCAGAACGCCTGCCCGATGCCGATGTAGACCTGAAAATCATCATCAACCGCGGGTCCTGACGTCGGCACACCCACATCCACGCGGATGGGCCCGATGCCCGTGGCATAGCGCACGCCAAAGCCCGCGCCGGTGTGCCAAGTACCGGAGCCGTCGTAGAATTCTTCCGCCCCGATGTAGCCTGCGTCCCAAAAGCCCACGAGGCCGATGCGGTCCGTGACGCTGACCCGCGCTTCGGCGGAAAAGCCCAAAAAGCTGCGCCCGCCGGTCACATCGCCGCCAGGCAGCGTCACGCCCAGCGCCTGATAGGGTTGGCCGCGCACGGTGCCGCCGCCGCCCGAATAAAAGAGATAATCGGCGGGCGCCACGTTGAGCGAAGGGCCAAGCACCGACCCCAACTGCCCCCTAAAGGCGAGGGTGACGGGGCGCGCCTGCCCGAAGGTGCGGTAGTAGCGCGCGTCCAGATAGGTGCGCAGGCCGTCATCCGCGCCATCCAGTGCCAGGAAAGGTGTGAGGCTGAGGTTCGCGAAATAGCCAGATGTCGCATCGAGCTTGTCATCGCGGTAGTCGAATTCCGCCGACAGCGGCAGCGTCAACAGCGTGAACCGGTTGGTGCCAAAGGCATCGCGGGTCTCCGCCCGGCGCAGGCCGATGCCTGCCGAATAGGTCCGGTTTTCACTCGCAAAGCGTTCGATACCCGCCTCCAGCTCCAGCTGGCGGGAGAAGAAATTCACCTCGTCCAACTGCTCCAGCCCTGCGAGGGCATAGAAGTTGGTATCCTCATTGAAGGTCGCGGGCCGGTCGAAGCGCACGCCGAGTTTGTAATCCTCGCCGCCCGAATTGCCGCCGATGCCGCTGATCTCTGCGTCAAAGCGCAGCCGTTCGGCCCCGCCCAGCAGATTGCGGTGCAGCCAGAAGGTCGACAGTGTGAGCCCTTCCAGAGAGCTCAGCTCCGCGCCAAAGCCGAAGCGGCGCAGCGGTGCTTCGGTCAGCTGCGCGGTGATGGGGAAGGTATCATTGGGGCCGATCTCTTCGGCCTCAATCAGTGCTGCGGCAGAGAACGTGCCGGTGCGCTGAAGCCGCCGCTGGGCGCGGCGCAGCTCTTCGGGCGAATAGGTCTGTCCCGTGGGCAGGCCGGTGATCTCAACGACCCGCTCGGTGCGGGTGCGCGCGTTTCCGGTCACGGTCAAAGGCCCGAAGGTGAGCTGCGCTCCCGGTGCCAGCGTGAGCTCCGCACTGACGCTGCGCTGGGGCTCATTGGCGGTGATGTCCTGGCGCGCAAGCCGGGCCTTTGCGTGCCCCCGTTCGCGCCAGCCATCAATGCCCGCAGAGACGGCAGAGGTAACCACGCCAAGCCCTGCGGGCTGACCGGGCGCAAAGCCTTCAGGCAGTTCCGTGCCGGGGGCAAGCGGGCTGATGCGGGCGCGGGAGAGCGTGAATTTTGGACCTGGATCAACGGTGATCACCGCCTCACGGACCGCGCGCGGAGGCGCCACCGGCGCGATGGCGGACGCCTCCCGCCCATCCAGGCGGATGCTGATCTGCGGTGCGAAATGCCCCTGATCATAGAGAACGGCAATCAGGCGGCGGTAATCCGCCTGCGCCGCCGCGACAAGTTCCTGTGCGCTGGGGTCCGCGCCTTCCGCGGTCTGCTCTACCAACAGGGAGCCGCCGCGCACCGCCGCTTCCAAATCGCTGTCACCGCTCAACCCCGTGATGCGCAAGTCTGCGGCAGTGGCCACGCCTGTCATCAGGCAAAGCACGGATGCAGTGATCCATTTCAGACGTTTGGCCGTCGGCGCATGCCTCACGCTCTTTTCCCCAAGGTGCCTGGGCTTTGCTTATCGCTCCCCTGAGCGATGCGCCCTTTTTCGCAGTGTCCTCTGTCTAGCGGGAAACAGGGGGCTGCTTCAATCCACAACGCAGCAGGCTCAGATCTGTTTCGGTCTTTTGAGAAACTATTCGCGCATGGGTCAGTGTTGGAGGCTGACTTGGAGTTGGGTGCTCGGCAGATTCCCTGGCGAAACCTCCCGACGGCTGCAGCCGCGTAAAGCGCTGCCCTGACCTCCCCTGCGAAAAGGCAGGGTGGTGCGGGTGAGAGGACTTGAACCTCCACGCCCGAAGGCGCCAGAACCTAAATCTGGTGCGTCTACCAATTCCGCCACACCCGCGCACCGCGGTGCCTATCAAACCCGTCTCGTGGTGGCGATAGCAAAAAAATCGGGACTTTAAGGTCGCGTTATCCTAGAATCGGGCAAAACGAGGCAAACAAGCAGAAAAGAGACGCCCATGAAACCGAATACGGTCGGGCGCGCAGACGGGCGGACATCGCCCCGTGGCGCCTATCAGTTTTACGTGAACACAGATACCGGGCTCTTGCACGGCAGCGTCGTGATGACGTTGGAGGGCGAGATGCCAGTTGAATTCGTCAGCATCGGCGACAAGCTGATCACCCGCGACACCGGCATCTCGAAAGTGCTGCATATCCAGCGGGCGACGCGGCAAGTGCATGTAATTGCCCTGGCGGCAGGCTCTCTGGGCCATACGCGGCCCGAGCGGGACGCGCAGTTGGCGGGCGATCAGATGGTGTTGATCCGCGACTGGCGCGCACGGGCTCTGTTCAACTCGGACCGCGCGCTAGTGGCGGCGCGGGCGTTGGTAGATGGTGAATTCATCACCGATCAGGGCCTGCAGGAGATCACGATCTATCAGATTTTCTGCGACAGCCCGCACATCCTTTATGCCGATGGGCTGGAGCTTGGTACCGCGGATGCGGCACGCGCGCGCGGCGCGGTACTGCATGCGGCCTGACGCGCGCGAGAAGCTCTAAGGACTTTCTTCCGCTGGTGCTTCCACATCATGCAGGGCGCGCAGCACATGAGGCAGCTCTTCGGGGAGATCCTCCGCGATGAGCCCGGGGCCGAAATGCGCGGCACAGGCGGCATGCAACCAAACCCCCCAGGAGGCCGCTTGCAGCGGCGCGAACTTGCGCGCGAGCAATCCCGCGATGAACCCGGCAAGCACGTCACCTGACCCTGCTGTGGCGAGCCAGGGCACCGCGCGCGGCCCGGTGGCATCATGCATCCGCACCAGCCCTTCAGGCTCTGCGATCATGGTCTGCGGACCCTTCAGCAGGACGGTGCAACCAGCGCGGGTCGCAGCCGCGCGCATGCCTTCGCTACGCAAGAATGCAGGCCCGTTTTTCATGCGCCCTGCGATGTCGGGGAAAAGGCGCGCGAATTCGCCCGGATGCGGCGTGAGCACGCATCGGTCATGCAGCAGAGCCATCAGATCGGAGTCCTGGGCCAGAAGCGTCAGCGCATCGGCGTCGAGCACGCAAGGCCGCCCGCTTTCCAATGCGCCGGCAACAAGGACTTTCTGATCCTCCTGCAGCCCCAAAGCAGGGCCAAGGCAGAGCGCGTTGATGCGCGTGTCGTCCAGGACCCTGCTGAGGGCGTTCTGATCGGCCAACGGCGTGAGCATGATTGACGTAAGCGCCGGCGCCACCACCGGAACCGCGTCCACCGGCACCCCCAGCGTGACCGCGCCCGCGCCGATCCGCAAAGCACCGCGGGCCGCCAGCCGGGCCGCGCCAGTTTGCGCGGGACCACCCGAGAGCACCAGAACATGCCCGTGTTCGTATTTGTGACCCTGCGGCTTTTGCAACAGCGCCAAATCGAGGGTGGCGCGCGTGATCAAATCTGGCATTTGGATTTCAGGCCTCCGGCAGGCGTTGTTCTGGAAGGGTGAAGCCCGTCATAGGCCGATGTCCTTGACAATGACGTCACCACACAAGTGATGCGCTGGCCCTGTCAGGTGACCTGGCTTAGGCGCGTGAAAAGTGACGGTGATGTCAGCGGCCAACACGCCGAACGGGGCCTGCGCCGGATCGCCGACCTGCGCGCCGGTATCCGCATCCAGCCCGCTTGGCACATCAATTGCCAGAACGCGCGTGGCGTTGAGGTCGCGAAAGTTCATCAGGTAATCCCAGTGCTCGGTCAGCGCATCAAGCCCCGCGATGGGCCGCGAGAGCCCAATCCCAAAGAGCGCATCAATGAGAAGAATGGCCGGGAACGCGGTGTCCGCATGCGTGCCGGTCTGACAGTCCAGCATGTGGGAGGCGTAGCGTTCGAAAGTCTCTAGCGCGCTGGCGGAGGCCACCGGAAAGCCCAATGCGTGCAGCGAGCCCAGATCGCACCAGGCCTCCAGGTTGCGCCTTGCGTCCGGGGGCAGACGCGTCTCATCGCCGTAAAAGAAGACCGCCACGTCCCAGCCGTCCTGCTTGAGAAGTCGCGATATGACAAAGCCGTCCCCGCCGTTGTTGCCCGGACCACAGAGCACGACCGCCCGCCGGGACCCCGCCTCAAGCTCTGGCCAACGCTCAAAAATCGCGTCCCGCGCGCTCCGGCCTGCCCGCTCCATGAGTTGCAACCCGGTCACCGCACCGGATTCGATGGCCGCGCGCTCCAAGGCGCGCATCTGCGAAGACGTGATAGGGGTCAAGAGAGAGCTTCTCGATTCAGTTAAGCTTAAAAATTAAGCGCTGTGCCCTTCCATTGAGCGTAATTTCCGCAAACGCACCACGCCGTAACGCATGCTTACCCTCCTTCAATGGACCGTGCCCAGTCAAAATGAAATCACCGCAGACAACACGCAGAATTACGCGCCTCGGGAGGGACCTCATGAAGAAAATCGAAGCCGTCATCAAACCGTTCAAACTGGACGAGGTGAAAGAGGCGCTTCAAGAGGTTGGCGTTCAGGGCCTGTCCGTCATCGAGGTGAAGGGCTTTGGTCGGCAAAAGGGGCACACAGAGCTTTACCGCGGTGCAGAATACGTCGTTGATTTTCTGCCTAAAGTGAAGGTCGAGGTCGTGCTGGACGACGATCAGGTGGATGCCGCGGTGGAGGCCATCGTGGGTGCCGCCAAGACCGAAAAGATCGGCGATGGCAAAATCTTCGTGTCTTCCATCGAACAGACCATCCGCATTCGCACCGGCGAAAGCGGATCGGACGCGCTTTAAATTCCTCCAAAATTGTGTCCCGGGACAGACCCGGGCCTCAGACATCAACCCAGAAGCCCCGGACGGATACCGGGGCGCGACTTCCAAAAACCTGAAGGATCGCAGCCATGAGCACCACAGATTTCCTGAAAAAGATCAAGGACGAGGACATCGAATACGTCGATATCCGTTTCACCGACCCGCGCGGCAAGCTGCAGCACGTCACCGTGATGGCCGATCAGGTGGATGAGGATTTCCTGGATGAAGGATTCATGTTCGACGGCTCCTCGATCGCCGGTTGGAAGTCAATCGAGGCCTCCGACATGAAGCTGATGCCCGACACCGACAGCGGCTATGTCGATCCTTTCTATGCGGAAAAGACGCTCTGCGTGCATTGCTCCATCGTGGAGCCGGACACAGGCGAGGCCTATGAGCGCGACCCGCGCTCTACCGCCGAAAAGGCAGAGGCTTATCTCAAATCCTCCGGCATCGGCGACACGGCCTTCTTTGGGCCTGAAGCTGAATTCTTTCTCTTTGACGACGTGCGCTTCTCCAACTCGATCAACAAGGTGTCCTATGAGGTCGACGCGACCGACGCCTCCTGGAACACCGATACCGAGTACGAGATGGGCAACATGGGCCACCGCCCGGGCGTCAAGGGCGGCTATTTCCCCGTGAACCCGACGGACGAAAGCCAGGATCTGCGGTCCGAGATGCTGTCGACCATGAAGCGGCTGGGCATGAAGGTGGACAAGCACCACCATGAGGTCGCCTCCTGTCAGCACGAGCTGGGCCTGATCTTTGACAGCCTGACCAAGCAGGCGGACGAGCTGCAGAAATACAAGTACGTGATCCACAATGTGGCGCAGGCCTACGGCAAATCAGCAACCTTCATGCCCAAGCCCATCGCGGGCGACAACGGCACCGGCATGCACTGCAACATGTCGATCTGGAAAGACGGCAAGCCGCTCTTTGCGGGCGACAAGTATGCAGACCTGTCGGATGAGGCGCTGTTCTTCATCGGCGGCATTCTCAAGCACGCCAAGGCGCTGAACGCCTTCACCAACCCGTCGACCAACAGCTACAAGCGTCTGATCCCGGGTTTTGAGGCCCCTGTGCTGCGCGCCTATTCGGCCCGCAACCGGTCGGGCTGCGTCCGGATCCCGTGGACCGAGTCGCCCAAGGCCAAACGGGTTGAGGCACGCTTCCCTGATCCGTCGGCGAACCCTTACCTGTGCTTTGCCGCCCTGCTGATGGCCGGGCTTGACGGGATCAAGAACAAGATCCATCCCGGCGAGCCGTCGGACAAGGACC
>JBCCPS010000058.1:0-20348 GCA_039024775.1 Pseudomonadota bacterium
ATCACCGCCTTTGAGCCCGATATGATCATCGTCGCCTGCGGCTTTGACGCGGCCATGCCCGACCCGCTGGCCCAGATGCAGGCCACCGCCGAAACCTTTGAGGCGATGACTCGCCACGTGATGGCGCTGGCCGACCGGCTTTGCGACGGCAAGCTGGTGCTGGTGCATGAGGGCGGCTATTCAGAGGCCTACGTGCCCTTTTGCGGCCATGCCACCATCGCAGCGCTTGCAGGCGTGGACAACGCCGCGCCCGACTCGATGAAACCGGGGTTCGACATTCGCCAGCCAACGCCAAAATTTGACACCTTCCTGCGCCAGTCCATCGACGACATGGCGCGGCAACTGGACCTTTGAACGACATGCCAAACGCAAACACCGCCGCGCTCGACTTTCTGAAAACCCGCCGGTCGCGACCCTTCAAGACGCTCACGACACCCCTGCCAAACCGCGAAGAGGTGATGAACCTGCTGACCATCGCCGCCCGCTCCCCCGATCATGGCAAGCTGGTGCCCTGGCGTTTCATCGTGCTCGATAAGGCCGCGCTCAATGCCCTTGTGCCCGACATCACAGCGCGCGCGCAGGCCGCAGGCCGTTCGCCCACCCAAGTGCGTATGGCAACCACCCAGTATGAGACGGGCAATTTGGCGGTCGCGGTGATCGAGGTGCAACAACCGTCAGAACACATTCCCCCGTTTGAGCAGACACTGTCCGCAGGCGCTGTGTGCTTGGCGCTCTTGAACGCAGCGCACGCCGCCGGGTGGGGGGCCAATTGGCTCAGCGGCTGGGCCTCGCATGACCGCGGTTTCATGGCGGAAGGCCTGGGGCTCTCAGACAATGAACGCGTGGCCGGCATCATCCACATCGGCACGGAAACCACCGTGCCCGAAGACCGCCCCCGCCCCGACGTGGAGAGCATCACCACATGGAAATCGGCCTGATCCTGAAATCCTTCGGACTGGCGCTTGCGCAGCTGTCCGATCCGCGCTTTCGGCGCGTGTTCTGGATTGGCCTCGCGCTGGCCTTTGCCTTGCTTGTGGGGGCCACGGCGGGCTTTGCCTGGCTGATCGAGCGGATCACCCCGGAAGAGGCCTGGCTGCCGATCCTGGGAGAGGTCCGCTGGCTCAATGATCTGCTCAGCTGGGGCGCGCTGTTTCTGCTCGCCTTCCTGTCGATCTTTCTGATGATCCCGGTGGCTTCCGCCATCACGTCGATGTTTCTCGATGATGTGGCCGACGCGGTGGAGGCGCAGCACTATCCCGCGCTGCCGCCGGTCAGCCGCGTGCCCTTTGGCTCCAGCCTGGTGGATACGCTCAACTTTCTGGGGCTGCTTCTGGTCGCGAACCTCTGCGCGATCGTGCTCTACCTCTTTTTCGCGCCGCTCGCGCTTTTCATCTTTTGGGGCGTGAACGGCTTCCTGCTGGGGCGGGAGTATTTCACCATCACCGCGATCCGCCGGGTGGGGCGCCAGGGTGCGAAGGCCCTTCGCCGGCAGCATCTGCCGACGCTTTGGGCTGCGGGCGTGCTGATGGCGGTGCCGCTCTCAGTGCCGATCCTGAACCTTGTGATCCCGATCCTAGGTGCGGCCACCTTCACCCATCTGTTCCACCATCTGACAGCCGATCCGGGCGGATCACACGCTCCACATCCGCGACGGTGATCCATTCATTGAGGATCGTGGCCGCAACACCGGCCCAGATGATAGCCGCAGCCAGCGTCGTCCAGAGCGCCTTTTTCTTCAGGTGATGATGCTCCGGCGCGCCTGCGTGGGTGCCCGGCACGATCTCTCCCAAATCGCCTTGGGTTTTCACCCGGATGGGCAGCGCGATGAAGAAACACAGCGACCATATGACCGCATAGAGAACAAGGCCAGAGACGGGACCCATCAGACCTGCTCAAGCTCGGTAAGCGTGCCGTTCATATCCTTGGGGTGCAAAAACAGAACCGGTTTGCCATGGGCGCCGATCTTGGGCTCCCCGTCGCCCAGAACGCGCAGGCCGCTAGCCTTCAGGTGGTCACGCGCCGCGATGATGTCTTCGACCTCATAGCAGACGTGGTGGATGCCGCCCGCCGGGTTCTTGTCCAAGAACCCCTGAATGGGAGAGCCTTCGCCCAACGGATAAAGCAGTTCGATCTTGGTGTTGGGCAGCTCGATGAAGATAACCGTGACGCCGTGATCAGGCTCATCCTGAGGCGCGCCAACGGAGGCGCCAAGGGCGGTGCGGTACTGATCGGCGGCCGCTTCGAGGTCCGGCACGGCGATGGCCACGTGGTTCAATCTTCCGATCATGATCCGCTCCTTCATGCTGACGCGGCGCGTTATGCCGGTTTGCGATTTCTTGTGCAATGCGGCACGTTAACTTTCGGTTAGCCAAAAAACGGTATCGAGACGCTATAGCCAATCCCGGAGGCCCTCATGGACCCGACCGACCCCCTTGCCAGCACGCTTCCCCGTCCCACCTCGCGCAGACCGCTTTTGGGACTGACCGTACTTGTCGTGGAAGACAGCCGATACGCCTGTGAAGCGATACGCCTGATGTGCCTGCGCTCCGGCGCGCGGATCAGACGGGCAGATTGCCTGCGCTCCGCCCGGCGGCATTTACAGGTATATCGTCCCACGGTCGTGATCGTGGATGTGGGCCTTCCCGATGGCAGCGGCCTTGACCTCATGCGAGAGCTGGCGGAGGCGCAGAGCGGGATTGAGGCGCTGATGGCCATGTCAGGCGATGCCGAGATGGAGGCACTGAGCCTACAAGCAGGCGCGCAAGGCTTTTTCGCCAAACCGATCTCATCGCTCGCGCGGTTTCAGGAGGCGATCCTGGCCAGCCTGCCGCCTGCGCGGCGCCCGGTAGGGCCGCGCGTGGTCAGCTCGGAAGCGATTGAACCTGACATCATGGCCTTCCAGGACGACATCGCGCACATTGCCGATGTGTTGGAGGACCCGCCCGATGAGCACGCGCTGGACTACGTGGCGCAGTTTCTGCGTGGCGTTGCCCAATCAGCAGATGACCCGACGCTCGCGCAAGCCGCAGATGCGCTGGCACAAAAGCGCTCGCGCGGCGAACCCGCTGGGTCGGAGACGGCGGCCATCGCAGGGCTGATCCAGGCCCGCCTTGCGCAACGGATTGCGATCTGAGTTTGGGTTACAGCGCGGGGTCTGCCGCCACGCGCACAAGACCGGTCAGATCGCCCAACCGCTCTTTCTGCTGCCCGGCATCGTCGAAATTCGCAGGGGATAGCCAGGCCTCGAAGGCCTCTTTCAACGCAGGCCACTCCGCATCGATAGCGGCAAACCAAGCGGTATCACGATTGCGCCCCTTGATCACCGTCGCCTGGCGAAACACGCCTTCATAGGACAGCCCCAACCGCTGCGCCGCCCGGCGGGAGGCATTGTTCAGCGCGTTGCACTTCCATTCATAGCGGCGATAGCCCGCGTCAAAGGCCCAGCGCATCATCAGATACATCGCCTCGGTTGCCGCGGGCGTGCGCTGTAGCGCAGGTGCAAAGCTGATGTGCCCCACTTCGATTGATCCCGCCTCGGGCTTCACGCGCAGATAGCTGGCGACACCTTCCCACTGACCGCTCAACTTGTTGAACACAGCGTAGAAGAACGGATCGGGGCGCCCCGCGTGGTCGCGCACCCAGCGGTGATACTGCGCAGCAGAGGAAAAAGGGCCGTGGGGCATATAGGCCCAAACGTCATCAGCGCCTGCGTAAGAGCGATAGAGCAAGGCGGCGTGCTTTTCAGCGTTGAGCGGCTCCAGCCGCGCAAAGCGTCCGTCCAGCACCTCCCCGCTTGGCGCAGGTGGCGCAGCCCAGTCCGGGACCGGCACACCAAGCTTTTTGTCTGTCTCATCGTCCTGCATCTTGGCGGCACGTTAGGAGCAACAGCTGCTCGCGCCAAGCCATAACGCACCGCAAAGCGCCCGCAAAATCGTCATCCGCGTTGCACCACCGCTGCTCATTTTCGCCACATTAACCCTGCATTTTCAGCTTTGGGGAAACGGATGTCTGCCAAAAAGGAGCGCGAAATGCGCCTGATCATCACCAATCTGCGCGAAAGTCACGCCGAGAAGGGCATCGACTGGATCGTGATGAGCGCAAATGCGTTGGCCATTGTCGCGATGCTGGCGGCCTCTGCCAGTGGCAATCCGTTTGATTATGGCGACACCCCTGCGCACGCTGCAAGCTTCGAAATCGCAAGTATGCGCTAGAGCATGACCCCCGGGTCAGCACCGAGGTCGAGCCCCGGAAAGACGTGGTCTTCTAGCACGGCGCGATCAAGCCCCGTCAGTCCCCGCAAAATCCACCCCGCAGGCGCGCGCACATCCGAGGTGGGCATCAGATCACGGCGGTCGAACAGTGCGCTTTCCGCCAGTCCTGGCCAGGTCCCGTAGACGCGGCCGCCCCGGATCGCACCGCCCGCCATGATCATCAGGCCGCCGGTGCCATGATCGGTGCCGCGCGTGCCATTCTCCCGCGCGGTGCGGCCAAATTCCGTCATCGCGACCACAGCCGTCTTGCCCCAAACCGGCGCGCCCATCTCGCGCTTGAGGGTCAGGATCGTCTCTTGCAGGCGGCCCAGCACCCGGTTCATCTGATTGGCCTGCCCGCGGTGGGTGTCCCAACCGCCAAGCGAAAAGGCCGCGATCCGGGCCTCCGCACGCAGCCGCTTCGCCGCGAAGCGCGCCACCTGCTGGCGGCTCGTATTGCCGTTGCCCTCCTCTGCGCTCTGCGCCGCCAGTGTCAGGGCCTCGCCGAAAGCGGCGTGAAGGGCTGCATCCTCCTCCATTACGAGCTCTGCCAGGCGTTGTGCCTGCGGGCTGATCCGGACCTTGGCATCAGGCGACCAATTGGCGACAGGCGCGGGCCCTTCTAGCACCTTCAGATCGTTATAGCCGATGGCGTAGGCCGTCTCCGCCTCAACCCCCGGCACCTGCTGGAGCAGCCGGTTGAGCCAGCCGTCCCGCACGCCACCGCTCAGGCTTTGGGTGCCCGCCTCCAGCATGTCCTGGCCATCGAAATGACTGCGTTTGTCGCGGTAGGGCGTGGAGACAGCATGCACGAAGCCCAGTTCCTGCCGCTGCCAAAGCGGCATCAACCCGGAAAGCCCCGGATGCAGCGCGAAGTAGCCGTCAAGGTCAAGCGCGGGCGCGCCCACAGTGATCCCGGGCCGCAGGGCGGCAAATGCGGGATCGCCAAGGGGCCGCACCACGTCAAGCCCGTCCATGCCGCCGCGCAGGATGATCACGACAAGCCGCGTCTCCCAGGGCGCGCTGGCCATGGCGACAGGCGTGATCAGAGGGCTCGCGGCCAGCGAACAGCCCAGCGCGCCGCTGTGCAAAAGAAAATCCCGTCGTTTGAGAAGACTGCCCATTTTACCGCCTCTGCATCGCCGGTGATATCAGCACTAAGCCAATGGCTTCCGCGCGGCTTTCTGCGGCTTGGGCAGCAAAGGCCACGCGTTCGGGCGCCGCGCTGCCAAGGGCCGTCTGCACGAAATCACGAGGGTCGGGCAGCTCCGCCATCAGCCGCCGCGGCACCTGCATCGCCCAATCAAGCCGACCCGCCAGCCCCTGCGGCGTGGCCCAGGCCGCGTCTTGTTCGCTCCAACCATCAGGCCCGGCGGGCCGCAACCACGTCTGCCCCATCCGCGCCAGCGGTTGCAAAAAGAGACCCCGGATATCCCCATGCTTCAAACGCTCCAAAGCGTCCGCCTCCGGCCCGAGCGCGCGCAAGCTGGTGGAGATGAATTCATCCGGTCTGCGCAGATTGCGCATAGGCGTCTCCCAAGCTTGCGGATGCATCAGCATCGCGCGATAGACGGCCAGCAAATCCCCGTCCGTTTCCAGAAAGGCGGCTGTCATGGCCTCTACAAGAGCCGTGGGCGGGGCGTCAGCGATGAAATGCACGGCGAGCTTGCGCGCCAGATGGCGCGCGGTGCCCGGATGCAGCGCGAGATCGGTCAGCACCTTGTCGATGCGCGCCTCGGAAATCTCCGCGGGGTAGGACCGGCCCAAGACGATTTGCCCAGCCTGTTCTGCAAAGTTCGGACGAAAGACAAAATCGAACCCGCGCCCCCGGCTCAACCCCGTCAGAAGCAGCGCCAGAGCCCGGACATCCACTTGGTCGTATGGGCCATCTACGCCGAGCGTGTGAAGCTCCAGTAGTTCGCGCGCGAAGTTTTCATTGAGGCCACGGCCCCGCCGCTGGCCCGCCACGCTGCCCGGCCCGGCTGAGAAATCCTGATCCAGCGCGTGCAGCATCAAAGGGTGTTTCGCCACGGCCCGCAGCATGTCGCTAAAGCGCCCGGTCATTCGGGGCCGGATCACGTCTTCGATGAAAAGCGGACTGGCGAAGGTCAGCAACCCGGACTTGCCAAGCGCGGTGAAGTGATCCGCCCAGAAGGCGGCGAGCCGTTCGCGAAAGGCGTCGGGCGTCGCAATGCGCCGCAGTTGCAGCTGCACGAAACGCTGCAGGTGCTCTCGCGCCGCTGCGCGCCGGATCTCCTGCGCTTTCTCGCGGGAGGCTTTTCCCGCCGCACTGTCGCCTTGCGACCGCGCATGCCGCCGGAAACGGTCAAACAGCAGATGCTGTTCTTGCAAATCGCGAAATGTCCCAACCGGAAACTGGCTTGCCATGACGTCGGGCCCGATGAGCGCGGCCAACATCTCCTCCACGCTGTGCGGCGGGGAGACGCGCGGGGAAAGCCCGTATCCGAACCGTCGTTCTGCAAGTGTCGGCGTAAATCCCACGGGCTGACCTTTTGTGACGAAACGAATGTAGGATGGACGGCGTCAGAATGCACGGGCCGCGCCACAGCTGGCGCGTGACATGGTTAACAAAGCGCGCCTGTGGGTTGCCAAGACGCCCGTTGACGCCACAGGGCGCGGTGCTTTAACGATGTTCGCCTAACGTTCCTGTGGATGATGCCGATGACACGATTGCAAGACCAGCAGGGATCACGCAATATATCGCGGATGAGCATTGATCCCTCACAAGACCTTGCCGAATTTCTGGGCAACGACCGCTTTGGCTGCGTGATGGCCGACCCGCCTTGGCGGTTCACCAACCGCACCGGCAAGGTCGCGCCTGAGCACAAGCGCCTCGCACGCTATCCCACAATGACGCTTGAGGACATCTGCGCGCTGCCGGTGGCGGATCATCTGGAAGACCGCGCGCATTGCTACATGTGGGTGCCCAACGCGCTGTTGCCGGAGGGCCTGCAAGTGCTCCAGGCCTGGGGGTTTGAATACAAATCCAACATCATCTGGCACAAGATCCGCAAGGACGGTGGATCGGACGGGCGCGGCGTGGGCTTTTATTTTCGCAACGTGACGGAGATTTTGCTCTTTGGGGTGCGCGGCAAAAACGTGCGGACCCTGCCGCCGGGACGGCGACAGGTCAACATGATGCAGACCCGAAAGCGCGAGCATTCGCGCAAACCCGATGAGCAATACGCGCTGATCGAGAGCTGTTCCTGGGGCCCCTACCTTGAGCTTTTTGGCCGCGGGGTGCGCGAAGGCTGGACCGTTTGGGGCAACCAGGCGGATGCCGATTACAAACCCGGCTGGAAGACCTACAGCTACAACTCAGGGCTGGCGGCGGAGTAGATGCTGCGGCGCGTCGCGGATGCCGTTTTCGACGATATTGCCGACCCCGCCGCGCTGCTCGGCGCTGATTTGGCGACGCGCTACAGCGTGACGAGCTACCGCAGCGCCGCAACGATCCTTGCGCAGCGCGCGCCGCGTGAATGGGCCTCCATCCTGCAAATCCTGAGGGATTTCACCATCAGCACGCGCGAGATCCGCATGCCCGGCGGCAATGAGATGAACGCCACCGCCCGCTTTGGCGCTCTGGCCGAACAGGCGGGCTTTCACACGCAGGTGCGGATCGAGGCGGACCTGACGGTCAAGCTGCGCTCCGGCAAGGGGGACACGGCCCCCATCGTGGACGAGGTTCTGCGCGAGGATTTCATTCACAATCACCTCGTGGATTTCTGGCGCGGGCGCGTGGCCTTCGACTATGAATGGAACAGCAAAGACCAGACCTATGACCGTGACCTCTATGCCTTTCGCAGCTTCTTTGAAGCGGGCGTGATCGATGTGGGCGTCATCGTCACGCGGGCGCTGCCACACGCCTATTTCAAGTCGCTGGGATATGCGCTCGACAAACATGGGCGGGAGACGGACAAGACTGTCGCGGCCAAATTCGGCGCCAGCACAACCGGCACCCACAAGCTGATCAGCCGGATCGGCGCGGGCCGTTCAGGCGGGTGCCCAGTGCTTGCTATTGGAATCCTGCCAGGCAATGTGACAGGCGAGGATGCGGGCGATCCGGCTGGCGCGGATCAGCCTGGGTTTGACCTTTGATCGCATGCCCTAGCCCGGGCCGATCATAAAGCATTGCACATTGCGCGCGGCGAGCCGCTGACAGGCCAGATCTGCGCTTTCCCGCGTCATGCCGAGAAAGTTGGCATCATATCCCCGGGGCTTCTTGATCACCTTGCGCAAGGAGCCGTCCAGGGTCGCCATCTCTGCCAGCGCGGTTTTGAGAAGGACGCGCTCAGCGGCATTGCGGCTTGCGAACCGCCCGACGTTCACGCCCCAGTGGCGCCCGCCGGAGGTTGACATGCGCGTCACCACTTCCTGCTCGGCGGGCTGCGCTGCTTGGGCGATTTGCTGGGGCCTCAGCGCGGGCCGAACAGAGGTTGTGGCCGCCGCCAAGGTGGCCGCCACGGCCTCTGCTTCCGGCGCATTGGCGGAGGCGGCGACCGCTTCGCGCAGGGCTGCTGTCACATCCGCGTCGGTCACGGCAGGCGTCTTGGCCTCAGCCACGAGCACGGTGGTGCCGGGCCGAAGGCGCGGACGCAGGGATTTTTTAACCGCGCCGGAAATGCGGATCGTCTTGCCCGCACCTCCTGCGACACTGCCCGCGTTGCTGGTCGCCACAGGTGCTTTGCTGTCGGGGATATAGGCAGGCTTGCTGGGCCGCCTGAGATTTGCGCGCGACGGCGCCCGGCGGAAACCCAGGTCCATCAGTTTGGCCACCTGGGCGTTGCGCGAAGCGGTGGATTTACCGCCAAAGACGGTCACGATGATGCGCTCGTTCCCTCGTTCTGCTGAAGCCGTGAGGTTGAAGCCAGCGGCACGGGTGTAGCCCGTTTTGATCCCGTCTGCGCCTTTGTAGTTCGCCAGAAAGCGCCGGTTGGTATGGTTGACCCGGCGCACGCCCGCATCCGCCGTCACGCGGCTAAAGAGGTTGTAGTACTGCGGGTAATCATAAAGCAGGTGCCGCCCCATGATCGTCATGTCCCGCGCGGTGCTCAAATGCCCCGTTTCCGTGAGCCCGTGCATGTTCTTGAAGGTCGTGCGGGTCATGCCCAGTTGCTTGGCGGTGCGGTTCATCCGCCGGGCAAAGCGCGCCTCCGAGCCCGAGATCGCCTCCCCGATGGCGGTGGAGGCGTCATTTGCCGACTTGATTGCCGCGGCGCGGATAAGATAGCGCAGCTTGATCTTCTGACCGGCCCGCAGACCCAGCTTGCTGGGCGGTTCAGCCGCCGCTTTCTTGGAAACGGTAACAGGGGTGTCGAGCGTGATTTCACCCCGTTCGATGGCCTGAAACGCGATGTAGAGCGTCATCATCTTGGTGAGCGAGGCAGGGTGCAGCCGCGTGTCGGCGTTGCGCGCATGCAGCACCTTTCCCGTGCGCGCGTCGATCACATATGCCGCATAGGGCGCTGCGGCTGCGCTCAACGGCAGCACGACCAGAAACCAGATTGCGGAGATCAAAAATAGCCCGAGATGGGCCGACGAGAGCCGTCGCACCTTCATGGAAACCTGCCTTTGTCTGCCTCAGACCGCTGATTTTTCAGCTGGCCATCCTTTTGTTGTATCAAGAATTACCACAGGTCAGATTTTCGATAAACCCTCTGCTTTGAACGTGTTGCGAGAAACTGCACTTTTGCGAAGGCCACATTTTGCGGGTGCAGCAAAACGTCATACAACCTGAGCGATTGTGGCGGGATTGTGTCAGGACTTTGGCTAGTTTGCCCCGATTGAGTCGCTGCCTGCGGGACGAACTATCCCGTGGAGGCTTCCTCTGGCACGCGTGTAAATCGACGCCGAATTTAGTACACCCCTCTGAGACGACGCGTCTCCTCGGAGGGGTGTAGGATTAAGAGTTGCGACCCAAGGGGCACTCCGGGTCAGGACCGCGAACGGCGCGTCAACCGCGCGCTACAATCCGCTCGACCAGGGCCGGCAAAGCGCCCAAATCAGCGATCTCCGCAAATCGGTCCTGGCCCACCGGTGGCTCCGCATGCTCCACTTCCCAGCTCAGCTCTTGCGGGCAAAAGACACCCCACCCGCCCGCTTCAATCATGGGCAGCACATCCGATGCCATCGAATTGCCCACCATCAACCCAGCATCCGCGCCCTGTGCGTGCCGGGCAAAGATGTCGCGATACGCCACCGCCGATTTGGCGGACACGATCTCGATCACGTCAAACCGCGCGCGCAGGCCCGATTGCGCCAGCTTGCGCTCTTGATCCAGCAGGTCGCCCTTGGTGATCAGGATCAGCTTGAACCGCCCTTCAAGTGCATCGAGCACCTCTTCGACATGCGGCAAAAGCTCGATCTCATGGCTCAGCATATCGCGCCCGGCGGTCAGGATTTCCTCAATTACCCGCGCGGGCACGCGGCCTTCGGTCACTTCAATCGCCGTTTCGATCATCGACAGTGTGAAACCTTTGATCCCAAACCCGTAGTGCGGCAGGTTGCGCCGCTCCGCCTCAAGCAGACGCGCCATCAGGTGCTCTTTTTCGGTGTGATCGGCCAGAAGCTCCGCGAAATGGGCCTGGGTCAGGGCAAAGAAACGCTCGTTTTGCCAAAGCGTGTCATCCGCATCAAAGCCGATTGCCGTCAACATCGATGCCACCCCTCTTTCCTAAACCGCCCGCGAAGTTATATAGGGGCTCAAGCAACGCACAACCCGATCCAGAGACAGCAGCAGGAGCAGCAATGCGCCTTGATCACATCATGATGGCAGACAGCCCAGAGGATGACGGCCAGGCCGATCTGCTGACCAAGACAAAGCCCAAGACAAAGCGCCCGCCGCTTTATAAGGTGCTGCTTTTGAACGATGATTTTACTCCGATGGAATTCGTCGTGCACGTGTTGGAGCGGTTTTTCGGCCTCAACCATGCTCAGGCGTTTGAGATCATGCTGACCGTGCACAAGAAGGGCCTCGCGGTGGTGGGTGTCTTCAGTCACGAGATTGCGGAGACGAAAGTGGCGCAGGTGATGGATTTTGCCCGCCGCCACCAGCACCCGCTCCAGTGCACCATGGAAAAAGAAGAATAAAATTCGATGCTTGATCAGCGGTTGCGCCTGGCGCTTGAGGGCGGCGGGCTGGTGTTGCCTGATCGTGGATCATTCGCTGTGTTCCACCCCCCGGCGGACGCGGATCTGGCCGGGTTGCCGCAGAGCCGCTGCCACCTCATCACGGATTTCAAACCGCATCACGATGCTTTCGCCGCCCGTGGCTTTGCCGTCGGCACCACGCCCGAAGGACAATATAACGCCGCACTCGTCTGCCTGCCGCGCTCCAAGGCGCTGGCCCGGGTGCTGATCGCGCAAGCGGCGGCCTGTTGCGACGGCCCACTGATCATAGACGGCCAGAAGACCGATGGCGCGGACAGCCTTCTGCGGGACCTGAGGAAACTGGGCCCGGTGCAGGGCCCGATCTCCAAGGCGCATGGCAAGCTTTTCTGGATAGATGCCTCCGCCATCGACCTCGCCTCCTGGCACCGGGGTCCAGAGCTTTCCCCAGGTGGCTTCTGGACCGCGCCGGGGGTGTTCTCCGAAGGCAGCGTTGATCCCGCCTCTGCCCTGCTGGTGGACGCCCTGCCGGAGACGCTTTCAGGGCAAGTCGCAGACCTCGGCGCGGGCTGGGGGTATCTTTCCGCGCATGTGCTCGCGCGCGGGGACGTCGCGCAAGTGTATCTGGTGGAGGCAGGCCACATGGCGCTCGAATGCGCGCGCCGCAACGTCACAGACCGCCGCGCGGTGTTCCACTGGGCGGATGCGACGTCATGGCACGCACCTGGACCCATGGATGCGGTGATCATGAACCCGCCGTTTCACGCAACCCGCAAAGCGGAGCCCGCGATCGGGCAGGCTTTCATCGCGGCGGCGGCGGGTATGCTGGCCCCGGGCGGCGCGCTCTTGATGGTTGCAAACCGGCACCTGCCCTACGAGGCAGAGTTGAATATCCGGTTCGCCCATGTAGAAGAGATCGGCGGCGACGGGCGATTCAAGCTCTTTCATGCGCGCCGTCCCGTCCGCCAAAGGCTGCGGCAGAACAGAGGATAGCTGATGTCTTTTTCCGTCGCAGGCAAAACCGCCATCGTCACCGGATCCGCGGATGGCATCGGCCTGTCCATCGCGCGCCACCTCGCCGACCACGGCGCGAACGTGATGTGCGCTGACATGAATGAAAAGCTGCTCAAGGAAAACCTCGGCGATGAACCCGAGGAAGGCGCGATCCGCATCTTCGCGGGTGATTTGCGCCAGCGCCTCACGCTGGCCAACCTGATCTCGGCCACCATCGACGCCTTTGACGACATCGACATCTTGGTGAACGCCTCGCGCCAGCTCTTGCCCACGGACGCGCTCGACCCCGAGGATACCTCCGTGATGACGCTGCTGGAACAGAACCTGATGACCGCGCTCAACCTCAGCCAGTTGGTGGCCAAACGCATGATCAAACAGGCCGAAGCCCGGGCGGAGCGGGAAGAAGAAGGCCATGATGAGGGGCCGGTTGGTTCCATCATCAACCTCAGCTCCATCGCGGCGGGCCACATTCAGACCGATCTGATGGGCTATTCCATCGCCGCTGCTGCCGTGCAGCAGATGACGCGTTCCCTGGCTGTGGCGCTGGCGCCAGAGCGCATCCGTGTGAACGCCATCGCCTTTGGGTCGGTGATGAGCGGGTCACTGCGAGCAGCTGTTTCCGATAACCGCGACTGGCGCGATGACATCCGCGATCACACTCCCCTCGGCCGGATTGCAGCGCCCAATGAGCTCTGCGGCGCAGTGCAGTTCCTGGCTTCTGAAAGCTCGGGCTTCATGACGGGCGAGGTGATGGTCATGGACGGCGGGCGCAGCCTGTTGGATGCGGTCACGGCCCCTGCGCATTAGGCGGTCACGAACCAAGCGGCGAAGCTCTAAGCCACCGGATTGGCCCTTGACCTGCAAAGGTGGCTGTCATAGGTCAGCCCGCGATGGCGTTATAGCTCAGTTGGTTAGAGCGAACGACTCATAATCGTTAGGTCGGTGGTTCAAGTCCACCTAACGCCACCATCCGATTTTTCTCCAAAAAAATCGAATGCGTGCGCAAGCTCACATTGCAAATGTGACAGCGCACTCCCTCCACATGCTGGGAACCTGTTTGGTCTCAAAGCTCACCCCCCGGTCAGGGCTCCAGAAACCTCCGAATCAACGTTGCCTCATTGACCATCCCACGGATGTCATGTCTCATTCACCCAGTCGCCGCGCGCGCCCAAAGGGGCTGCCTGGCCGATAAAGGGAGAAGAAAATGACAAATCGTAGATCGCTGCTTGGTCTGGCTGGAGCCGTGCTCGCCATGGGCCTCACCACCACAGCCGCCACCGCGCAGGAAGAAACCCTGCGCCTGCACCAGTTCCTGCCGCCGCAGGCCAATGTGCCCAAGC
Organism: Pseudomonadota bacterium; assembly: GCA_039024775.1. GTDB lineage: Bacteria > Pseudomonadota > Alphaproteobacteria > Rhodobacterales > Rhodobacteraceae > Sulfitobacter. The sequence goes on from JBCCPS010000058.1 coordinate 13,733, forward strand.
TCATCCTCGATGTCTGGGCCGACAACGTCGAGGCCGCCAGCGAGGGCCGCATCAAGGTGGAGCGTTACCCCTCCATGCAGCTGGGCGGCACCCCGCCGGAGCTGATGGACCAGGCCATCGACGGCGTGGCGGATATCGTCTGGACCGTGGTGGGCTACACGCCGGGCCGCTTCCCGCGCACGGAAGTGTTCGAACTGCCCTTCATGATGACGGACGCGCGGGCCATGTCCTCAGCCTACTGGCAGATGTTTGAGACGCACATGAAAGACACAGAATTTGCGGATGTGCACATCCTGGGCACATGGGTGCACGGCCCCGGCCTCATCCACGCCAACACCGAGGTGCGCACGCCCGCAGACATGGAAGGGCTCAAGCTGCGCGGTGGCTCGCGGCTCGCATCCGCGCTGATTTCCCAGTTGGGGGGCGAGCCGGTGGGCATGCCGGTGCCCGCGATCCCGGAATCCCTGTCCAAGGGTGTGATCGACGGCACGACTATCCCGTGGGAGGTGACCGCCTCGCTCAAGGTGCCCGAACTCGTTGAAAACCATACTGAATTCACCGGCAACGCGCTTTATTCCCTGACTTTCGTGCTGGCGATGAACAAGGCGCGCTATGACAGCCTTTCGGACGAAAACAAGGCCGTGATCGACGCCAATTCGGGGCTGGAGTTCTCCATCTTCGCGGGCGGCACCATGCAGGACAGCGATGCGCCGTCGCGCGCGCTGGCCGTGGAGGCGGGCAACAACATCGTAACGTTGAACGCAGAAGAAACGCAGGTCTGGATCGACGCGGCCCAACCCATCTACGACAGCTGGCTGGCGGACATGGAGGCGCAGGGCATCGACGGTCAGGCGCTGATCGATGAGGCACGCGCGCTCATGGACGCCTACGACGGCTAAGGCCGCTGATGTGACACGGTCTGCGGCAGCCCCCGCTGCCGCAGATTTTCTGATTTTGGACCCCCCATGCACCGCACCATCCGCACGCTGGCCCATCTGACCGCTCTCATCGGCGGGCTGGTCCTGCTGGCACTGGTGATCATGACGACGACCTCTATCGCCGGGCGCACCGCGGGGTTGGGAGAGATCACCGGCAATTATGAAGTGCTGGAGGCGGGCGTGGCCTTTGCCATCTTCTCTTTCCTGCCGATCACCCAGCTTTACGGGGCGCATGCCACGGTGGACGTCTTCACCGCGGGCCTGCCCAAACGCGCAAACCGCTGGCTCGCAGCCTTCTGGGAGGTCGTGCTGGCCGCGGCGATCCTGCTGATCGTCTGGCGGCTCTTTGACGGCGCGCTCAGCAATTACCAACGCGGCGGCACCACCACATTCCTGCAATTCCCGCTCTGGTGGCCCTATGCCGCGAGCGTTCTGGCGGGCGGTGTTGCCTGTCTCACGGCGCTCTACTGCGCGGTCTGCCGGATGCGCGAGGCGGGCGCGGACCGAGATATCCTGCCGTCCGAGCACGGGGAGCATTGAGCCCGTGACGAACCTCGAACTCGGCTTCTGGTCCTTTCCTGTCCTGCTGCTGATGATCTTCCTGCGCGCGCCCATCGGGCTTGCGATGCTGCTTTGCGGGTTTGGTGGCTGGTTTCTGGCGATGGGCGGCAATCCCGCCCCGCTGATGGCCAAGCTGAAGACAGAGACCTATACGACCTTCTCCAGCTACTCCCTGTCGATCATCCCGATGTTCCTGCTGATGGGCCAATTCGCCACGCTTTCAGGCATGAGCCAGGCGCTCTTTCGCGCCGCCGAAAGCTTCCTCGGCCACCGCCGGGGCGGTGTAGCCATGTCCGCCGTGGGCGCCTGCGCAGGTTTTGGCGCGATCTGTGGCTCCTCGCTGGCCACGGCGGCCACCATGTCGAAGGTCGCGCTGCCCGAGCTCAAGCGCTACGGCTATTCGGGCGGGTTTTCCACCGCCACGCTGGCGGCGGGGGGCACGCTGGGCATCCTGATCCCGCCGTCGGTGATCCTGGTGATCTACGCGATCCTGACCGAACAGAACATCGCCAAGCTCTTCCTCGCGGCCTTCATCCCCGGCATCCTTGCCGCTCTGGGCTACATCCTGACGATCTCGCTCTACGTCCGGCTCAACCCCGACGCCGCAGGCACCCGCGCGCCCGTGCCTATGGGGGAACGCTTCAAGGCACTGGCGGAGACCTGGCCCGTGCTGGTCATCTTTGGCGTCGTGGTGGGCGGCATATACGCAGGCTGGTTCACACCGACCGAGGGCGCGGCGGTGGGGGCGGCGGGTACGGGGCTTGCGGCCCTCCTGGCCGGGTCGCTGAACTGGCAGGTCCTCAAGGACAGCCTTTTCGGCACCGCGCGCACAACCGGCATGATCTTTTTCATCGTGCTGGGCGCCAGCTTTTACAACGGGTTCCTCGCGCTCTCGGGCGTGCCGCAGTTCATGGCCGACTGGGTGTTGGCGCAGGGCTATTCGCCCTGGCTGGTGCTCTGCGTGATTCTCGTTTTCTACCTCATCTTTGGCTGTCTGATGGACAGCCTGTCGATGATCCTGCTGACGGTGCCGATCTTCTTTCCGGTGATCTCCGCCATGGACTTCGGCTTTGTCGAATTGGCGAGCCTACAGGCCGACGCCGCCCGCGCGGCCCTTGCCAATGCCGAAATCGTGGCGGCCATGACCGCTGAGATGCTCGACAGCATTCGCACCGCCATCGCGACGGGCGCGGAGCTGACGCGCGATCAGATGCGCGCGCTCGACATCAACATCACCCAGGGCCGCGCCAACCGAATCGAGGCGGAGATGGTCGCGATCTGGTTTGGCATCCTGGTGCTGATCGTAGTCGAAGTGGGGCTGATCACGCCGCCCGTGGGGCTGAACCTCTTCATCATCAACTCCATGGACCGGGACACGCCGATGGGCCAGACCTACCGCGCGGTGCTGTGGTTCGTGGGGTCGGACATTCTGCGCGTGGGCGTCCTGGTAGCCTTCCCCTCCATCACGCTTTTCCTGCTGGCGCTGTAGTCCCGCGCGGACAAAAGGTCGCGATGCACAATTTGCGACAAAGCGCGGCGGAGAATTTGTTCAATCACGCTTAAAACCTTGCTATGTGACATTCCGACCAGACAGATAAGCCACGATGGCGGCTCAAGAGGACACGACCGATGAACATCCACTTTCTCCACGGCACCGAAACCGGGTGCTCTGAAATGCTCTGCGAAGACATCCGCGATGAAATCGGCGATGACGCGGAGTGCACCATCAGCTCCCTGGCCGATGTGGACCCGTCTGAGCTGAATGGCGACACGTTCTATTTCTTCGTGACCTCCACCTACGGCAACGGCGATCTGCCGATGACCGCGCAGCCCTTTTACGACAAGCTGGAAGCCTCAAAGCCTGACCTAAGCCATGTGAATTTTGCGATCTTCGGTCTTGGCGACATGGTCTTTGCCGAAACCTTCGCGATGGGCTCTAAGACGCTGATGGACAAGCTGGTGGAACTGGGCGCAAAGATGCACGGGGAGCGTGGCATCCATGACGCCTCCTCCAGCGAGATGCCGGAGGACATCGGCACGCCCTGGGCGCAAGAGATCCTCGCCGCGCGCCGGGCGGCAGCGTGACGCAAGGCGGGGTTTCGAGCGTTTTCGATTTAGCCTGAAACATAATCCATCACCTAACGCGTTGAAATCTTTGAATTCAGGCAGCGTTAGGTGATCCAAGTATATCGAAAACTGCTCAACCGCGCCCAACGTCAATCGTCCTCGCCCAGCGCAGGCGCAGGCCGGTGCAGGGCCAGATCGGCATCTGAAAAACGAAACGGGGAGCGCAACCCTGGCACGCCGTCGAGCTCAATCCGCATGCCGCGGGCGGCGACCTGAGGGTCCGCCAGCGTATCGCCCAGATCATTGATCGGACCGGCGGGCACGCCCTGCGCCTCGCATAGTGCCAAAAGCGCGTCGCGGCTGTGCCGGGAGGTAGCGGCGTTCAGCCGCCGGATCATCTCTGGCCGGTTGGCGACCCGGTCCGCGTTGTGGGTGTAGTCTGGCGCGACAGCCATGTCGTCCAATCCCAGCAAATGGCAGAGTCGCTGGAACTGGCCGTCATTGCCGGTAGCGATGATGATGTGCCCATCGCTGGCTTCAAAGACCTCGTAGGGTGTGAGGTTGGGATGCGCGTTGCCCATGCGGCCCGGCGCCTGCCCCGTCAGCATGTAATTCATCGCCTGATTGCCCATGATCGCCACCGCGCTGTCAAAAAGCGCCATGTCGATGTGCTGGCCACGCCCCGTCTGCGCGCGCTGGTGCACGGCAGCAAGGATCGCGGTACTGGCGTAGATGCCGGTGAAGATATCCGTGATGGCCATGCCGGATTTCTGCGGCTGACGGTCAGGCTCCCCCGTGATCGACATCAGCCCACACATGCCCTGGATGATGAAATCATACCCCGCCCGATGCGCATAGGGCCCCGTGTGCCCGAACCCGGTGATGGAGCAATAGATGAGGCGCGGGAATTCTTCGCGCAGGCTGTCGTAATCGAGCCCGTACTTCGCCAGCCCACCGGTCTTGAAGTTTTCGATCAGGATATCGGCATCCGTCAGCAGGGCCTTGAGCTTCGCCACGCCCTCAGGGTTGCGGAAATCCACCACTACGCTCGCCTTGCCGCGATTGGTGGCGTGGAAATACCCGGAGGAGACATCCTCGCCCCGCTCCACAAAAGGCGGGCCCCACTGGCGCGTGTCATCGCCCGCGGGGCTTTCCACCTTGATCACCTTCGCGCCCAGATCGCTGAGCGTCTGCCCGGCCCAGGGGCCCGCGAGCACGCGGGCCATCTCGATCACCTTGAGCCCGGCGAGGGGTGCTGGGGCCATCAGTTGCCCATCTTGCCCTCGATGATGTCCTTCATGTCCGCATAGGACATGTTGGAATAGCGCGTACCGTTGATCACGAAAGACGGAGTGGACGTGATCTCATCCGCGGCCATGTTGGCCTCCTGCCACTTGGTCAGGTTCTCCGCTTTGGTGGCATCTTTCATGCAAGCATCCAGCGTCTCTCCGTCCAGACCGGCCAGCCGCCCGATCCGGCTGAGCGCTTCGGCAATCGCGGCAGGCTCACCCGCGCGTGCCCAGCCCTGCTGATCCTTATAGATCAGATCTGAGATGCCAAAGAACCGCTCCTCCCCGCCGCAGCGCGCGACCATGGAGGCCCAGAGGCCCGGTCGGTCAAAGTAAACCTCCCGGTAGACAAAGTTGATCTTGCCGGTGTCGATGTAATCGGCCTTGAGCTGCTTGTAGGCCCCCGCATGGAAGGTCGCGCAATGCGGGCAGGTGAAGGAGGCGTATTCGATCACCGTCACGGGCGCCTCCGCATTGCCCTGGGTCATCTCGGTGAGGCCATATTCGCTGGCCGTCTCTTCAAAGGTGTAGGCCGCCCTCGTGGTCGCGTTGCCCTGCGAGGTATAGTACCAGCCGCCAACGCCCAGCACGGCAACGATCACCGCAATTGCTATCATCCGCATCGGTTGGATTCCCTTCCGTTCATTTCGGTTTCTTCAATACGTTCTCGGCCAGACGCGCAAGCGCATCGCGCAAGCCGTCATCGCTGACAGCGCCTGCCACCTCTGTCGCCTTTTGTCGCAGCGCCGGGTCAGGTGCCGCCGGCATCTGCTGTTTCGGCCTGTGGTCAAAGGCCACCTGCCCTTCGGCAAATCCCGTCGCGGCGGTCTGGGTGATCCTGATCCGGCTGATCGCGTTGTAGCCGTAAACCGCGTTCACCCGCGCGCGCAGCTTTTCGCGCTGCATCTCCAACATGGGTGCCTGAGCACCCGTTGTAAGCAGCGTCAGCGTGGCCCCCATGCCGCCCCGGCCATAGCTGATTTCAACCGGGCGGCTGACGGCGGCGGTATCCTCGCCTGCGATCTCCGCCCATTGAGTCAAGAGCCGGGACTGTGCAAAGCCGCGCTGCTCAGAGGCATGCCGGATTTGGCCTGCAAGCAGGCTGTCGGTGCGTTTGAACCCTCTTGTCTGGCTCCGGCGCGGTGGCATCTGGGTTTCCCTCTCTCGGGTCTCGCCCTACCATATAGCCACGCGAACCAGCCACCAGAAGAACCAATCCGGGAGCCATGAACTTTGCGTGATCTTGCGGCGCCTCAGGACATCTCCACAGCCTTGCTGGACTGGTATGACGTGCACGCGCGAAAGATGCCCTGGCGCGTTGGCCCCGTTGATCGTGCAGCGGGTGTAGCACCCGATCCCTACGCCGTCTGGATGAGCGAGATCATGCTGCAGCAGACAACGGTGGCCACGGTGAAGGACTATTTCATCCGCTTCATCACCCGCTGGCCCACGGTGTGCGATCTGGCTGCGGCTGAGGACGCGGCGGTGATGGCGGAATGGGCGGGGCTTGGCTACTACGCGCGTGCGCGCAACCTGCTGAAATGTGCCCGCGCGGTGGTGGCTGACCACGGTGGTACCTTCCCCGCCGATCACGACGCGCTCTTAAAGCTGCCGGGCGTGGGCCCCTACACGGCGGCGGCCGTCTCTGCCATCGCCTTTGATCTGCCGGAGACGGTGCTTGACGGCAATGTGGAGCGCGTGATGGCGCGACTCTTTGACATCCACACGCCGCTGCCGGGCGCCAAGCCTGACCTGATTGCG
>JBCCPS010000059.1:0-20166 GCA_039024775.1 Pseudomonadota bacterium
ACCGGCCCGCTTCTGCCGTTCCCAGGCGATGCGGTTGCGCGCCCATTCGATCAGGTACCCCGGCCCTTTGCGACGGAACTCCGCAAGCTTTATCAATGCCTTATCCCTGCGCGTTAAAGCGGGCCTCACCGGCAAGGGCGTATCGAGCAGCGCGAGGACTGCCACCTCTTCGCCTGCGGCACGCAATTGCTGGGCCATCTCATAGGCGGTGATCCCGCCGCCTGAGTAGCCTGACAGCAGGTAAGGCCCTTCTGGCTGCACGGCGCGGATCTCCGCGATGTAATCGGCCGCAGCCTCCGCCACGCTGGTATGAGGCAGCGTGTCGCCGATGAGGCCACGGGCCTGCACGCCAAAGACACGCCTTTCGTCGGAGAAAGGCAGCGCCAGATGCCGCAGGTTGAGCACATTGCCGAACATGCCCGCGACGATGAAAAGCGGCGCCGCGCCGGTCCGACTGCTTTGATTGAGCGGCACAAGGTACTCGAAACTCTGGCTGGGCGACGCCGCATCATCGCTGTTCGCCGCCTCCCCGCCCAGCGTCCCGATGCGGTCCGCGATCTGCGCGATCGTCGGTGCTTCAAAGAGCATGGAGATCGGGAACTCAACGCCAAAGGCGCGCTTTACAGAGGCGAATAGCCGCACGGCAATCAGCGAATGCCCGCCCAGGTCAAAGAAACTGTCGTCCGCGCCCACGGGGCTCATGCCCAGCAGGTTTTCCCACATCTCCGCCAGCTTTTCCTGCACTGGACCTTTGGGGGCCACGAAGCCTTCGAGATCGCTGCGGGCAAAGCTTTGGCCCGCCTTGCCCCCCTCTTGAGGCGGCTGATCGGCCTGGGCGATGAGCGCCTGCAAAGGCAGCGAAGAGACCATGATCTGACTGCGGCCAAGGGCCAGCGCACGGCGCAGCGCCTCAGGCCCTTCGCTGGCACGGATGCCCTGGCTCACCAGGTAGGCCAGGCGCTCCTCTGCGGGCGTCATCTCTGCCGCCTCGCCCGCTTCCGCGTCAAAACTGACCTCGCGTGCGTCCAGCGGTGCTGGATTGGCAAAGCCGCCTTCAAGCCGTTTCATGGCGAAGTGATCGACCTCCACCAGGACATTCCCGCGCGCATCTGTGAGCGTCACGTCAAAGCGCGCGTGCCCTTCGGCGTGATCCGATAGCCTCACCACGGACCTGATGTCATCGGGCAGCGGCCCGTGCACCCGGATACGCCCATAAGACACCGGCACCCACAGATGCTTTGCGCCGTATCCGGGAATGAGCGGCAGCGCCCAACCGGTGGCGATATCCATCAGCCCGGGGTGCAGGATCAGCCCGTCCTGCGGGTCATCCTGCGGCAACTGGAGCCGCGCGATGCCCTCGGCCTTGCCCAGCCGGGTCTCTCGCAGAACATGCCAGCGCGGGCCGAAATCGAGATGCGCCGCCTGCGGCCCGGCGGAAAGCGCGTCTTCGGCATGGGTCTGCCTCTCGCCGTCCGCTGCAACCGCGCCCAGCTTGAGCGGATCGGGGGCTTGCGTCTGACGCGCCAGCGTCGCTTGCGCGTGCAACTGCCAGCCGCGTTTGCCATTCAGCATCATCTCCGAGCGGATTTCGGCGGCAAAGCCCGCGCCCTCGGGCGTCAACGTGACGCGCAGCGGCATGTCGGGTGTGCCATCCGCCACGGGCATGGCCCGCAAAAAGTAAAGATCGCGGATGTCAAAGCGGCGCAGGCCCTGCGCGGCAGCGGCCTCGGCCAGCAATTCGATGTAGCCCGTGCCGGGCATCACCGCCTGCCCATCCTTGGTGCGGTGCTGATCCAGCACCCAGTCTTGCGCGCTGAGCTGCGCTTCAAAGACCGGCGCGCCGTTTGCATCCGCGCGCACGCTCTCCAGCAGCGCCGCTTCCAGTGCGCGGGGCGGCAGCACATCGCTGGCACCCCCGCTCAGCGCCTTCGTTGCCATGCCCACGTCAGCCCAGACGCCCCAGCCCAGCGCCGTCACGCGCGTCTTGCCGCCCGCGCGCGCGGCGGCAAAGGCGTTGAGCCAGGCATTGGCGGCAACATAATCCACCTGCCCCGCGGCCCGCGTGGCCGTCGAGGTGGAGGAAAAGAGCACCAGCGTCTCAAGGCTCCCGTCTGGCAGCAATTGGTCCAGCACGCGCAGACCTTGCACCTTGGGTGCCAGCACCGCGTCGATCTGTGCGTCTGATTTGCCAAGGAGCGGCGCGTCATCAAGCGCGCCTGCGGCGTGGATCACGCCGGTCAGCCCGCCATGCCGCGCGGTGATGTCGCCGATCACCCGGCGCATCTGCGCGAGGTTGGTCACATCCGCGCCCGCCACTTCGACGCGGCCCAGCTCTTCCAGCCGCATCGCGGCCTGGATGCGCCGCGCCGTGCGGTCGCCCAGCCCATGGCGCGCCAGATACCCCGGCCAGGCCTGCCGGTCAGGTAGCCCGTCGCGGGCCAACAGGATCACGGTGGCCTCACTCTGCGCCAGGATGTCCGCCGCCAGCGTCTGACCGATGCCGCCAAAGCCGCCCGTGATCAGATAGGTGCGCTCATCTTTGAAAACCGGTGTTTCCGGCGCAGCGTCAGGCAGCGGCGCGGGCTTGTAGCCCATCTCGAACCGGGTGCCATCGCGGTGCGCTGCGATCCTGTTGCCGGGCGCGGCCAAAAGTTCTTCGATGAGAGGCTTGGGATCTGGTGCGACGCGCGGCGCGGCCTTGGCGAACCATCCTGCGGGCGGCGCCTCGGCCAGCGGGGCGAGATCGACCTGAGCCGCCGTCACGCCCGCCACTTCTCGCGGCATCACGCCAACAGGCCCCGCGATCATCGCCTTTTCCGGGAAGGTGAGCGCCTCGTCCCGGACCTGCGCGGCACCGGTGGTGAAAACGGTCAGATGCACAGGCGCGTCGGCAGACACGACATCCGCCTCCGCCAAGGCCTGAGCCAACCAGGTAAGCGACCAGAAGCCCTGTTCGAGGTTGCGGTCAAAGGTAGACGACCCCGGCCGCGGCGCGGCAGCATCATCGGTGAGCCAGAAGTGCGCGACGCGCTCGGGCGTGCGGCCCTCTTCCGCCAGCGCGGCGAGCAATTGATCATAGCCCACACGGCCCTGTTCGGGCGCAATCGTGAAATGATCGGGCGCAATCCTGGCAAAGGCGTCCCCTGCCGTCACCCGCGTGACGCGGTGGCCCGCGGAGGTCAACGCGTCCATCACAGACCCAGCGCGCCCCGCCTCATCGGCAAAGAAGAGCCAGGTGAGCGGCGTGGCACCCAGATCGTCAAGCGCCTCCGCATCCACGCCTGCATAAGCGGGCGTCCAGCGCGGCACATGGCCCCAGGTGGTCATGTCCTCCAACCGCGTGAGCCGGGGCGCCTCGACTTTGGCCGTTTGGCGGCCCGGTTCGATGAAATAGCGGCTGCGCTGGAAGGCATAGCCCGGCAGGCGCAGGCGATTGCGCCGGGCGGTGCCCCAGATCTGGCTCCAATCCGCCGTGACCCCGCAGGCCCAGAGCCGGGCAATGACGGAGACGAAGTAAAGATCATCGCCCACGTCCTGATCGGGGTGACGCAGCGTGGACATCACCTGCCCGGCCGCCACGCCCTCGTTCATCTGCGCGAGAGCGGAAAGCGCCTTGCCCGGACCCACCTCCAGAAACACCCGTTTGCGCGGCGCGGACAGCGTAGTGATGCAATCAGCAAATTGCACGGTACCGCGCAGTTGGCCTACCCAGTAGTCGGGGCTTGTCGCCTCTTCATCCGTGATCATCCGACCCGACCGGTTGGAGGCAAAGGGCAGCTGCGGCGCCTTGAGATCAAGCCCCGCCAGAAAGGCGCGATAGCGCTCCAGGATACCGTCGAGCATGCGCGAATGGGCGGCTATGTCGATGGCGATGCGTTGACTGTCGATGCTTTCGCTGTCTAGCCGCTGCGCCAGCGCGTTGAGCGTGGCCTGAGGGCCGGAGACGGCGATAAGCTCGGGCGCGTTGATGCTGGCGATATCCAGCCCATCGCCCAAAAGCGGCTCGATCCGCGACAGCGGCGCGGAGATCGACAGCATGCCGCCCGCGGGCACTTCATCAAAGAGCTGTCCGCGCAAGAGCACCAGATCGATGAGGTTTTCAAAGGTCATCACACCCGCAAGGCAGGCGGCAACATTTTCACCCATAGAATGGCCCACCATGGCCGCCGGTTTCACGCCCCAGGACAGCCAAAGCTGAGCGAGCGCATATTCGGTGATCGCGATGAGCGGCAGCTGCGCGGAAGGCCGCTTCAGCCTCTCTGAGGCTTCATCGGCCTGATCCGCTTCCGGCAGCCAGAGCGCGCGGATATCATAGTCAAGCTGGGGCTGCAGGTGATCCAGCCCGCGGTCCATCCAATCGGCAAAGACCGGCTCGGTCTCGTAAAGGTCGCGCGCCATGCCCGCGTATTGCGCGCCGCCGCCGGGGAACATGAAAACGACCTCCGGGGCCTCGCCCAGGCTTTCATGGGTGAAGACGCGGGTGCGGTCGCCTGCCTCCAAAAGGGCGGCGGCTTCTACGTGGCTTTCCGCCACGACCACGCGGCGATGGGCGAAGGCGCGCCGCCCGGTCTTGAGCGTATAGGCCACATCCGCAAGCGGCGCGTCGGGATGCGCGCGCAGATGGGCGGCAAGGGCGGCGGTGTTGGCCTCAAGCGCGGCTTTGGAATGGCCGGAAATGACCAAAGGTTGAAACGGCCAATCGCTGTCCTCTGACGCCGCGGGCGCGGGAGCTTCTTCGAGGATCGCATGGGCGTTCGTGCCGCCCACGCCAAGAGCATTGACCGCCGCTCGCCGGGGTGCGTCGGGCGTCCAGTCGTGCAACGCGTCATTCACGCGGAAGGGCGAGCCGTCAAAGGGGATCGCGGGATTGGGCGCCTCATACCCAAGAGAGGGCGGGATTTGACGGTGATGCAGGGCGAGCACCGCCTTCACGAGCCCCGCCACGCCCGCCGCCGTATCCAAGTGGCCGATGTTGGTTTTGACGCTGCCGATGCGGCAGAAATCCTCAGCGTCCGTCTCAGTGCGGTAGGCCTCCGTCAGCGCCGCCACTTCGATGGGATCGCCGAGATAGGTGCCGGTGCCATGGCATTCGACCATGCCGATGCTCTCCGCCGCCACACCCGCATTGCTGAGCGCCTTGGTGATCGCCTCTGTCTGGCCGTCTACGGAGGGCGCAAGATACCCCGCCTTGGCCGCGCCGTCATTGTTGATCGCAGAGCCTTTCAGAACAGCCCAGATCGGATCCCCTTCGCGCAGCGCATCAGACAGGCGTTTGAGCGCGACCGCGCCCGCGCCGGAGCCAAAAACCGTGCCTTGCGCGCGGTGATCAAAGGCATGGCAGTGCCCGTCGGGCGACAGGATTTCGTTTTCCTTGAAAAGATAGCCCCGCCCCTGTGGCAGCTCGATCGTGACACCGCCTGCAAGCGCCATCTCCACCTCGCCCGCGCGCAACGCCTGCGCGGCGTAGTGAATCGCCACCAGCGAGGTCGAACACGCGGTCTGCACGTTCACCGACGGCCCCTTGAGGTCGAAGACATGGCTGACGCGCGTGGTCAGAAAGTCCTTGTCGTTGCCCGTATGGCGCAGCAGGAACATGCCCACATCGTCCACCAGATCGGGGTTGGAACAGATGTTGAAGTAAAAATAGCTGCCCATACCGCAGCCGCCGTAGACCCCGATGGGGCCCTGAACCGTCTCGGGCAGATGGCCCGATTGCTCCAGCGCGTGCCAGCAGACCTCCAGGAACTTGCGATGTTGGGGATCGAGAATGGCCGCGTCCTTGGGCGAAAAGCCGAAGAACTCCGCGTCGAACTCCGCAAAGCCTTCGAGGTCAGCGCCTGCGGGCACGTAGTTGGCGCGCGCGATCGTCTCAGGCCGTTCCCCCGCGGCCAGCAATTCCTCTTCGCTGAGGCGCATTATCGATTCCACACCGCCCGACAGATTGCGCCAGAACGCCTCCACCCCCCGCGCGCCCGGCACATCAATGCCGATGCCCACGATGGCGATGTCTTCGTCGTGTTTCAAATCGCGTTCTGTCATCAAGATTTCAACTTTTTTGCAGCAGGCCAAATGGCCAGAAGCTCCCCCATTTGCCTGTGATACGGGGGCAATATGACCAAATGATGGTGCGCCCCGCACCCATAGGTAGAATCGCGCTGATCCCCTTCATTTTAAAGAAATTTGTGCAGTTTGGCTGTTCAGTTGGCCTCAATATATTACGACAATTCGGCGCTTTAAGGGGGAGTTTTTCCGAACCGGGAACAGTCCTGCCACATTTCGCCGATACGCACGGCAGAATGGGGCAAAAATGCGGCAGACAAGTCGGCTGGTGTTCGTCCTTGAGGTGATGCTGCTAGAGGACGGTGCGCCGCCCCTGAACCTTTGCGGGGCTTCCAGTCATCACTGCGCCGTCCAAAGCATGACGCGGGCGCGGGACGGGGCGCGGCATGATCCGCTCCGCATGGCCCAGGATCGCGCCCGCCGTCAGCCAGGTCAGCGGCGTGAGCGTGGCATTGAGCAACATGTCCATCATGGTGATGCCCAGGATCAGCGTCAGCGGCGCGACATAAGGGTTGAGCCGCGCATCCCCATGACGTCTGAGATAGAGGCCCATCAGGATCAGCGGCAGGCCCAGCAGGCCGAATTCGCAGACATATCCCAACCATCCGAAGGTGCCGAAAACAATGATCCAGCGCCCATCAGGAATCGTCAGGATCTCTCCGGTTTCGCTGTCTCGCAGCAGACTTCGGCCCCAACCGCCCCACCCAAAGAGCGGCTTTTCCGCAGCACGCACAAGCAGTTGCTCTTCGTTATTAAAGCGATACTCAAGCGATTGGGCGCGCGCGGGGTTAAAGCCCTCAACCCAGGCCACGATGGCCTGCGTGGGGATCACACCCGCGTTGCGCAGCATCGGGTAGCCCACCGCGACGACGGCAAAGAGTACGGCCAGCCTGATCTGCCAACGATAGGGCGCCAACAGCACCAGCGGCAAAAGCGCGACACCGTAAGCGAGTGAGGCGAGGCTCTTGCAGAGCACGAGCACCACAAAAAGGTAGATCACGAGGGCGAGCATCTTCCAGCGGTCGATCTTTGGGGTGACGCGCGCAAGCGCCGCTGCCGCCAGCAAAGCGATCACCATGAAAAGCGCGAGCCAGAGCCCATGCGGCAGGAACACGATGGGCCGAAAGCCCCCCGCCCGCATCATCTGCTCAAAGGAATGCTGGAAGAACCCGTAGACCCAGACGTTCATCTGCGGGCTGAAGCGGATCTCAATCAATGACGGGATTGAATAGATCAGCCCGCCCACCATGAAGGCCAGCAACAGCTCACGCAGCCCGTCCTCGGTGCTCAGAAACTGCCGGGCGAGCAGGAAAGGCACAAGGGTCAGCACCTGCGCGATGAGCACGGAGCCGATGTCGCGCACCGACTGTCCCGGCAGCGCGTCGATGAAAAAGACGATGGGATCGGCGTTTTCGAGCACTTCGAAGATGATCGGATCGCCATTGGTCAGCACCGTCGGAATCGCGCTGAGGATCAGACCCACCGCAAGCCAGGCCGCGGTGCGCGAATGAGGCGAAAGCTGGACCTTGTCCTTGACGGCAAAAAGCAAGAGCAGCAGCACCGACAGGTTGGGGATGGAGACCTTGTCCATCGCAGGCACCAGCGGCAGGTTGAACTCCGCCAGCGGGGGCAGGAAAAGATATCCGCCCAGGATCGACCAGATCAGCGCGCGCTCCAGCTTTTGGGTGCGAAAGAGGATCAGGCACACCACCGGCCAGAGTAGGAGCATCAGATATGCGATGGCGTTGGGCATAGGCGGGCTAAAGGGTCCTTGACGCAGGCGCGCATTCTCTAGCATCTGCGAAGCTGTTTGTCATGGCCGCAGCGTTGACCCGGGTGCGAAAACTGAATGAAGGATGGCCGATTACATGTTGTTTCTATTGAGCTTCATCCGCAATTCACGACTGGGGTCTGAACAAAGACAGGCGAGGAGACACGCGTGAAATTTGGCACGGATGCAAGTAGAGTTGAGGTCAATGTCGCGCAAAGGGCGGTATTGTTTCATCTCCTTCGGGAGCGGCTCTCCGCCTCAGAGGGATTCGCCCTGGCCACGCTGAACCTCGATCACCTCACGAAGCTGCCCACGGATCCCGCGTTTCTGGCCGCCTACAGAGCCCATGATCTGGTGGTTGCAGACGGCAGACCCATCGTCTGGCTGTCTCAGCTTGCGCGCCGACCGGTGGAGCTGATGCCGGGGTCGGATTTGATCCAGCCGCTCTGCGCGCTCTGCGCGGATTTGGGCAAACCGGTGGCTTTCGTGGGCAGCACGGATGAGGCGCTGGCGGGCGCGGCGGCGGCTTTGCAGGCGCGTGTCCCGGGGTTGGATGTGGCCTATATGCACGCGCCACCCTTTGGGTTTGACCCCACGGGCGCGGCTGCGGTCAAGGTGCTGGAGGCGGTCGCGCAAAGCGGTGCAGCGCTGTGTTTCGTGGCCCTTGGCGCGCCCAAACAGGAGTGTTTCGCGGCCTTCGGCCGCGTTCGGGCGCCCGCTGTCGGCTTCGCCTCCATCGGGGCGGGGCTGGATTTCTTTTCCGGTCACCAGGTCCGCGCACCAAGGCTGATGCGCGCGCTGGCGCTGGAGTGGCTGTGGCGCATGCTGTCGAGCCCACGCCGCATGGTGCCCCGTTATGCCAGGTGCTTTGCGATCCTGCCGGGCCTGGTGATGGCGGCGGCGCGTCAGCGCGGGCGGTAGCGCTTTTGCGAAACCGAGCGTTTGGATATTTTTAGCCAGAAAAAGGACTATTTGTACTCGATCAAGCGGCGTTGCGCGCCGGTGACCCGGCGGACATAAAAGCTGATCGCGCCCTGCGCTTCCGCGAATTTGGCCAGGGTGGTGAAGAAGGCCCAAGGGAATGCGCGCTGCCGCGTGAGGCGGGCGACTTGCACCGGGTAGATCAGCAGGCCCAGCAGGCACCAGGGTGTCAGAAGGAGTGCGCCGAGCAGGATACCTGCGGGCAGCGCGGCGCCCCAGACAAGCGCGCGACGCGTTTCGCGCACCCAGTGGCGTTCGGGCGGCGCGCCGTGCAAGGCGGCCCCTTCCGCAAAGGCATGCCCTGCCCGTTTGGCCCGGCGCCAGAACTGCGAAAACCGGGTCATCGCCGCGTCGTGCCAGGTCATCTCCGCATCCAGCCGCCAAATGCTCCAGCCCGCCGCGCGCAGCCGCACGCAGAGCTCCGGCTCTTCCCCTGCGATGAGGTCCGCGCGGTAGCCGCCTACTTCCTTGAGCGCCGAAAACCGGATGAGTGCATCGCCGCCGCAGGCCTTGGCTTGGCCCACGTCCGTGTCCCATTCCGCATCCGCCATCGCGTTATAGACGGAATGCTCCGGATGGCGTTCCCGGCGGCGCCCGCAGGCCACCGCGGCGCGTGGGTTTTCGCGCAGAAAGACCGCGGCGGTATCGATCCAGCCGTCCCGCAGCACGCAATCGCCATCTATGAACTGAATGAACGCCGTCTCGGGCGCTACCCGCGCCAAGCCTGCGTTACGGGCCCGCGCCGCGGTGAAGGGCTGGGCCATGTCCAGCGCCACCACCTCGACGCCCCGGGCACGGGCAGCTGCCACCGATCCGTCGGTGGAGCCTGAATCGACGTAAGTAATCTGCCCCACCTGCCCGGCCAACGCATCGAGACAGGCGATCAGCCGCGCGCCTTCGTTGCGACCGATGACAACTGCCGCGATGCTCACCCGCGCAGGCTTTCAAGATGGGCATGGTAGTCCGCCGAGCCCACAAGGAAGCCTGCGCGGACGAGCAGTTCGACCCGGTTCCAGCGCCGTGCATCGAGCGAAAAGAGCGTCACATCGCCCCGCGCCATCACAGCGGCGCGCGCGGCATCCTCGCCGTGGGCGAGCGCGCCCGTGCGCTGGCTCGCGCGGTCCCGCGCGGCGGCGTCGCCCGCGAATTTGTAGTGCTTGATCACGGCGGAGAAATCCGTGCAGGTGACGCCCATGGACAGGTGGGGATGCGGCGCTGGCGTGACGCCGGGCCCATTGAAGATCAGCGGGTGTTTGGTCAGGCAGCAACGCTCGCCGAACACCTTACCGCGCACGCCGCCGAAGTAGAACTGGATGGCCGGGGTCGCGGTTTGATTTCCGCGCAGAAGCGCGGAGAAGGGGATGGCCGGATCATGATAATCTTGCCGCGTCACGGTCGAGATGTCGAAGTAGCGGAACGCCTCCAGCGCGTCGGCGAAGGGCATCTCCGCCACCGCTGAAAGCGGTTCTTTGGGAAACATCTCCAGCATTTGCGCGACCAGCGCGTTATGGCCGCGCGCCGTCATGTAAGAGGTCAGCGCGTGTATGCCGTGATCGCTCCGGCCTTCGAAGTCAAAGACTTCATCCATGTCCACATAGAGGCACCAGCGGTTCCGCCCGTAGGTTTGCGCAGGATGCGCGCGCAGCAGATCCTCGTACTGGGCAAGCGCCAGGTCTGATTGGTCGACAATCACGCCGGGCTCCTCCGCCAACCGAGCGAGAGTGTCGTCGGTCGAGCCATTGTCGATGAAGGCAAAGTGCCGGATGCCGATCTGACGGTAATAGGAGAGAAACTGGTCGAGGTAATATGCGCCGTTTTTCACCAGCACGATGGCCAGCACGTCCTCGGGGCCAAGGTCGAAGCTGTCATGCCCGCTGACCCGGCGCAGGGAGCGCGCGAAACGTGCGCGGCGGCGGTGTTCGCTCAGGCGCAGCCAGACGCGGCGAAGGATGTGCAGGGGGCCTTTCATGCTGCGGGTGATAAGCCTTGGGAAATCAGCCGTCCACTACTCTGCACCTGCGCGCCATTCTTTCCAACGCAGGTAGGCATTTGCCCCCCATGTGGCCAGCGGCTGGGGCGGCAGCTTGCGCGGGGCGGCTTCGGCTTCGAAATACGCGGTGAGCGCGGTGCGCTGGCCCAAAGCGGTCTCTGCCGCAGCAATCCCGGTCAATGTGCCGCGCGTGGTGCCAAGGCCGTTTTGCACGCAAGCCGAAAACACGCCCTGATCGATCTGGCGGGCGACGGCCACGCCGTTGCGGCTGAGACAGAGGTGCCCGGCCCATTCGTACTGCGGTTTCAGCCCCGCAAGCTGGGGGAAACGGCGATCGAATTTGTCGCGTTGTACGGCGGTGGCGCGGGCCACATCGGCGCGCGAGGCGACCATGCCGGGGCGCAGGCTGGCGCAGGTGCGGGTGATGATCCTGTTGCCGCCCTGACCTCTATCGATCCGGCGCAGCGTGGTACCCATGGGATCCGACGGGGTCACGCCCCAGCGCGCCGCGCCGCCGAGAGCGCCTAGGTGCTCCGGCGCAAGCTCCGGGGTCATGGAAGCGTAGAGGAACACCTGCATCAGCGCGCCGCGAGCGATGCCAAAGCTTTCGAGGTGTCCGTTGGTGGCCAGGATGATCCGGCCCGTGCTGATGTGGCCCCGAGGCGTGTTCACCCGCCAGCCGCTGCCCTGCTGCTCAAAACCCGTAACCGGCGTCTGGTCATGCAGCCGCACACCGGCCCGGGCGAGCCCTTTTGCCAGACCCCGAATGTAGCCTGCGGGCTGCAACATCAGCGTGCCGGGCGTGTAGAGACCCGAGTGGTAGTGCCCGCTGCCCGTGAGCGCGCGCATGGCTTGCGCGTCCAGCATCTCATAGGGTTCACCCAAGCTCCCCAGATGACGCGCATAGCTGGCATTGTGGGCTGCCCCGCCAGCGGACGCGGCGCCGTTCACCTTGCCTGCGGGGTCGGCAAAGGCGGAAGGGATGCCAAGCTGCGCCACCGCCGCGCGCGCAAAGCGGATCGCTGTCCGGTTGCGGGCGATCACGGCCGCATCATCGCCCGCGCCTGCGTAGTCTTCGGACGCCAAATCATGCGGCAGGTCGATCATGAAGCCGGAGTTGCGGCCTGCGCTGCCTTCGGCAATGCGCAGCGCATCAAGCACCGTGATGCTCAAGTTGGCGTCGAGCTGGGTGAGGCGCAGCGCGGCGGACAGGCCCGCAAAGCCCGCGCCGATGATGACCACATCGGCTGCGGCCGTCTCCTCCAGCGGCGCAAAGCTGGGATAGCCGCCCAAGATCTCCGCCCAGGCGGCGGGTGAGTGAAATGAAGGCGTGCGCGCGGCGCGGTAGGTCACAGGCCCAGCCGGGGCTTGAGCGCGTCAAGGCCTGCGGTGAGTGCCGCTGGTGCGCCGTGATCCTCCATATGCGCCCTAAGAGAGGCATTCAGACCACCTTCGGTCGCAAGCCCTTGCAGCAGCGTGTCAAAATCCGCGCCCGTCTCCTGCATCTGACGCAGAAAGCCCTCGAACACCCCGGCCACATAGCGCTCTGCCGCATGGCTGTCCCCGGTCTCGGCA
This sequence comes from Pseudomonadota bacterium, assembly GCA_039024775.1. Classification (GTDB taxonomy): domain Bacteria; phylum Pseudomonadota; class Alphaproteobacteria; order Rhodobacterales; family Rhodobacteraceae; genus Sulfitobacter. Next base: position 12,378 of record JBCCPS010000059.1, read on the forward strand.
GCCAGCCACCGCGCGCCGGTCTGCATCAGTGCGATGAGGGGCGCGCTGAGCGCTGAGCCCGCGAAATGGGCGTTGAGCGCGGTTTCACTTGCCACCGTGACCACCTGGTTCGCGCGCCCGAACAGCGCCTCCAGCGCAGGAGAAGCGGGGTATACGGGCAGCATCGACCCGCCGGTGGCGATGGCCGACAGGGGGATGGTGCAGGCGATCTGCGTGGCAGGCGCACAGAGCGCGCGCAGCTCCGCCAGCGGCAGATCGGCCATGACAGAGATCACCGTTTGATCGGCACGAAAGTCCAAGCCCGGCAGCACCGCCCGGGCGGTGTCGGCCATCAGGCACAGGAACACGGTGTCACTTTGCGCGATCACCTGCCGGTTCTGCGCCACTTGCACCTCCGCATGCGCGGCAGCCAGGGCCTTGGCCTTGTCGCCGTTCCTGGCGGAGACCGTGATCTGATGCTCCTGCCCTGCAAGCGCGCGCACCATGTAACTTGCGATCTCTCCGGTCCCGATGAAGCCCACGCGCATCAGTCGACGGCCTCGTCCGCGTCATCGGCAAGATCGAGCCAGATGGTTTTCAGCTGGGTGTATTGGTCATGGGCAAAGATCGAATTGTCCCGCCCGCCAAAGCCCGATTGCTTCATCCCGCCAAAGGGTGTCGCGATATCGCCCTCTCCGTAGCTGTTGACCGTGACCGTCCCTGCCCGCAGCGCTCGCGCGCCGCGGATCGCGCGTTTGGCATTGGCCGTGAAAAGCGAGGCGCAAAGGCCGTAGTCGGTGTCATTCGCCACCGCGATGGCCTCGTCGAAAGAGCCAACCTCGATCACGCTGAGAACGGGGCCGAAGATTTCCCCCCGCGCGAGCCTGTGGGCGTTGTCCGGCAATTCCAGCACCGTCGCCTCCACAAAGCCGTCCTTGGCCCCGCCCCCGATGCGCGCGTCGGGCGCGTCCTTGAGGTACCCCGCCACCTTGTCGAAATGAGCTTTCGAGACCATCGCACCGAGCCGAGTTTCAGGATCGAGCGGATCGCCCAGGGGCCAGTCGCGAGCATGCGCCTCAATGCGATCCAAAAGCGCGTCCTTCACGTCCCGATGCACGATCAGGCGAGAAACGGCAGAGCAGTTCTCCCCCATGTTCCAGAACGCGCCATTCACCACATGCGCGGCCACGCGGTCGAGGTTTTCGGCGTCCTCCATCACCACGCAGGGGTTTTTGCCGCCCATCTCCAGCACCATTTCCTTGGCGTTGCTTTCCCCCGCGTAGGTCAGGAAACGCTTGCCGGTGACGGTGGAGCCGGTGAAACTGACCATGTCGACATCCATGTGCCGGCCCAGCGGTTCGCCCACCTCGGGGCCGCCCCCGGGTAGCACGTTCAGCACGCCGCGCGGCACGCCCGCTTCATGGGCCAATTCGGCAACGCGAAGCGCGGTGAGCGAGGTTTCCTCCGCTGGTTTCACGATCACCGAACAGCCCGCCGCGAGTGCGGGCGCGATTTTCCAGGCAAGCATCAGCAGCGGAAAGTTCCAAGGCAAGACAAGCCCCACCACGCCCACGGGTTCTCGCACCACCATGGCGATGTGATCGTCAGAGGCGGGCGCGGTAAAATCATAAATCTTGTCAATGGCTTCCGCGTGCCACTTGAGGCAGTGAATGGTCTCCGGCAGATCCACGGTTTCGCAGTCGTAGATGGTCTTGCCGCTGTCGATGCTCTCCATCACCGCCAGTTCGCGCGCGTTGCGTGTCATCAGTTTGGCCAGCTTAATGAGCACATCTTTGCGCGCTGAGGGATGCATCCGCGACCAGCGGCCATCCTCAAAGGCCTCACGCGCCTTGGCCACGGCAACGTCCACGTCCTGTGCGTCGCACGCGGCAATGTCGGCCAGCTTTTCCCCCGTCGCGGGGTTCACGCTCTCAAAGGTCTTGCCGGAGATGGCAGGCCGGTAGCCCCCGTCGATGAAGGCTGCGCTGGGCAGCGAAAGCTCTGCCGCGATGGCCGCATATTCGCCTTTGGTGAGCAATTCCATGCGCTTATCCCTCCGCCTGAATGGTGCTGATGGTGGTTTTCAAAACGCGGATCACTTGTTCCAGCTCCCGCTTGTCGTCTTTGTTCAAGGGCTTCAAAGGCGGCATCATGCCGCCTGCGTCCACGCCTGCCATCGTGACCCCATGCTTGACGCAAGCCACGAATTTGCCGCCCTGCTCCAACACGCGCATCAGCGGCATCATCGCGGACATGATCCGGCGGCCCTTGTCGAAATCCCCCTCCACCGCGCAGGCCTCATAAAGCGCCACGTGTTCACGCGGCAGAAAGTTCGAGCCCGCGCAGACCCAGGACCGCGCGCCCCAGGCGAAGAACTCCAGCGCCTGATCGTCCATGCCGCAGGACATCTGGATGTGCGGATAGTCCCGCGCCAGAAGATGCACGCGGTTGATATCGCCCGAGCTTTCCTTGATCGCGCAGAAATTGCGCGATCGCCCAACCCGGTCTAGAAACTCCGCGCCCATGTTCACGCCCATGCGCCCGGGATAGTTATAGAGCATGATCGGCAGGTCAGCCGCGCGGTCGATTGCCAGCGCATTGAGTGCATTCTCCCGCTCTGTCGGCACCGCATAGGGCGGTGTGCCCAACAGGATCGCATCCGCCCCCATCTCCCGCGCGCCCGCCGCCAGCGCCAGCGCATCCGGCGTGCGGATCGCCCCTGTTCCCAGGATGAACGCCACCCGACCAGCAACGCGCTCTTGAGTAAAGCGCGCCAGGGCCAGCCGGTCTTCGGTGGATTGGGCGTAGGCCTCCCCGGTGGAGCCGCCGGAGATGATCCCGTGCACGCCCGCTTCAATCAGATGCTCCACCTGCTGGGCAAGCGCGTCGCGGTTGGGGCTGCCGTCCGGTGCAAGCGGCGTGATGATAGGGGTATAGATGCCCTCGAATGCAAAGACCGGTTTCATGGTGCTCCTCAACTGCTGCCCAGCGCGAGGTCGAGCCCCGCTGGCATGACGAATTGTTCGATGCGCCCCCGCGACAGGTTCCAATGCGCGATGGCCAGGTCGCCCGCGCGCTCGGCATCACGCGCCTCGATGGCGGCTATGATCTGGTCGTGCTGATCGGAGGCTTGGGAAAGCGTTTCGGTTTCAGGCACCGTCGAAGGCCGAAAGAAGGTCATGGAAATGCGCGTATGATCCACAAGCAGGCGCTGAAAGCTCGGCAACAGATAGGTGTTGCCCGCCATCGCCCCCGTGATCTCGTGAAACCGGGTGTTGGCCAGCGCCCGGGCGGTGACATCATCGCTGCGCAGCGTGGTTTTGAAGGCGGTCTGCGCGGCCTTGAGTGCGGCGATCTGGGTCGGGTCCGCGTTTTCAGCCGCAAGGCGCAGGATCGCCGCGTAGATCATCGGCGCGGCCAGAAAGAAATCGCGCAGCGTATGGTGGCTCATCTCGGCCACGCGCGCGCCGCGGTGGGCCCGGATTTCTACATAGCCTTCGCCAGCAAGCTGGCGCAGGATGTCCCGCAGCGGCGTGCGCGAAAGCGTGTAGTGCGCGGCAAGGCTCTGTTCATCCAGATCCGCAGAAGGCGCCAGGGCAAGGGTCAACACCCGCTGGCGTAGGTCCGCCAGCACCTCTGCCTTGCTCATTTTCGTGGTTGTTCCCAAGGACCGCTTCCCCCGCGCGACTTAGATGCGCTGGAGAGAGGCTATCATTGCGTACATGTTGTACACAATAGGTATAAAACTAACCGAGACGCTCCGCCCGGCCCTTGGGCGGCTGGCCCGCATTTGCGGCCTCGCGCAGCGCAGGTTCATAGAAGGTCTGGCGCGCACGCCCGGCATTCTTGGAGGCGTAAAGCGCCACATCCGCGTCCGACAACAGCTTTTCAGCGGAGCTCGCATGGCCGGGCAACAGCCGAACAGTGCCGATGCTGGCGGAGATGTGGCAGGACTGGCCTTCGTAAACGATGGGTTCTTCCAGTTGCTCGATGATCCGGCGACCGATCCGGCGCAGCACCTCTTCGCTGTCGACACCGGGCAGGATCAACGTGAATTCATCGCCGCCCACGCGCGCCACGATATCACTGTCGCGGGTCTCTGCGGTCATGACCTCGGCCACTCTTTGCAAAACGAAGTCCCCGGCTGCGTGTCCGTAGGTGTCATTGACGGCTTTGAAATAGTCGAGATCGATGTGCATCAGCGCAAAGCCCAAACCGGAGGCCAGGTGCCGCGCCAGCGCCATGTCCAGCGCGCGGCGGTTGCGCAGGCCGGTGAGCGTGTCCGAAAACGCCTGTTCCTCCGCCGCGGTCTTGGCCCCATGGAGCCGCGCATTCAGGCGCTTGTATTCGGCCATCACGGCCGCCTGTGCCTCTGAGAGGTAGAGCATTTCGATCGCCAGATCGGTGGCGGCAAAATCGCCGTTGGTGAGTTGATAGTCCCGCACGCTTTCCATGATGGAAATGCCGAAAGACAGGTTCACGATCACCTCGCCCGTCTCCAGCGGCAGCAGAATGCCCTTGAGCGAGGTGCGCGGCGGGTCGCGCAACTGCAGGTGCAGCTTTAGCTTGGCGCTGCGCATCAGATCGTCCATGCAGGCCACCGCGCGGGGGCGCATGACCTCAAACACCTCCAAAAAGCGCTGCTCTATCAGGCCCGGTTCGGGCCGCAGTTTTGCAATGGTGGGACCGGCATGCGTGATATGCCCGGTCGCGCTCAGCACAAGGTGCATCGGACAAAGAACGTCCAGCACGCCGGTGTCGGGCAATCGGTTCATGCCACGCGCGCGCCAAGATCAAAGTCGCGCCCGGTGGAAAACTCCGCGTCCACCAGGGTGATCGACAGCGTCTCAAACCCGGCGCCCGCGCCGGTATGGTCCAAGAGCGCAAGCGCCCCGTAGTCATCCGCCATCACCCGGAGCACGCCCATCATCGTAAAGCCGAAGCCGTCAATGGGTGCGTCGCAGATCAGGCTGAACTGGCCGGCGGCATGTTCGCGCAACTCCAGCCGCGGGAGTTGAAGCTCTGGCACCGCCATGCGCGCGCGGTCAGGCAGATCATCGAGCGAATGCAGGAATTCCTGAAAATCGACCCCGCCAAAGCGCAGCAACCGGCGCACCGCCTCAAAGCGCGGATTGGCGACCAGGTAGGTGCCGATATCTTCCATGATCTCTTCGCGCGGACGCGCGAAAATCTCAGAAGTCGCGTCCAGCACCTGGCTGGTAAGCGCATCGTCATAAAGCAGCATTGCCTCGAAGGACTGCATTTCAAGCCCTGCGCGCGCGGCTACGGCGGCCCACCCGTCGTGCCCATGCGCGTCCGTCACAAAACTTTCAATGCTGCGGTTTATCAGACCGTGCACGTCGGTACTCCCAAAAAGACCCGCCCCCGTCATGGCGCGGATGTCTTAATTTTGAGTATCGTGCGCAGCCCTGCCTCGGTGATTTCGGGGGGACATTCCGGTTTGTAGAATGCAAAATTTAACTTAAGGTTGCAGGAATTGGGAACCGCAGATTTTGGGGCCGGAGTGCCTGGGACAGTCTCTTTTGGTGAAAAGTCACGCGCGATGCGTGCGATGAACCTCAAGCGCGCGGCGCTGGATGCGGAATGGGATGTGCCCGAGGGCCGCATCGGCGGGCTGGTGCGCCAGCAACGCTACCGCGCGGGAAAGTCGCTGCGTCGGGCCAACTGGCTCTTTGCGATGCTTTGCGTGGTGATCTTTTTCGGGCTCGGCTTCTACTTGGGCCTGCCGTTCTGGCGGCAATATGTGGACGGGCAGAAGGGCACGCTTTACGCCACGCTCGACACAATCAAGGTGCAAACCGACGCGCTGGACGCGCGCCGCCGCGAGATCATAAGCACCGATGCGCCGGGCGGAGGGTTAGTGGAGAACCTCGCACTGTCTATCGAACAGGTGCGCGGCAGCGGCGATCGGCGCGCGCGCGGCATGTTTCGGGTGGGCGCGGGGGTCTATGTCTATGGGGCCGAGGGGCTGCTGCTGCGGTCAGAGGATGGCGGCAAGAGCTTTGCACCCTTTGGAGAGCCGCGCGAGGCAAGCTGGTTCTCGAAACTGACGTCCGGCACCACCACTCTGCTTGTCGCTGACGATGGCACCATTTTGCGCCTGCGTCCGGGTGTTGAACCCGAATTCAGCGAGATTGCGCTGCAAGACGAGAGGACGCTGCAACGGGTGACCGGCGTTCAGGACCGCATCTTTGCCTATGATGACGAAGGCGGTTTCTTCCTTTCTCGCGACGGCGGAAGGATATTCGAACCTGTTGCCCTGCCCGAGCCAAGGGCGATCAGAGCCTCTGATACGCTTGCAGATGCGGTGTTGCTGGACACCGGCGCGGATGTATTCCGCGTGGACCTGGAGGGCAATGTCACCCGCGCAGAAATCTTCGATCCGCGTTCCGCGCAAGAACGCGCAGCGGATAGAAAAGTATCGGAGGAAGTGTTTCGGAGTTTGCGCGGCATCCCGCGCTCAATAAGATCTCGCTCTCGGATCGTAGCGGTCAGCGAAACGCGCGTGTTCCGATACAGCGGAGAGGGTGTGGTACATCTGTCCACAGACGGTGGCGCGCGTTTCAGCCGCCTTGTGGGCCTGGACCGGTACATGCTGTCCAGGCACTACATACATTCCGAAACGGGCCGCCTTTTTCTTTTTGGGGCGGACGCGCTGATATTGGCCTGGAACGAAACACAAGCGCGGTTTGACGCGATCGTCGAAGGCGTTCCGCTCGACGAAGTCATCCCAGCACTCGCTGACGGCGCGAACGGTGGAAGTCTATTCGGTATCACCCGGTTGATGGGTTCGCCCTTTTTCTCCGGCCTTTTGAGCCCAAACTACCTCTCAAATGCGCATGGCGATGAGGTTTTGTTTATCTCAAGCGGCCGCTCAAACATCCAAACGGTTTCGTTCAATGTAGCTACCGATAAGGTGCGTACCCTCGAGCTTCCTTTTACTGGAAGACCAACGGCAACAGCGCGTCTTAACAACGGCGATGTTTTGATACTCGGCAGCGATGGTTTGTTGGCGCGCTGGCCTGCCGGGGCGGAGCAGATAGAGCGGATACCGCTGGAGGATACCAGCACGCGGTTTTTGCGCCTCTTCCAGGATGCCGACGAAATGGTGATTTTCGGCAGTGGACCGCATGTCTTTACAGCGGAGCCTGAAGCGCAGTCCTTTGAGCTCACACGCGTACCGGGAGAGCCGGCCCTCATCGCGCACCTCGAAACCGAGGACGCGCGGCTATTCCTAAGCGAAGAAGGCGCGATCTTTCGCATGTCAGGCGACCTGCTGGCCCAAGCAAAGGCCAAGCTGACAGCGGATGGTCCCCTCACCGATGAGGCTGTGATCGCTTTTATTGATGACGTGCTGCCCCGCCACATCCGGGCGGAGAATTTCGCGGCCTCCGCCCGCGCGCGTCTCACGGATATCAAATCCCAACGCCAGGTGGTCGATGATCTGCGCGCCGAAACCAACGCGCGGCTGGAACGGCTCTTGGGTTTCCCCAACAGCGTCCTGATCCAGGACCGCGCGCGGGAGGAATTCGGCACTTTCATGGCGCTCTGCAGGGGCCCTGCCCCCACCGCCACACAGGACGTGAGCTCAGACGAAGCGCAAGACCCGCCGCGCGCGGATGCGATCACGCTGGCCTGTCTGGAAGGTTGGCAGGCGCAGCGGGCCTCCGAGGAACAGCAGTGGTGGCAATCCATCGCCCAGCAGGTGCCGCCGGGCGTGCTACTCCTGTTCCTCTTGGCGACGCTGGGCGGGCTCTACCGCTACAACATGCGCATGGTGGGCTTTCAC
>JBCCPS010000060.1:0-20096 GCA_039024775.1 Pseudomonadota bacterium
GTTTGGCCGGTCCCAGATCACGTCGTTCCAGGGCCCGCGGTAGCAGCTGACGATAACCTGCTGGCCGCCTTGGGCGAAGGTCCCGTGGGTGTGGTGGTGATGGTGTTGTGCGTTGTGTCCGAACGCTGCCGTCCCGAAAGAAACGGCGCACGCGGCACCCATGAATGTCTTGAACATAAAAAACCCCTTTAAGGCTGGCAGCATCGGGCAGCGTTGATCCAGGCGCGCCGCCCCATGTTGGTTAACGCACAGCATGGGGCAGGTCATTGCAAGGGTTTTGGCATTCACTGCCAAAATTGTTCACGCAATGGAGCCAATACGCGATTTCTTCAATGATTGTGTGAGTTTTCGCAAAGAGTTCATGTACTGCTTGAGCCGAGCGGGCCAAGCTGTGGCTATTTTCCAGGTTAACCATGACTAGGGTCAGTCACACCGATGAATGGCACTGCAAATTGCGCGAAAACACGGACAGAAAAGCCCATGATGCGGGGCGTTACCGGATGGACCTCAACCTGAGAGAATCGCTCAACCCGATTCTCTGTTAACTACGTTGAATTCTTATCCCCAGCCCGCGTTTTCTTGTTTATTTCCGAGCCCAGGCATCAATATCTGCCTCTAGAGGTGCGAAATCAAACCACAAACCTCAATCCAGCGCTTCACAGCTGAGCGATAATTCCCTAACCTTCCTGCATCTGCTCGGCAGCGGACCTGGGACACGCTGCCATTAATACACGGGGATAGAAAAAGGATCATGGCTGTGGGTTACTCACTCTCCAAAGCTCTGGGAGCCTTGGCATCAACTGCTCTTGCCGCGGCGCTCGTATTTCAGGCATCGGCTGCCGATGCGCAGACGCGCTCGCAGCAGGGTCGCGATAGGGGGGTGTATATCCCGACCATTTGGGTGGACCCGGATGGCTGCGAACATTGGGTCATGGATGACGGGGCGGAGGGGTACATGACGCCTCACGTCAGCCGTCAGGGCATCCCGGTCTGCCGCCGGGGGAATGTCTGTGGCATGATGCAGTCAGATCAATTCTTTGCCACCGACAGCCACCGCATCAACAAGCACGGCCAGGCACGTCTGGCGCAGTTTTTCCGGGAGACGGGCGCGATCAGCTACATCATCACCGGGCATACCGACAGCCGCGCCTCTGACGAATACAACATGCGGCTGAGCTATAACCGCGCGTCCGCCGTGGCGCGTATCGCGCAGGCCAATGGCGCGCGGATCGCGGATGTGCGCGGCTATGGGGAGCGGCTGCCGGCGGCCTCCAACAAGACCCACGCGGGCATGGCCAAGAACCGCCGCGTTGAAATCATCTGCATTCGCTAAAGGGATAGTGACATGATCAAGACCAAAGTAATGCTCGTCACTGCCTGCGCGTTTGGCCTGACGGCCTGCGGAGACTTTGAGGGCGGCGTGCCGTTCCGTGGCCTGCCCCAGGACAAGACCATCGACCGCGGCATCGACCGCAAGCATTTGAGCCAGCTGCAAGCGGGCATCTGGGTAGACCCCAACGGCTGCGACCACTGGATCATTGACGACGGTGTTGAGGGCTATCTGAGCCAGCGGTTGGACAAATACGGCAAGCCCGTGTGCTCCGGCGTGGCGCCGCCCAACCAGACGGTGGGCGACTTCAAAGGTGGCTCCATCATTCCGGACCCGAACTGATATCTTTGCCGCGCGCAAAGCGGGGGGCCGGAGCAGCGCACGCTCCGGCCCTTTTTCGTGTCAAAGCGCATGATTTAAGGGCACGCCGGGACTATATGTTGAAAATCGCAACTCAAAGGACTGCGCCTTGAGCCAGAGTGACCCGATGTCAGACGGCGCTTTGCAAGCCGAAAAGATCGTCGAATTCCCCGACAACCGCCTGCTGATTGATCTGTGTGGCGCCTATGACGCCCATCTTGCGGCCATTGAGGCGGCGCTGGAGGTGCAGATCATCCGCCGCGGCAACCAGCTCGCCACGATTGGTGAGGAGGACGCGGTGGACAAAGCCGTGGCGGTGTTGGAGACGGCTTACACCCGGCTGGAGGGCGGGCGCACGCTGGAGCAGGCGGACATCGACAGCCTGCTGCGGATGGGTGGCTCGGAGGCGGGTACCGGCGTGCGCGACGGCGATCAGATTGAAATGCCCATTGGTCAGGCCATCGAAATCCACACCCGCAAGAAACGGGTGGAGCCGCGCACGGCGGCACAGAAGGCCTATGTGCAATCGCTTTTCGCCAATGAGATGGCTTTTGGCATCGGCCCTGCGGGCACCGGCAAGACCTATCTGGCGGTGGCGGTAGGCGTGTCGATGTTCATCACTGGGCAGGTGGACCGCATCATCCTGTCACGCCCCGCGGTTGAGGCGGGCGAAAAGCTGGGCTTTCTGCCCGGCACCCAGGATGAAAAGGTCGATCCCTACATGCAGCCGCTCTATGACGCGCTGCAGGATTTTCTGCCTGCCAAGCAGCTGGGCAAGCTGCGCGAGGAAAAGAAGATCGAAATCGCGCCGCTGGCTTTCATGCGTGGGCGCACGCTGAGCCGGGCTTTCGTGGTGCTTGATGAGGCGCAAAACGCGACGACGATGCAGATGAAGATGTTCCTCACCCGCCTGGGCGAGGGCTCGCGCATGGTGATCACGGGCGACCGGACGCAGGTTGACCTGCCGCGCGGCGTGCAATCGGGGCTGGCGGACGCGGAGCGGCTGCTGAAAACCATTCCCAACATTGGCTTCAACTATTTCACATCCAAGGACGTGGTCCGCCACCCGCTGGTTGCAGCCATCATCGAAGCCTATGAGGCGGACGCCGAAGCATGACCCCGGCCGCCCCCTTTTTTTGGCCGAAAGTATCCCGGGGTCCGGGGCTGGCCCCGGGTGTTTAATGCAAGCACTGGGGATCGACATTAATGACGACCGCTGGCAGCAGGCCGCGCTGCCTGCGCTTGCCTCAACGGCCATCACCGCCACGCTCACCCACCTCAACCTGCCGCCCGAGACCTGCGAGATTTCGGTCCTGGCCTGTGATGACACCCGAATTGCCGCCCTTAACGCGGACTTCCGCGACAAGCCCCAGCCGACCAATGTGCTCAGCTGGCCTGCCGAGGAGCGTTCGGCGACGCGGCCCGGTGAGGTGCCACAGGCGGTGAGACCAGGCCCTGACGGGAGCATTGAGCTGGGTGATATCGCGATCAGCTATGACACCTGCGCGGCAGAGGCGGCGGCAGGCGGTAAGCCGCTTTCCGACCATGTCATCCATCTTTTCGTGCACGCAACGTTACATCTTTTGGGGTATGACCACGAAAGGGAGGCTGATGGCGACCTGATGGAGACGCTTGAGGTGGAAATACTTGGCAAATTGGGTCTGGATGACCCATATTCGTGAAACCGGGCGGCCTCGCGCTGCCGTCATGCAAGACAAGGACAGATGGGCGAACAAGACGGACCTTCTAGCGCAGTGCGCGGCGCACTGACAGAGGATGACACGAAGGCTGGCCGGGACGACGGCCCTTCCCAAGACCCCGAGCGGCGCAGTTCCGGCTTTTTCAGCCGTGTGATCGGCGCGCTCAGCCAGACAGCGGACGAAGACAAAAGCGACACGGGCGCGAGCGCGCCCTCAAGCGATCGGCCCGTAACCCACGGCATGATCAATCTGCGGCGCATGCGCGTGGACGACGTGGCGATCCCGAAAGCCGATATTGTCGCCGTGCCGATCACCAGCACGCTGGAAGAGCTTGTCGCGGTTTTCAAGGACAGCGGTCTGACGCGGCTGCCCGTGTATGAAGGCACGCTCGACACGCCCGTGGGCTTTGCGCATCTCAAGGATTTGGCACTCAATCACGGCTTCAACGGTGGCGGCCACGCCTTTGATCTGCAGACAATGCTGCGCCCGCTGCTCTTTGTGCCGCCTTCCATGACCATCGGCGTGCTCTTGACCAAGATGCAGGCCGAACGCCGCCACATGGCGCTGGTCATTGACGAATACGGCGGTGTGGACGGGTTGGCCACAATCGAAGACCTGATCGAACAGGTGATCGGAGAGATCGAGGACGAGCACGACCAGGATGAGGGCCAGTACTGGACCCATGAAAAGCCCGGCACCTATCTGGCGCTGGCCAAAACCCCGCTTAGCGATTTTGAGCACGAGATCGGCCTGTCGCTCACCGACCACGACGAGGTGGACGAGGAGGAGATCGACACGCTTGGGGGTCTGGTCTTCATGCTCTCGGGCCGGGTGCCCGCGCGGGGCGAGGTGGTGATCCACCCCGATGGCCCTGAATTCGAGGTGATCGACGCCGACCCGCGCCGGATCAAACGCCTGCGGGTGCGCACCGGTCAGGGCGGGTGAGCCTGAGACAGCGCGCGCTGCTGGCGATCCTCGCGGGCGCATTTGCTGCCTTTGGCCAAGAACCCTACGCGCTTGCCCCGGCAATCGTCTTTGGCATGGCCCTGGCCATCTGGCTTTGGCATCGCTCTGACAGTCCGCGCGCCTCAGCACTGATCGGCTGGGCCTTTGGTCTGGGTTACTTCGCACACACCCTGCAATGGATCGTCTCGCCTTTTATGGTGGACGTCGCACGCCACGGCTGGATGGCGCCCTTTGCGCTCGCCTTCATGGCAGCCGGCATGGCGCTTTTCTGGGGCGCGGCCTTCTGGGGCGCGCGGAAGCTTTCCGCGACGAAATGGATGGTCGTCCTGACCTGGGCCGCGGCTGAATTGACTCGTGGCTACATCTTCACCGGCTTCCCCTGGGCGATGCCCGCGCAGGCCTTCGTGGGTACGATGTTTGGCCAGGGCCTGGCTCTGATTGGCCCCTACGCACTCAATCTGGTTCTAATCGCCGTGGCCGTGCTGCTGGCAGAGGTGTGCCGGCGGCAGGGCTTTATCCCGTCGCTTGTGCTCGGGATACCCTTCCTGCTGGCCTTCAGTCTCCGCGTGGTCTGGCCAGATGCGGGCCTGACCGAACACACCGTTCGGCTGATACAGCCAAATGCCGCGCAGCGCGACAAATGGGATCCAGAGAAAATCCCCGTCTTCTTTGACCGTCAGTTGCAGTTTACCCAGGCGCTGCCGGAGGCGGGCGGGCCGCCGCCCGATCTGGTGCTCTGGTCGGAAAGCGCAGTGCCCTGGGCGCTCGACATGGCGGGCAGCACCCTGGCGGAGATGGCGCAGGCGGGCGGCACGGCGCAGGTCGCCTTCGGCATTCAGCGCCGCGAGGGCGCGCGGTACTTCAACTCCATGGTGGCGCTCGACCGGCAGGGCGGCGTGGATCAGGTCTATGACAAGCATCACCTGGTGCCCTTCGGGGAGTACATCCCACTTGGCGATCTCGCAGGCAGGCTCGGGCTGACCGCCTTTGCCGCGCAATTCGGCAATGGGTATTCTGCCGGGCCTGGGCCCAAGCTGATGGACTTTGGCCCCCTCGGCCGGGCGCTGCCGCTGATCTGCTATGAGGCGGTGTTTGCCCATGACGTGAACGCAGCCCCCGCGCGGCCCGACTTTCTGATCCAGATCACCAATGACGCCTGGTTCGGCAAGGGCGCGGGTCCGCGCCAGCATCTGGCGCAGGCGCGCATGCGCGCGATTGAACAGGGCCTGCCGCTGGCGCGCGCGGCCAACACCGGCATTTCCGCCATGATCGACCCGCGCGGGCGCGTCCTGGCGTCTCTACCGCTCAACCAAGCGGGGTTTGTGGATGCGCCCTTGCCCGCGCCGCTGCCGCCCACGCTCTACAGCCGCACGGGCGATCTGCCGCTGGCGGTCCTGTTGCTCCTCGCACTCGGTGCGGTGCGATTGCGGGGGCGGCGCGCTTCACGCATTGACCAATCGGGCGCGCAGGGATAACTGCGGCCAAGCGCGCTACAACGGCTTCCTGGCGTAGCGCATTATTTTTCACATTGGAGCATGACATGTCCCGCCAGAACTACCTTTTTACCTCCGAATCTGTTTCCGAGGGGCACCCAGATAAAATCTGCGACCGCATCTCGGATGCGATCCTTGACGCCTTTCTTGCTGAGGAGGAAATGGCCCGCGTGGCCTGCGAGACTTTCGCGACCACCAACCGCGTTGTGGTGGGCGGCGAGGTGGGGCTCTCCACCCGCGAAAAGCTCGACACATTCATGCAGGGCGTGGAAGGCATCGCGCGCGACTGCGTCAAGAAGATCGGGTACGAGCAGGACGGCTTCCACTGGGAGACCATGCATTTCGAGAACCACCTGCACCCGCAGTCGGCGCATATCGCCCAAGGCGTGGACAAGGACGGCGCGGGCGACCAGGGCATCATGTTCGGCTATGCCTGCAATGAAACCCCCGAGATGATGCCAGCGCCCATTCAGTATTCCCACGCGATCCTGCGGGTGCTGGCCGAGGCGCGTCATGCGGGCAAGGTTCCACAACTGGGCCCGGACGCCAAATCGCAGCTGTCGGTAAAGTATCGCGATGGCAAGCCTGTTGGCGTGACGTCCATCGTGCTCAGCACCCAGCACCTGGATGCGGACATGACATCCGAAGACGTGCGCGCGGTGGTGGAACCCTACATTCGCGACACCCTGCCCGAGGGCTGGATCGGCAATGAGACCGAATGGCATGTGAACCCCACCGGCAAATTCGTGATCGGCGGCCCGGACGGCGATGCAGGCCTTACGGGCCGCAAGATCATCGTGGACACCTACGGTGGCGCGGCCCCCCACGGCGGCGGCGCCTTTTCCGGCAAAGACCCGACCAAGGTGGACCGCTCTGCGGCCTATGCGGCGCGCTATCTGGCCAAGAACGTGGTGGCCGCGGGCATGGCGCAACGCTGCACGATCCAGCTCAGCTATGCCATCGGCGTGGCAAAGCCGCTGTCGATCTACGCCGACACCTACGGCACCGGTAACGTGCCCGAGGCGGAGATCGAAAAGGCAGTTGCTGCCTCCATGGATCTGACGCCGCGCGGGATCATTGAGCATCTGGGCCTGCGCAAGCCCATTTATGAGCGCACCGCGGCCTACGGCCACTTTGGCCGCGCACCCGATGCGGACGGCGGTTTCAGCTGGGAAAAGGTCGATCTTGTGGACGCGCTCAAAAGCGCGGTCTGACCGCATGGGCGCGCGCGCAGCATCCGGGCGGCTGGCGGCTTTGATGGCCGCCTGGTGCGCGATGGTTGCGCCCGCCTTTGCCCAGACGGACGCGGCTGAGCCTGAGCCGCAGCGTTTCTCCGTTGAGGGGGAGACGCTGACCTACGACACCACAGTTTTAGTCAACGGTCGCGAGCTAGATATCCGCCAGTCAGACGTGCGCGAAATGCGCGCGCTCTTGCGCGACAACCCGGGCGTAACCCGACTTGCCCTGCGCTCCACGGGCGGGGGACATTACCCGGCGATGGATATGGCTGCACTTGTGATCGATTTTGAGCTGGATACCCACGTGGAGGATTTCTGCGAAAGCTCCTGCGTGACGGTCTTTCTGGGCGGCGCAAAGCGCAGCATGGCCAAAGGCGCGCGGCTGGGGTTCCACCAGCTCAGCTGGGGCGCCAACTCCGTGCAGGATTACTACAACAAGCATCGGCAGCGGCGTGGCTGGGACACGCCTTTTGACTTTGCGGAATGGCTCTACAAAGACACGCAGACCGAAACCTACACCCGGCTGGCCTACATGGTCGAACGCGGAGTGGACGCGGAGTTCGCGATCCAGAGCCTGCGCCGACCGGACGCGACGATGTGGTTTCCCTACAGGTCCGTTTTGAAGGCAGCGGGCGTGATCACGCAGTAGGACGATCTCGTCGAAAGCGCCCTGCGCTCCGGGCTCAATGCCGGCCCTTTGAAAAGGGCGAGGGTGGGCGTGGATGTGGGCCGCTTTCATCGTGCGGGTCATCGCGGGCGGCCAGACCTACAGGGGGCGTCAGATCGCTGCCATCGCTCCGCTGGAGCTCAACCAACGTTTCCCAGACGTCGATGCAGGTCGTGTGCAGTGCCTCAAAGCCCGCCTCATCAGGGTTCGCCCGCCAATTGCGCATCTGCCGCAGCATGCGGCTGACCATCGGTTTGAGCTCCCGCGCGACCTGACTTGCGACCTGGCCCGTCAGGGTTTCCAGATCAGCGCGGCTAAGGCCCTGATCCATGGGTTCGGCTGCAGGCTGCGCGAATCTCAATGCCTGCGTCACAGCCCGGCGAAATCCGTTTTCGGTAAGGCTGTCCTTGGTCAGATAGTTGCCGCAACCGATGCGCCGCGCCTCTGCCGCGACATCGTCCTCGCCCTGGCCAGTGATCATGATGGTGGCCGCGTTCACATTGCCGGGTGACAGGCGCAGCGCTTCCAGTGCATCAAGCCCAGAGCCGTCGGGCAGCACATAGTCGAGGATCACCAGATCGAAGGTCTGCGCCTTGATGATCTCGCGAAACTTGGCGAGGCTGCTTGCATGGGACACGCGCGTGGCCACTTCGAGCCCGCTGCAGAGCCGCACCATGCGGTGCCGGTCAAAGCGTTCGTCATCGAGGACCAGAATTTGCAGCTCCCTGCTTTCGGCAAGATCGCCCGACAGGATCAGATTTGGCAGTTTGTGAGAAGAAGATGAAAGGGCAGTGCGCAGCATTATAACGGCCTCTCCGTTGGCTCTTGTGAGAGCACTCCTAGCGCCTGGCCCTTAAACCGCGCTTAACAGCGTTGCAGCCCGCGCGCGCGCGGGCTAAAGCGCGCGCCATGACGCAGCCAGACCGACCCAGACGCAACTTTTACGGCCGCCTGAAGGGCAAGGCGCTGAAGGCCAGCCAGCGGCGCTATCTTGAGGAGGACTTGGCCGCGCTCTCTCCCGGTCCAGTCCGGTGGGAAGACAATCCGACCCGCGAAGCCCTTGATCTGCGGGCACGTTTTGGTGGCAGCCCGGTCTGGCTTGAGATCGGCTTTGGCGGGGGCGAGCATCTGGTGCACCAGGCGCAGGCCAATCCAGGCGTGGGCTTCATCGGGTGTGAGCCTTACATCAATGGGGTGGCGATGCTTTTGGGTAAGCTGCGGCGCGCGCAGGTGGACACCGTCGCAGTGCATCCGGGCGATGCCCGCGACCTGATGGATGTGCTGCCCCCTCAAAGCATCGACCGCGCCTTTCTGCTTTATCCTGATCCTTGGCCCAAGGCGCGTCACCACCGCAGACGCTTTGTCACGCCTGAACATTTGCAGCCGCTTGCACGGGCGCTCAAACCCGGCGCGGTGTTGCGCGTGGCGACCGATATCGAGGACTATGTACGCCAGACGCTGCAAGAGGTGCCCAAGGCGGGATTTGAGTGGCTTGCGGAGCGCCCGCAGGACTGGCGTGCGCCCTGGGATGATTGGCTGTCTACGCGGTATGAGCAAAAGGCGCTGCGCGAGGGCCGGGTGCCTCACTATCTGACGTTCCGCAGGCTTTAGCGGCGGGATTGGGATATTTTTAGCCAGAAAAAGGAGAGGCGTTGGCACTGCCTTTTCAGGCCGCTAGAAGCAGGTTGGGTTTAGGGAAAGATCTCATGTCAAGCCACGGCGCTCCAATTCCGATGACATCGCGGGCCTGCGGGCCGCTTCAGGGCACAGCGGAGGTGCCGGGGGACAAATCGATCTCGCACAGGTCGCTGATCCTGGGCGCCTTGGCGGTAGGGGAGACGCGCATCGAAGGCTTGCTGGAAGGGCAAGACGTGCTCGATACCGCCGCGGCAATGCGCGCTTTTGGGGCGGAGGTCACCCAACACGTGGGCGGCAGTTGGTCCGTGCATGGGGTAGGCGTGGGCGGATTTGCTGAGCCCGGTCAGGTAATCGACTGCGGCAACTCCGGCACGGGCGTGCGCCTGATCATGGGCGCGATGGCCACATCGCCCATCACCGCGACATTCACCGGGGATGCCAGCCTGAACGGGCGGCCCATGGCGCGCGTCACGGACCCTCTCGCGCTGTTTGGGACACAAGCGGTCGGGCGGGCCGGGGGGCGTTTGCCGATGACTGTCGTTGGCGAGGCGGATCCGGTGCCTGTCAGATATTTCGTGCCGGTGCCTTCGGCGCAGGTGAAATCGGCGGTCCTGCTGGCCGGGCTCAACGCGCCGGGACAAACGGTCGTGATTGAGGCGGAGGCGACCCGGGATCATACTGAACGGATGCTCGCGGGTTTTGGCGCGGAAATCACGGTGGAAGAAACGGAGGAGGGCCGGGTCATCACGCTCACCGGCCAGCCGGAGCTTGCGCCCCAGAGCATCGCGGTGCCGCGTGACCCATCCTCCGCCGCTTTCCCGGTCTGTGCCGCGCTGATCGTGCCAGGCTCTGACGTGTTGGTGCCGGGCATCGGGCTCAACCCCACGCGGGCAGGGCTCTTCACCACCCTGCGCGAGATGGGCGCGGACCTGATCTATGAGAACGAACGCGAGGAAGGTGGCGAGCCGGTGGCGGATCTGCGCGCGCGCTTTTCGCCCGCGCTGCGCGGTATCGAGGTGCCGCCGGAGCGGGCGGCCTCGATGATTGATGAATACCCCGTTCTGTCGGTTGTGGCGGCCTTCGCCGAAGGCCAGACGGTGATGCGGGGGGTCAAGGAACTGCGGGTGAAGGAAAGTGACCGCATCGACGCGATGACCCGCGCCTTGCGCGCCAATGGGATCGAGGTAGAGGAAGGGCCGGATTGGTGGATCGTGACGGGTGCCGGCCACGGGAATGTGACGGGCGGTGGGCTCTGCGAAAGCCAGCTAGACCACCGGATCGCGATGTCCTGTCTCATCCTGGGGATGGCGGCCAATGCGCCGGTGCGCTTGGATGACGGCGGCCCGATTGCGACCTCTTTTCCAATATTCGAGCCCCTGATGGCGGGACTGGGCGCGCAGGTCAGCCGGGACAACCAGTAAGGCAACGAGGCGAGGAGGCGTGCAGTGACAGGATTCACAATCGCCATCGACGGCCCGGCAGCGGCGGGCAAGGGCACGATTTCCAAGGCGGTGGCGGCGCATTTCGGGTTTGCGCATCTCGATACCGGGCTTCTTTACCGCGCGGTGGGCGCGAAAGTGCTGGTGGGCGCGACGCCTGAGGCTGCCGCGCAGGCGCTCACTGCTGAGGATTTGCAAGACCCCGCTTTGCGCACGCCCGACGTCGCACAGGCCGCCAGCCGGGTCGCGGCGCTGCCTGATGTGCGCGTGGCCTTGCTTGATTTTCAGCGCGCCTTTGCCGCGCGTGCGGGCGGGGCCGTGCTGGACGGGCGCGACATCGGCACGGTGATTTGTCCGGATGCGCCGGCCAAGCTTTTTGTCACCGCGCGTGCGCAGGTGCGGGCTCAAAGGCGCTTTGCCGAACTCACGGGACGCGGCTTGGAGGTGACTTTCGACGGCGTGTTGGCCGACGTTGAGGCCCGCGATGCCAGGGACATGGGTCGCGCCGACGCGCCGCTCATCGCCGCCGAGGATGCCGTCGTGATCGACACCTCTGATTTGAGCATCGAGGAGGCGATCGCAAGCGCCGTGCGCGCGATCGAGGCCCGGCGCGAGGGATCGGGCTGAAGCACTTCACCGGAAGGTGATCGCCTGATGGGGCGGGCCGCGCTATGCTTCTTGCCAAAGAGGAGAAGCCGATGACCCTGAAACCCCTCGTTCTCGCCTGCCTGCTGCTGCCTTTTGCGGCACTCGCCCAGGACAGCACTGACACGCCAACACCCCCGGAAGCCCCGGCAGTGGAGCCCCCGATGACCATGCAGCGCCTGGGCCAGATCATTCTGAGCCTGGATCCGGACGCCTTGCGGCGCGGACCCGCGGTGGAGTTCACCCTGGATGATATCCCGGTCATCGTCATCGCGGACCCAAGCGCGGATCGCATGCGTGCGATGGTGCCCATCGCCAGCGCCGATGGGCTGACCCCTGATGACCTGATGCGCATGATGCAGGCCAATTTCGACGCGGCACTTGATGCCCGCTATGCGGTCGCCAATGGCAGGCTTTGGGGCGTTTTCATTCATCCGCTGTCACCGTTGGAAAAGGACCAATTCATCAGCGGTCTTGTGCAGACCATCACGGTCGCGCGGACCTATGGGTCGGGCTACACGGGTGGGGCCGCGATCTTTGGCGGGGGCGACAGCAACCGCATCTACCAGGAGCTTTTTGAAGAGCTCAAGAAGCGCGGGCAGGAGCTTTAGGCGCCTGGATCGGCTTGCGGTTGGTTGGCTCAAAAGGGTAGGCTCAAGGCCAGCCAACCTCAAGCAAGAGCCTTTGTCGCAATGTCGGACACCGCCCTGGTTTCCCAGTTCAGAAAGATCGTGGGTGCCTCCCATGTGATCACCAATCCCCGTTCGATGGAGCGATATTGCAAGGGCTACCGCTCCGGCGCGGGGCAGGCGCTCGCGGTGGTCAAGCCGGGCACCCTGCTGGAGCAATGGAAGGTCTTGCAGGCCTGTGTGGCCGCCGACAAGATCGTGATCATGCAAGCGGCGAATACGGGCCTGACGGAGGGCTCGACGCCCAGCGGGGACTATGACCGCGGCGCGGTGATCCTGTCGACGCTGCGCATGGACAAGATCAAGCTTATCCGCCAGGGCCACCAGGTGATCAGCTTTCCCGGCGCCACGCTCTTCAAGCTTGAAAAGCTCCTGGCCCCGCTGGGACGGCAGCCGCATTCGGTGATCGGGTCTTCCTGCATCGGTGCCTCCATCGTGGGCGGGGTATGCAACAACTCCGGCGGATCGCTGATTGAACGGGGTCCGTCCTATACCGAGCTCGCGCTCTATGCGCAGATCACGGCCGATGGACAGCTTGAGCTTGTCAATCATTTGGGCGTTGATCTCGGCGACACAGCCGAAGAGACCCTGACCCGCCTTCAGGCGGGGCAGTTCGATGAGGCGGATGTGACCGACGGCAACGCCCGCGCCTCTGACACCGAATATCAGGCCCGCGTGCGGGATGTGGAGGCTGACACGCCCGCGCGGTTCAACGCCGACAAACGCAGGCTTTATGAGGCGGCGGGCTGCGCGGGCAAGCTCGCGGTCTTTGCCGTGCGGCTGGACACCTATCCGCAGAACGACCGTGAACAGGTTTTCTACATCGGTACCAATGACACGCAAGTGCTGGGTGCGCTGCGGCGCAAGGTGCTCAAGGATTTCAAGAGCCTGCCGGTCTCGGGCGAGTATATGCACGCCGATTGCTATGATATCTCAAAGGTCTACGGCAAGGACACGCTGGTGCTCATTGACAAGCTGGGCACCGACCGGCTGCCGCTGATCTTTGCGATCAAGGGCTGGGTTGATGCGCGGCTCAACAAGTTGCCGGTCTTGCCGCGCAACCTCACCGACCGTTTCATGCAGGTGCTTAACCGTCTCTGGCCCAACGTGCTGCCGCAGCGGATGGAGGCGTTTCGCGCCCGCTTTGAACATCACCTGATCCTCAAAATGCGCGACAGCGGCATCGAGGAGGCGCAGGCCTATCTGCAAGAACATCTGACGGGCGAGGCGGGTGACTGGTTCGCCTGCACCCCGCGCGAGGGCAAAATCGCGGGCCTGCACCGCTTTGCCGCTGCCGGGGCCGCGGTGCGCTATCAGGCGGTGCATGCGGGCGAGGTGGAGGATATCCTTGCCCTCGACATCGCGCTGCGCCGCAATGACCCCGACTGGTTTGAGGTGCTGCCGCCGGAGATCGACCAGCATCTGCTGCGCAAGCTCTATTACGGTCACTTCTTCTGCCACGTGCTGCATCAGGATTACATCCTGCGCAAGGGCGCGGACCCCAAGGCGGTAAAGGCCCGGATGCTGGAACTGCTGGATCAGCGCGGGGCGGAATACCCGGCAGAGCATAACGTGGGCCATCTCTACCCCGCCAAGCCCGATCTGGCGGCGTTTTATCAATCCATCGATCCCACAAACAGCCTCAACCCCGGCCTGGGCAAGATGTCAAAGCGCAAGAATTACGGCTGATCGCCTGCCAAAAGCCCACGCAGCGCGGGATGCGGGAAATCGCGGGGCAGGGTGACGGCATAGAAGGGCTCCACGATGCCCAGATCGAAAGGGGCTGTCGCGATGATGCCCTGCGCGATTTCATCGGCGAAAACCACCGCGGGCGCCACCGCCACGCCCGCGCCCTCCCGCGCCAAGAGCCGCACCATCGCCATGTCATCGACCACCGCTGCCACATGCGGCTTCACGGCCAGCCGGTCCAAGAGGCCCTCAAACGCGGAGCGGATCGTGCTATCCGTGGGCAGGATCAGCGGCTCCTGCGCGAGCAAGGCGCTGAGGCTGTCATGGCCCAGACGCTTGGGATGCCCGTGCAGCGCGGCGGGTTGTTGGGAGATCTTCTTGGCCGCGAAGCGCACATCATCGCCCCCGCGCGGCACCTGCGTGCTGAGCACCACGTCGAGCGTGAGGTTTTGCAGCCCCGCCAGCAGTGTCGCTTCATCGCCAGAAACCAGCACCACATCTGTCTCCCCTATGGCCAGCAGCGGCTGCAGGAACTGCATCTGAAAGTTGCGCGACATCGTGGACAGGGCACCGATGCGCAGCGGCGTGCCATGGGTGCCGGTGCGCGCCAGCGCGGCGATCAGATCATCGCCCGCCGAAAATATCCGCTCCGCATGATCAAGCGCGATGCGCCCGGCTTCGGTGAGCACCAGTTTGCGCCCCACCCGGTCAAAAAGCGCATGACCCAGCCGTTCTTCCAGCGTCTTGATCTGCATCGAAAGTGCGGAGGCGGAGACATTGAGCGTGGCCGCGGCCTCGCCCAGGTGCCCCTGTTTGGCAACCTGGCGAAAGTAGCGGAGGTGATGGTAGTTGAGCTGAGACATACTTCGGATATATAGAATGAAATGTTATAAACGATATATTTTAATTCATGACTGCGCTGCCCTATCTGCTGCTCACACCCCGAAAGGAGCAGCATCATGGACATCCTTCTTACCATCCTCGGCACGCTGGCCGAACAGTTTCAAAAGCCGACCCTGGCGTTCTTGATCGCTGGCATGCTGCTTGCCGCTGTGGGCAGCAAGTTCGAGATCCCCGAACCGGTCTACAAGTTCATCGTGATCCTGCTGCTGCTCAAAGTGGGTATTGGCGCGGGCATGTCGGTGCGCGAGGCGGATTTGATGGCGCTGCTTGTGCCCGCCCTCGGCGCGGCGGCGCTGGGCATCGTGATCGTTCTGCTGGGCGCGGTCACTTTGGGCAAACGGCGCGGCGTGTCGCAAACGGATGCCTTCGCCACGGCGGGCCTTTTTGGGGCGGTCTCCGCCTCCACGCTCGCGGCGGGCATGGCGGTGCTGGATGATGGTGGCATTTACTACGAGGGCTTTATCGGCGCGCTTTACCCCTTCATGGACATCGCAGCGCTCGTCATGGCGATCGTTCTGGCCAAGCTCGCGGCAGCGCGCAAAGCAGGCAATGAGGTGATGACCGGAGGCGGGACGATGGCGCTTTCGGGTGGTGGCACCAGTGGTGGCAACCCGGAACGTGCGATTGAAAAGGGTCTGGTCAAAGGCATCTTGGTCGACACCTTCCGCAGTCCCGCCATTTCCGCGCTGGTCGTTGGCCTTTTGCTCGGCCTTTTTGCGCGGCCCGACAGCGTCTATGAGAGCTTTTATGAGCCGCTGTTCCGGGGGCTCCTGTCCATCTTGATGCTGATCATGGGGATGGAGGCCTGGGCGCGGTTTTCCGAACTGCGCAAGGTGGCGGGCTCTTACATCCTTTACGGTTTGACCGCCCCCATCGTGCACGGGCTGCTGGGCTTTGGCGTGGGCTACATCGCGCATATCACAACAGGCTTCTCTGCGGGTGGTGTGGTGCTGTTGTCGGTGATGGCCGCCTCAAGCTCCGACATCTCCGGCCCGCCCACGATGCGCGCGGCGCTGCCGGAGGCCAATGCCTCTGCCTATGTGGGCACGTCCACGGGCATCGGCACGCCTGTTGCAATCCTGAGCATCCCTTTGTTCATGGCGTTGGCAGAAGTGCTGATCGGCTGGTAAAAATCCAGCATTGAGAGAGCACATCGGAATATCCGAAAACTAACAGCATTTTTTAATTGCCAGTCGCGCCGCGCTATTTACCCTTCGGGTATCGGCGCGGCGCTTTTTTGCGTGGTGCCCATCAGGCAATGCATTTCGAGTAAATAGGTTTCCGGGCAATGCACAGAAAAACACCGTTTATTTCGGCAGGTCTTTTCGCCTTATCGGCCGCGGCGGCAGCGGCGGATTGTACAACCGTTAACGGCACGTACACCCCTGCGGCGGGGGCCCCACCCCAGGGAGGCACGTTCAGCGTGCAGCCGGGGGACAAGATCACCGTGACGGGCGCCACCAACATCGGCGGTCAGGTCAGCGGTGGCGGGATCAACATTTTCTATACCGGTTCGATCATTACGGTGCTGTCGGATACCGCGACGACGGCGGCCGATGTCGGCTTTACCTTCGACCGGCTGATCGACGCCACACTAGCATCGGTGACCATCACATGCACGCCCGCAGGGCCAGGGCCGGGCCCCGATCCCGACCCGGATCCTGACCCTGATCCGGGTCCCGTGCCCGATCCCGACCCGGATGAGGTGACGGCAACCGAAAAGCTGCTGATCGAAACCGGCATTCAGGCCGGCGCGGGTGTGCAGGGCGGCAATCTTGGCCAGGCCATCAGTAACGCGACGCGGCTGGTGTTGGGTCCGCAGGCGGGCAGCAGCGGCGTCTTCTTTTCGACCCGCAACCGGGCGGGGGCCGTCACGGATACCGCGCTCTGGTTCGCGCTCGATGGCAGCAACTTCTCCGGCGTGGCGGATGGCAACGGCTTCACGCTCAGCTTCGGTGTGCAGGCGTCCTTCTCGCCTGAGTTCATCGGGGGTCTGGCGCTGTCCTACAACGAGACGGAGCTTGACACCGCAGCGGGCAATTTCGAGGTCGAAGGAACGGTGATCGGCCCGTACTTCAGCTACAGCCCCGGGGCCTACAAGCTCGACGGGTATCTGCTTTACGGTAACACCGACTACACGCTCAATGGTGCGACGGGCGATGGCGATCGCCTGCTTTACGGCCTCACTGCCTCTGCTGCCTTTGTGCGCGAAACGGTCACGATTTCGCCCTACCTGTCGCTGACGGGCTACAGCGAAGACATCGGGGCCATCGGTGCCGCCGCCGCGAGCGATGTGGATCAGACCACCTTGGGTCTCGGCGCGCGGTTTGACTTCACCGGCATGCAGGGCGTCAATCCCTACCTGTTGGTGGGTGTGGATGCCTGGCGCTTTGATGATGGCACCACCACCAACGATGACGTGACGGCGCGCCTCGGCGCGGGTCTGTCGATGGACCTGGGCGCGGGGCAATTCTCGCTCGATCTGACGGCATCGGAAGTGGCGGATGACCTCGACGCGGTCACTTTCGGCCTGCGCTACGACATGCGGTTCTGACGCTTGGATCGCGGCGGGAGCGGCCCACCGGGCAGGCCCCCGCCGCAATACGCGCGTTGGGACTGAGCCCCTTGCGCGGTCCGGGCAAACCGCCTATACGGCCCCTGTCTAAGGGACGGCTACAGTTTCGGACGCAAAACCTCGAGCAGGGTCGGTTTATCCCGACCCTTCTTCTTTTGCGTTCCCGCCTTTACCCGCGACCAACTGGAACTTTAAAGACCGGCGGAGACAACCGCGCGGCCGGAAAAAAACGCTAAAAGGATACGAACCGATACATGTCTAAAGCTATGGATGAATTCGAAGCGCTGTTGGAAGAAAGCTTCGAAATGGACACGCCCCAAGAGGGCAGCGTGGTCAAAGGCAAGGTGATTGCCATCGAGGCCGGTCAGGCCATCATTGACGTGGGCTACAAGATGGAAGGCCGCGTTGAACTCAAGGAATTCGCAGAACCCGGTGAGGCGCCTTCCGTCAGCACCGGTGACGAGGTGGAAGTGTTCCTCCGTCAGGTCGAGAACGCCCGCGGTGAGGCTGTCATCTCCCGCGAGATGGCGCGCCGCGAGGAAGCCTGGGACCGGCTGGAGAAAGCCTATGCCGCAGAAGAACGCGTCGAAGGCGCGATCTTTGGCCGCGTGAAGGGTGGCTTTACCGTCGATCTGGGCGGTGCTGTGGCCTTCCTGCCCGGCTCGCAAGTTGATGTGCGCCCCGTGCGCGATGCAGGCCCGCTTATGGGCCTCAAGCAGCCGTTCCAGATTCTCAAGATGGACCGCCGCCGGGGCAATATCGTTGTCTCCCGCCGCGCCATTCTGGAAGAGAGCCGTGCCGAGCAGCGCGCCGAGGTCATCGGCAACCTCTCCGAGGGTCAGAACGTCGACGGCGTGGTCAAGAACATCACCGAATACGGGGCCTTCGTGGACCTTGGCGGTGTCGATGGCCTGCTGCACGTCACGGACATGGCCTGGCGCCGGGTGAACCACCCGTCCGAGATCCTCTCTATCGGCGAGACGATCAAGGTGCAGGTGATCAAAATCAACAAGGAAACCCACCGCATCAGCCTCGGCATGAAGCAGCTGCAGGAAGACCCGTGGGACCTGGTGGGCGCCAAGTACCCGCTGGAGAGCACCCACACGGGCCGCGTCACCAACATCACCGACTACGGCGCCTTCGTGGGACTGGAGGCGGGGGTCGAGGGCCTTGTGCACGTGTCTGAGATGTCCTGGACCAAGAAAAACGTACACCCGGGCAAGATCGTGTCCACCTCTCAGGAAGTGGAAGTCATGGTGCTGGAAATCGACAGCGCCAAGCGCCGGGTCAGCCTTGGTCTTAAGCAGACCATGCGCAACCCCTGGGAAGTCTTTGCAGAAAGCTACCCCGAGGGCACAGAGGTCGAGGGCGAGGTCAAGAACATCACCGAATTCGGTCTGTTCGTGGGTCTCGACGGCGACATCGACGGCATGGTGCACCTCTCCGATCTCAGCTGGGACGAACGGGGCGAAGACGCGATCCAGAGCTACCGCAAAGGCGACGTGGTGCAGGCTGTGGTCTCCGAAGTCGACGTAGACAAAGAGCGTATCTCGCTCTCCATCAAAGGTGTGGGCGGTGACAAGTTCGCCGAAGCCGTTGGCGGCGTGAAGCGTGGCTCGATCATCACTGTGACCGTGACCTCCATCGAGGACGGCGGGGTCGAGGTGGAGTATGAGGGCATGAAGTCCTTCATCCGCCGCTCCGATCTGTCCCGTGACCGGGCAGAGCAGCGGCCTGACCGCTTCTCCGTCGGCGACAAGGTAGACGTGCGCGTGACCAACGTGGACAGCAAGGCGCACCGTTTGGGCGTCTCCATCAAAGCGCGCGAGATCGCGGAAGAGAAAGAGGCAGTGGAACAGTACGGCTCCTCGGACTCCGGTGCATCCCTTGGCGATATCCTGGGTGCCGCGCTCAAGGGCGACGACGACAAGTAAGTCGCCGCGCGACCAAAACAGAAAGAGCCCCGTCTGCTATCAGGCGGGGCTTTTTTCATGCGCGCTGAGCCCCTGCGCAAAGTTGGCGATCAAGCGCGCGACCTCTTGAGGGTCTTCCAGAACGGAGATGTGCCTGCCGCGGATAACTTCCAAATGCGCCTGTTGCGTCTTGGCGACGGCTGCTTTCTGCGATGCCAGCGGATACATCGCGTCTTCCGCGCCAGCGATCACCAGCATCGGCAAGTCAATCTGCGTCAACTTTTCATCAATGGGCGATCCGCGCAGCATCACCGACCGCACCGCAGCGGCCAGCACACGCGGGTCCGCCTGTTGTAGGTGGGTGTGAAAGGCGCGCAGGGCCTCGGGCTGACGCGCCATCGCGCCGTCGGAAAAGAAGCTGCGTGCAACGCCGTTTCGGAACACCCGCGCGCCCGGCATCCAGCGCGCACCTGCCGCGATCATCCGGGTGGCCAGACTGGGTGCGTCGCGCCGCAAAGTCATGGGCGTATTGAGCAGTACCAGGCCGCGCGCAAGATTCGGGCGCGCCAGCGCGAGCGCCACCGCCGTCATGCCGCCCCAAGAGGTGCCGCCGATAATGGGGCGTTCCAACGCATAATGGTCAATCACTTGCCCCATGGCTTGGCCGCAATCAGACATGGAGAACGTCTCCGCTGGCCCTTCGCTCAACCCATGGCCCGGACCGTCGATCAATATGATCCGAAAGCGATCCGCGAGCGCAGCGCAAAGCGGCGAGTAAATGTGATGGTCGGTGAAAATCGACGGCCACAGCACAAGCGCCCGTCTGCCTGTGCCGTATGCCACGATGTTTA